>NZ_JBHMIN010000083.1:0-17784 GCF_048060215.1 Micromonospora sp. LOL_021 | reverse complement strand
ACATGAACGACTTCGGCGGCTACAACCAGGTCTGGGCCGAACACTTCGACCACACCGGACCGACCCGCACCACCGTCGCCGTCCATCAGCTGCCGCACCCGCACCTGCTCATCGAGATCCAGGCCGTCGCCGTGGCACCGGCCGACGCCCCCACCCGGAAGGAGTGACACCCGTGAGCGACATTGCCGAACCGGTCAACTTCCCCAACTGGATCAGCGAGAACGAGCATCTGCTCAAGCCGCCGGTGAACAACAAGCAGATGTTTCCCACCGGCGACGATTTCATCGTGCAGGTCGTCGGCGGCCCCAACCAGCGCACCGACTTCCACGTCGACCCGTACGAGGAGTTCTTCTACCAGGTCAAAGGGAACATGCACGTCAACCTGATGACCGACGACGGGCCGCAGACCGTACACATCCGGGAAGGCCAGATGTGGGTGCTGCCCGGCTTCGTGCCGCACTCGCCGCAACGCCCCGAAGCCGGCTCGATCGGTGTCGTCATCGAACGGGTCCGCGAGGAGGGCACCCTGGAGAAGTTCCAGTGGTACTGCCCCGACTGCGGCAACCTGGTGCACGAGGTGGAGTTGCAGGTTCGCGACATCGTCGCCGACCTGCCGCCGGTCTTCACCGCCTTCTACGGCGACGAGTCCGCGCGCACCTGCGACAAGTGCGGTGCCCTGCACCCGGGCAAGGGCTGAGCCTCACCGTGACCGACGCCGGGCAGACCATCGACGTCCACACCCACCTGGTGCCCAGGGGCTGGCCGGATCTCGCCGCCGCCTGCGGCGGGACCGGCTGGCCGTGGCTGCGGGTCGACTCCGAACGGGCCGCCATGATCATGGTGGGCCAGACGGAGTTCCGGCCGGTCGGCCCGCAGACCTGGGACCCAGCCACCCGGCTGGCCGACATGGATGTCGACGGGGTCGACGTGCAGGTGGTCTCGCCGACGCCGGTCTTCTTCGCCTACGACCGGCCGGCCGACCAGGCGGTCAAGGTGGCCCGGATCTTCAACGACCTCACCCTGGAGGTCACCGCCGCCGGTGATGGTCGGCTGGTGCCGTTCTGCCAGGTGCCGCTGCAGGACCCCGACGCCGCCTGCGCCGAACTGGACCGCTGCCTGGCCGCTGGGCACGCCGGGGTGGAGATCGGCAACCACGTCGGTGACCGCGACCTCGACGACGCCGGCATCGTGGCCTTCCTGCGGCACTGCGCCGACGTCGGCGCACCCGTCTTCGTCCACCCGTGGGACATGCCGGCCGGACCCCGGCTGGACCGGTGGATGGCCCGCTGGCTGTCCGGCATGCCCGCCGAGACCCACCTGTCGATCCTGGCGCTGATCCTCGGCGGCGGCTTCGATCAGCTGCCCCGTACGCTGCGAATCTGCTTCGCCCACGGCGGCGGCAGCTTCCCGTTCTGGCTGGGCCGCGCCGACAACGCCTGGCACCGCCGGGGCGACGTGGTACGGGGCCGGTCGGCGCACCCGCCGAGTCACTACGTCGACCGGTTCTACGTCGACTCGGTGGTGTTCGACCCGGCGGCGCTGCGGCTGCTGGTCGACACGATGGGTGCCGACCGGGTGCTGCTGGGCAGCGACTACCCGTACCCGCTGGGGGAACGGCCGGTCGGCGCGGTGGTCGACAAGGCGGACTTCCTCACCGCCGACCAGCGGGCCGCCCTGCGCGGCGGCAACTCCCACCGCTTCCTCACCGGCTGACACTGGCTACGTTCAATCGGTCAGGATTAGCAGAACACTCCTGGGATTCGGCCGTTGAACCAGACCTTGACGTTCAAGCTCCTTCACCGCAGCGGTGCGGATGCCCTTGACTTCGTGAATGCTCAGGTCGAATTCCCTCATCAACCATGGATAGAGGGGCTCCCGGCAGACCCGGCGTCCATGCTCGACCGTGGCGTGCGCCTGCACGAACCGGTAGACGGCGTTGGCATAGTCGGAGGCTTCTACCACGGCGGTGGGCTCTCCGTAGACGCAACTGGCTTGGACATTGGTCAGCGCAGGCGCCGGGAGATGAGGTCGCGTGCGTTGTCGGAGAGCTGGGTCGCGACGAAGTTGTTGAGTCGTTCGGGGTCTGGTTCGATTCGGCGGGCCTCTTCTCGTTCCTCCCATGTGTCGTAGTCTGCTGGGTCTGCTGCGGTGACGACTCCGATGCCGTGAGCGCGTGCGGCTTCGGCGACATCGGCAACGTCGTCCTCAAGGCTGTCCGCGTGATCGGCAGGCACGTGCAGGAGCACATAGGAGTGCGTGGCAGCACGTCGGTGCGCGAGCGCCTCGTATACGGCTTGGACATTGATGGCGTTGGCGGCCTTGACCTCGAAGGTGGCGACTTCGAGATACTTGCCGGGTACGTAGGCGAAGGTGCGAACCTCGACGCTGACGATGTCTGGCCGTGACCAGACGCCACCGGTAGCTCGCCGTCCCTGCAGCGCGGTGATCTCGACAGCAAGTGGGTCACGGCGACGGTCTTTGGCCCAGTCCTGCTCGATGACCCGTCGCATCGGTTCGTAGAGGGCGAGTTCGTTCTTGATGGCCGCCTCGACAGTAGCGGCTGTGGTGAGGGCATCAGCGCCGGCATCAACGACGACTGCTACCGTACGCTCCTTGACCACCATTTCCGGGACGAGTCGCCTGACTACGCCGCCGCGACCACGGCCACGTACGACCAAGCCCATGTCGACCAGTGCATCTCGGGCGCGGAAGTAGCGGTCGGAGTTCCAATCGAGTCGCCGCTGGAGGTTCGGGTTGCTTATCGTGGTGCCGTCCGCCGGCAATGCTGCGAACATCGCCTGGTGATCACCGTGCAAGGTTCCTGGGTCGACAGCCATGGCGGAGATGCTAGCTTTCGGCCTCAACCAACGCTAGGCCTGTCGTTCGACGGATAATCTACACAGGACTTGAAAGTCAATCTGCTGCGGACTTGTGCCCGGCGGCGACCTGTCGGAGCAGGGTGGCGAGTTCGTGCAGCAGTTGCGGTGGGCAGCCGGCGAACGGGCTCGCTTCGAGGGTCGCGGCGATGATCTCCTGGCGTACCTGTCGGCCCTTGTCGGTGAGGGCGAGCACCCGGCCCCGCCGGTCGGTGGGGTCGACGCTGCGTTCGACCAGTCCGCGCTCGATCAGCTGGTTGGCGATGAAGCTGAGGTTGGGGGCGTTGCAGTACAGGCGCTCGGCGAGCGCCTTCATCGACGGTGCCGGTCCGGTCGGATCGATCGCCCACAGCGCCTGGGCGGTCGCGTTGGTCAGCCCGTGGGCGGCCAGAGCGGGTTCGAGCCGGTCACTGGTCGTCATGAAGATCTCGTGGTTGGCGCGGATGGCGTCGACGAGGTCCATGTGGTTCACCCGTCGACGGTACCACTTGCGCTTCGAGTCTCGAACTATTACGGTCTGAAACGCTTCGAGACTCGAAGTATGACGGCTGAGGAGTCACACCATGTCCCAACTGGCCGAACCGCTGGCACTGCGCAGCGGACAGGTTCTGCCGAACCGGATCGCCAAGGCGGCGATGGAGGAGTTCCTGGCCGTCGACGGCCAGCTCCCTGGGCCCGAACTCGTCACGCTCTACCAGCGCTGGGGCGCCGGCGGAGCCGGGCTGCTGATCACCGGTCACGTCATGATCGACGAGCGCGCCCTCGCCGACCCCTCCGACGTCGTACTCGTGGACCGCACCCCGCTGGAGCCCTTTCGGCGCTGGGCGACGGCGGCGACTGCCGGCGGTGCCCGCGCCTGGATGCAGATCAACCACCCCGGCCGGGTCGTCAACGCGGACATGCCCGGCCTGGCCTGGTCCCCGTCGGACATCCCGGTCGACATCGGTCGGCTGTCCCGCTTCTACGCCCGGCCCACCGCGATGACACCGGAACAGATCGACGAGGTCGTCGACCGGTTCGGCCGTACCGCGCGACGCGCCGTCGAGGCCGGGTTCGACGGGGTACAGATCCACGCCGCGCACGGCTACCTGCTGAGCCAGTTCCTCTCCCCGCTGACCAACCGGCGGACCGACCGCTGGGGCGGGGACCTCGCCAACCGTGCCCGGTTGCTGATCGACGTCGTCACCGAGGTCCGGCGTCGGTTGCCCGACGGCGCGGCGGTGGCGGTCAAACTCAACACCGCCGACTTCCAGCGCGGCGGCTTCGGCCCCGACGACGCCAGGCAGGTCGTCGGGATGCTCGCCGACATCGGCGTCGACCTGGTCGAACTCTCCGGTGGCTCAGTGGAGAGCCTGGCCACCAACGGCTACCCGGCGGACGGGCACACCCTCGCCCGGGAGGCGTACTTCCTGGACGCCGCAGCGACGATCATCCCGCAGGCACCGGTGCCGGTGATGCTCACCGGCGGCGTCCGCCGCCGTGCCGTCGCCGAGCAGGTACGCACCCAGGGCGCGGCTGTGGTCGGAGTGGCGACGGCACTCGCCGTGGACCCGGAGCTACCGCGGCGCTGGCTGCGCGGCGAGGAAGCAGCGGTCACGGCCCCGGGCCCGCGCTGGAAGAACAAGCACCTGGCCTCGGCGGCCACCCAGGCCGTCGTGCACTGCCGGCTCCGCCAGGTCGGGCGAGGAGCCGCCGACCCCGGCCGGGCAGACCCGGTCGTCTCCCTCATGCAGGAGCAGCTCCAGCGACGCCGGTCGCTGCGGCGCTACCGCCGCTGGCTGGCGGAGCCGGTCAGCGTACGGACGTGGTCCTGGCCAGGGTGACGAACGCGGACCAGGCGGCGGGGGCGAAGGTCAGGGTGCCGCCGTCGCGGTCCTTGGTGTCGCGGACGTGGACCCGGCCGGGCACGTTGTCGGCGACCTCGACACAGTCGCCGCCAGCGGGGTTGCTGCGGGTCGACTTGCGCCAGCGAGGGGTGGTGCTCAGCTCCATGTCTGCACCGCTTTCAGGATCATGTCGTGCGACTCCTCGACAGGAAGAGCATAACTGCGGACACCTTCCCAGGACCGCTCCAATGTCTGCACATCGGCGGGGTTGCTCACCACGTCACCGCCGAAATGGGAATCGACGTAGCCGAACACGTGGTCGTCCACGGTCGCCAACGCGAACGATCCGTTGAGCCCGTGGTAGGCGTCGGCGCTACCGGGCACCACGTGCACCCAGACGTTGGGGCGCGCCGCCGCCTCGGCGAGACCGCGCAGCTGCTCGGCCATCTGCTCCGGGGTCCCCACCTGGCGGTGCAGCACGCTGCGGTCGATGACGGCGATGAACTCGGCCGGGTCGTCCGCGCGGGTGAGCACCTGCTGGCGGGTGAGCCGGTTCGCCAGCCGGGTCGGCACGTCGTCGACCGGGCCGACGCGCAGCAGTCGTTCGGCGTACTCCCGGGTCTGCAACAGGCCTGGGACGACCGCGAGCTGAAACGACCGCAGCAGGGTGGCCAGCTCCTCCATTTCGGCCCACGGGCGCAGAAAGCCGGCGAAGGACATCCCGCGTGCCTCGGCGCTGGCGCGCTGCACTCGGTCGCCGCTGCCCAGCACTTCGTCGAGGATCTTCGCGTTCTGCTGTACCGGGACCAGGCGGCCGTTCTCGTAGCTGCCGATCGACGACGCGCTGAGCTGGATCAACGCGCCGAGCTGCTGCTGGGAAAGCCCGCGTTCGGTACGCAGTGTGCGAATCAGGCGGTGCACCTCGTGCATTGTCGGATCCCCGATCTGCTGATGGTGGGGCGGTGCGTCGAATGCCACCCCTACCTCTATCAGTACGACGGATCGGAGTCCATGATGGAGATCGGATGAATTCCGGATAGTTTGTGTGATCGATATCGGGTGCTGTCGGGTCTTGTGTCTTATCGGGTCGGCTGTGCGTCGAGCCGGGCGATCCGGCGGGGCCCGGCGGTGCGCCGGTAGCTGGCGTCGAGCAGCTCGCCGATCTCCGCCCAGTCGGTGTCATCGGCCAGATCCACCCCGACCCAGCCGGAGCTGGCCAGGTACGCCGGGGCGTAGCAGCGCGGCTCGGCCAGCAGCGCCGCCCGCTCGTCCGGGTCCACCAGCACCAGTACGGAGTAATCATGCTGCTGGTAGACGCCGTCGACCTTCACTGAGCCGCCGTAGTAGGCGAACACCTTGGTGGTGTAGAACGCCGGATGCCCGTGCGAGATCTTCTCGGCGGCGTCGGGGAAGGCCAGCGCGAGCCGGCGTACCTCGGCGAGCAGCGGGTCGGCGTCGTCGAACATGATCGGATGCGGCATGACGGTAGGTAACCACACCCGGCTGACACTTCGGCCCCTTGATCACCGATCCCGGCAGGCTCCGACGGGACTCACGTACCACGTCGCTTCCTCCCCGGACCGGAACCCCGTGTCACGGGTGCGCCGGCCGGCGACAATGCTGGTGTGAACGACAAGATGTTGGTCAGAATGAGTAAACGGATGTCGCTGGCGTTGCGCCACGCGCCCGACCGGTTCGATCTCGAACTGGACCCGGCCGGCTGGGTCCGGGTGACGGACCTGCTCGACGCGCTGCGGATCACCCGGCTGCAGCTGGACACCGTCGTCGAGCGGGACAGTAAGCAACGGTTCGCGCTGCGCCGCGACCCCGACGGCACCGAGCAGATCCGGGCGAACCAGGGGCATTCGGTCCCGATCGACCTGGGGCTGGTGGCGCAGCCTCCGCCGGAGCGGCTCTACCACGGCACCACCGCAGCCGCACTCGACTCGATCCGGGCCACCGGGCTGCACCGGGCCCGGCGTCACCACGTGCACCTGTCGGCGGACACCGACACGGCCCGCCGGGTCGGTGCCCGGCGGGCCGGTGGCGTCGTGATCCTCACCGTCGACGCGGCGGCGATGGCCCGAGATGGTCACCTGTTCTACCGCAGCGCCAACGGGGTGTGGCTCACCGACGCGGTGCCGCCCCGCTACCTGGACGTCTGAGCGGTGACGCGGGCGTCGATGGTCGCCATCAGGTCGGCCGGAAGCACGCCGGCGGACGCCGCCGCGAGACATTCGCGCAGCTCGGTGCGGTTCTTCACGCCGAGGACAACAGTGTCGACGCCGGGCATCGACAGCGTGTACCGGTGGGCCAGGGACGCGGCGGATTCGCCCAGCTCGCGGGCCAGCTCGCGCAGCGGCGCGGCCCGCCGGAAGTCGACCATGGTCGGATGCTCCGGCGGCAGGTCCCGGTCGACGGCGTCGGTGAACGCGCCGGCCGCGACCGCCCGGATGCCCATCACTCCGACGCCGTGCCGGCCGGCGGCCGTCAGGACGTCGCGTGGCCGGGAGCCCTCGCTGCCGGGCATCAGCAGATCGCCGGGGGAGTCGAGCAGGTTCGTCACACACTGGGCGACCGCCGGGGTCGGCTGATCGCCGAGCACCCGGATGATCACGTCCGGCTCCTCGACGGCGGTGATTCCCCAGGCGCCGATCCGGCCACGCCGGACCAGGTCCTCGAACGCCGGCCGGACGGCCTCGGCGAACAGGTCGGCGGAGGTCGCCCCGGTGGTGCCCGGCGCGGCCTGCGCCACGATCGGATTGTGCAGCAGTAGCGCGTCGACGAACGACAGTCGCATCCGCTGCAGGCTGTCGTCGAGGGACTTCTCCAGCAGGGCCGCGACGTCACCGGCGGCCGGGTTGCCCAGTCCGCATTTGGTGACGACCCGTACGCCGGCCGGCAGGCTGCCGTCGAACGCCGCGCCGACCACCCATTCTGCCTCGCCGTCACCGTAGCCGGGGGCGACGTCGAGCAGGTCGATACCGGCGTCGACCGCCTCCCGTACGGTCGCCACCGCCTCGTCCCGGTCGGTGACGCCCCACACCTGGCCCAGCCCACCCCCGCCGAGGGTGAGGACGCTGACCGGTCCGATGCCGCCGAGCGGCCGCTGCTCCATCGTCACGTGCTCCTTCCAGTGATCCTGTTGCGACTCAGGATTGCACTTCGAGCGCGCTCGAGGTCAAGCCGCGAAGATAAGGCTCCGTGGATGATCCACAGCGCCTGGTCGATCTGACACGCCGAGGAGGTGTCAGGTCGAGCGCATCCGATCGTCCGGTGTCCGTAGGCTCCGGGGGTGGACCCGGCAGTCGGCACGCTCAGCGGGCAACAGCGGTCGTTGCTGGACCGCTGGCTGCCCGGCGCCCGCGTCGAGCGGGACCACAGCTGGGGCCTGGTGGCTACCACCGTCCTGGAGGTGACGCGCGCCGGGTCGCGGTTCATCGTCAAGGCCGGCGGCGCCGGTGACCATCACCTCGCCCGCGAGTTGCACGCCCACCGGCACTGGCTGCGCCCGTGGACCAGGATCGGCCGCGCCCCGGCGCTGGCGTACGGCAGCGCCGAGGCGAAGCTGCTGGTGACCCGGTTTCTTCCGGGTGAGCTGGCGCTCGGCAGCGGGTACGCCGACGATCCGGACGTCCACCGGCAGGCCGGCGAACTGCTGGCGATGCTGCACGCCCAGACGGCCGTCACCGACGACGACTACGAGCGGCGGGAGAACGACAAGTCGCTGTCCTGGCTTGCCGGCCCGCACCGGATCGACGACGACACGGTACGGCGGTTGCGCGCCGAGATCGCCAGTTGGCCGACGCCGTCGGCGACCCTGGTGCCCACCCACGGCGACTGGCACCCGCGCAACTGGCTCATCGACGGCGGCGTGGTCAGCGTGATCGACTTCGGCCGCGCGGCGCTGCGCCCGGCCTATACCGACTTCGCCCGGCTGGCCGTCAACGACTTCCGCCGTACGCCGGGCCTCGAAACGGCGTTCTTCGACGGCTACGGCATCGACCCGCGTACGGCCGGCGCATGGCGCCGCACCCAGGTCCGGGAGGCGATCGGCACCGCCGCGTGGGCCTACCGGGTGGGCGACGAGCGGTTCGAAGCCCAGGGCCACCGCATGATCGCCGCCGTGCTGGGCGACCGACCCGCCCGTCGGGCATGAGCGAACCGCCACTTCAGGTACAATTTTCTGTACCTGTGCGGAGGTGATCGTGCGGACGGTGAACTTCACCCAGCTGAGGCAGAATCTGGCTGCCGAGCTCGACAGCGTCGTCAACGACGCCGAGGAGGTCGTGGTGACCCGGTCGGGTCATGAGCCGGTCGTCATCGTGCCGCTCGCCGAGTACGAGTCGATGAAGGAGACCGAGTACCTGCTCCGTAACCCGAGCAACGCCGCAGCCCTGCGGCGATCGATCGCAGAGCTGGAAAACGGCGACGCGCAGGAGCGGCAGCTCATCGATCCAGTCGCCGTACGGGATGTTGTGTGAGACTGGTTCTCACCGCGACAGCATGGGCCCAGTACCTCAGCCATACGGATCGAAAGTTGATCAAACGCGTCAACGACCTCATCGCCGACGTGATGCGTAACGGTTACGAGGGCATCGGCAAGCCGGAGCCCCTTCGTGGTGAACTGTCCGGATTCTGGTCCCGCCGGATCGATCGCGAACACCGACTCGTGTACCGGATCGCCAAGGAGGACGTCGAGATCGTCGCCTGCCGGTACCACTACGAGCGTTGACCTCCTCGCCCCTCGCCGCGAACCTCGGCGAGTGACACGCCAGGTACCTCACCGTCCAGCAGTGAGGTACCTGATGTGTCACCGGTCGAAACACGAGCCGCCTCTCGCAACGCCCGCTCCCCCCTGCTCGATCAGCTGGCGCACGGCCTCGGCGCGATCATGCTGGCCGAGCGCGAGACGGGCGACGTTCGCGACCGTCGTACGCGACCACGGCAGCCGGTGCGACGTGTTGCTTGACTTAGTCGGGAAGCTAAACAAAGCTGGGGGTGCGCTCCCATCGACGGTCCTCTCCTCGGCACCTGCGGTCACCGCTCGGGCGGCCGGCAGGTCCAGTGTGACCTCGAAAGGAACGCTGACCATGCCACGAAGAGTTCTCGTGTACTCGCTGTTCGCCGCCCTCGCCATGGCCCTGGGCCTGGCGGTGACGACGGCGCCCGCGGCGTCGGCCGCCGACCCGGTCCGGATCATGCCGCTCGGCGACTCGATCACCGCCGGCCCCGGCTGCTGGCGGGCCCTCGTCTGGGACCAGCTGCGCCGTGCCGGGCACACCGACATCGACTTCGTCGGCAGCGCCTCCGACGGCGGCAGCTGCAACTACGGATTCTCGTACGACCCCGACCACGAGGGCCACGGTGGATTCTCTGCGGTCGGCATCGCCGACAACAACCAACTGCCGCCGTGGTTGAGCGCGGCGGCCCCGGACATCGTCGTGATGCACCTGGGGACCAACGACCTGTGGGGCGGCTGGCAGTCGATGGACACCATCATGGCCGCGTTCACCAAACTCGTCGGGCAGATGCGGGCGAACAACCCGGACATGAAGCTCCTGGTCGCGCAGATCATCCCGCATCACGGCTGCACGACCTGCCCGGCCGACACGGTGACGCTGAACAACCGGATCGCCACCTGGGCCGCCGGCCTGACCACCGCCCGGTCACCGATCGCTGTGGTGGACCAGTGGACCGGATTCGACGCCGCGACCGACACCGGCGACGGCGTACACCCCAACGACGCGGGCTTCCGCAAGATGGCCGACCGGTTCGCGCCGGCGATCGCGCGACTCCTCACCGTCACTCCGACGCCGACGCCGACGCCGACGCCGACGCCCAGCACGACCGGCCCGCCGCCGGTCACTCCCACCCCGACGGTCGCGCCGACCACGCCACCAGCCGGCCGGGACTGCACGGCCACCTACCAGGTGGTCAGCCAGTGGAACGGCGGCTTCCAGGGCGAGGTGAGTGTCCGCAACACCGGGTCGGCTGCGACGTCGGCGTGGACCGCGACGCTCACCCTCGGCGGCGGCCAGCAGGTCAACCAGGCGTGGAACGCCATCGTCACCCAGACCGGCGCGACGGTCACCGCCCGCAACGTGAGCTGGAACGGCAACCTGCCGGCCGGCGGCACGGCCAGCTTCGGTTTCCTCGCCTCCGGCGTCGGTGACGTCGCAGTGTCGGCGGCCTGCACGCTCAGCTGAGGCCCGGTCCGGGCGGGCCCGCACAGTTGACAGGATGGGCCGATGATCGAGCAGCGTCGTCGGTCCGGCCCGTCGTCCACCTCGGGCGTCGGCCGGGCCCTGCGGGTGGTGGTCGCGGTTCTGGTCGGGTCGGCGGCGGTGGTCGGTGCGGTGCGTCTGGTCGCACCGGCCACCGTCGGGCCCGAGGCGGAGCCCCCTGGCGTACGGCGGCAGCTGACCTTCCTGCGGGCGGCGCTGGACGACGGGGCCGGTGAACAGGCGCAGCAGCTCTTCCCGGAGGGCTACTTCTTCAGCCACGCCCTGTACGGGCTGGCCTGGGTCGACCTCGGGCTGCGCGCTCCGGCCGGCGAACGGACCGAGGCGCTGGCCGAGGCCCGGTGGGCGTTGACCAGACTGGAGTCACCGGCCGGCCGGGCACCGTTTTCCGCCGACCTGACCCCGGCGTACGGCGTGTTCTACCAGGGCTGGACGAACTGGCTGCGCGGCGGCGTACTCAGCCTGCAACCGCCGGACGGTCGGGACCCGGCCGAGCTGGCCCGGTTCGTCGGGGCCGCGGCCGACCTCGGCGCGGCCTTCGACACCACCGCCGACGCGACCGGGTCGCCGTACCTGCCGGCGTACCACGGGCAGGCCTGGCCGGTGGACTCCACGGTGGCGGTGGCGTCGCTGCGGCTGCACGACAGTCTGCTGCCGGACCGCTTCGACGGTACGGTGGCGCGTTGGCTGGCCGGCGTACGGCAGCGTCTCGACCCGGCCACCGGCCTGCTGCCACACCGGGTCGATCCGGTGACCGGGGCACCGTCCGAGGTGGCCCGGGGCACCTCGCAGAGCCTGATCCACCGGTTCCTGCCGGAGATCGACACGGCGTTCGCCCGCGAGCAGTATCTGACGTTCCGGAACGAGTTCGTGGCCTCGCCGCTGCGGCTCGGCCCAGCGGTGCTGGAGTACCGGGCCGGCACCAGCGGCCCGGCCGACGTCGACTCCGGGCCGCTGCCGCTGGGGGTGAGTTTGTCGGCCACCGTGGTCACCCTCGGCGCGGCCCAGGTGCACGGCGACGCGGCGTTGGCCGGCGCGCTGGCCAGCTACGGTGACTTCGCCGGCCTGCCGGTCGACACCCCGACCACCCGACGGTACGCGTTCGGCCTGATGCCGATCGGTGACGCGTTCCTCGCCTGGTCGAAGACCGCACGGCCGTGGGTCGCCGCCACCGGTCAGCCGCCGCCGGCAAGTGTCTCCTGGACGTGGCGGCTGCCGCTGCTGGCGCTGCTGTCCATCGTGGTGCTGCTGTCGATCGTCGCGGTGCCGCCGTGGCTGCCCGCACTGTTCCGCCGCCGAGCGGCAGGCCGGTGAGCGGCCGCTGAGCCGGCCGACAATGGCGTACGCCCCGAGGGGTCACCTCGGGGCGTACGCTCGGGGCGGCTCACCGTCGACGGGTCATCTACCGGTGAGCCGGGTCACGGGTCAGCTGGTCTCCAGCGCACCCGCCGATCGGCCGCACACCTGGCGCAGTGCCCAGTCCTCGACCTGTACGTCACCGGCGGTGACCTGGGTCTGGCGGGTCTGCGGCATGTAGCCGTCCTTGGCCACGATCATCGTGACCGGGTTGTGCCGGTGGTCGAGCCAGTGGGCGTAGCCGCCGTCGGCGTCGGTGGTCAACGGCAGCTCCATCGTCCACGTGCTCAGTTGCACCGTCGCCCCGGTGATCGGGGTCCGGTCGCCGTCGCAGCCCACGGCGGAGACCGTACCGGTGATCTTGCCCCAGGTGTCCGGCGGGGTGACCGTCATCGTCACCGGCACGGTGTCCACCGCGTACGGCGTGTCCTCGAAGACGGTGACACCGGTGGTGTAGGTGCCCGGCTGGGCCACCTCGGCCGTCAGGGCCAGCGTCACCGTGAGGCTCTCGCCGGGGGCGATCGTGGCGGTGCCCGGTTCCACCGTCAACCATTCGGTGTCGGTCATCGACCCGCACTGGTCGAAGCCGGGCAGCAGTTCCACCGTGGTCGTCGGCTGGAATCCGGAGACCGCCGACCCGCCGACCCGGTAGAGCCCGCAGGCGCTGCCCGGCCGGAAGCCGGGGCTGTTCGCCGTCGGCAGGGGCGACCACGCGTCGGTCGCCGGGTCGTAGGCGTACCCCTCGTTGGTGATCGCCTGGGTGCCGGTGCCGCCGCCGGAGATCAGCAGCTGGTTGTCGGCGGCCTGGTAGGCCGAGCCCCACAGGTTCACCGGCATGTCGGCCAGCTCGGTCCACGCGTCGGTGGCCGGGTCGTAGGCGTAGCTGGCGGTCACCGGCTGGCTGTTGGACAGCCCGCCGGCGCAGACGATCCGACCGTTGACCGCGCCGCAGGACTGCCAGGCGATCGGCATCGGGTAGTTGGCGACGGTCGCCCAGGCGTCGGCCCGGGGGTCGTAGCGGAACACCTGGTCGCTGTACGGGGCGCAGCTGGTCGTGGTGCAGCCGCCGACCACGTACAGCTGGCCGTCGAGCACCGCCGATCCGGCGGCGGCCGACGCGGCCGGCACGTCGGCGCCCTTGCTCCACCCGCCGGTCGCCGGGTCGAAGATCAGCGTGTCGGTGTTCAGCGTGTCCCACCCGCTGACCAGGTAGACCTTGTCGCCGATGACGCCTTCGGCGGCCTGGCTGCGGGCACCGTACGGCATGTCGTCGAGCCGGGACCAGGCTTGGGTAGCCGGGTCATAGACGTACCCCTCGGCCAGCGACGACAATCCGCTGGACCCGCCAAACGAGTACAGCTTGCCGTCGACGGTCACCGCGCTGTTGTCCATCACGGTCCGGGGCAGCCCTGGCAGGCTGAGCCAAGGCTCAGCCGCCGGAGTCGCCGCCGGTGCGGCACCCGGCCCGAACGCCGTCGCCGGCGCGGCCCCGGCGAGCTGCTCGATCGGCGCGTCGAGCGGAATTCGGCGGGTCGGTGCCCCGGCAGCCGCCGCGATCTGGCGCGACGCGGCTCGTGAACCGTCGGCGCGCTGGATCTCGAAGTCACCGGCCCGTTCGCTCAGCTCCACCTCGGCCGGCGCGCCGCCGGTGTTGGTGACGGTGACCTCGGCGGTCGTGGCCGCGCCGAGCGGCACGGTCGCCTCGACCGGCGTACCGGTGACGGTCAGCTGCCCGGCGGCCAGTTTGTAGTTGTGCCGGGTGGTCCAGTCCTCAGTGATCTCGGCCCACCGGGTCAGCTCCGCGTACTGGTTCACCGAGGCGGTGATCCGGTGCCGGCCGGCGGGGGAGAACAGGGCGTAGAAGCCGTCGTCCAGGTCCGGGTCCTGCGGCGTGGCGACGGTACGGGTGCCGACGGAGCCGTCCACCGGCGTCACCTCGGCGTCGGCCAGCCCGGCGCCGGTATTGGCGTCCCGGACGAAGCCGACGGCCAGCCCACCTTCGACCTTGACACACTCGAACTCGGTCTCGGCGATCCAGTCCACCGCGTTGCTGAAGACCCGGGCGCTGTCGTCGTGCCAGATCTGCGGCCCGGTGTTGTAGCTGGCCGCGTGCATCGACAGCAGCACGTGCCGGTTGTTCGTCCGCTGCTGCACCCCGATGCCGACGCCCACCCTGCCGTCCTGGGAGGTGACGGCGTTGGCGACCACCATCCGACCCTCGCCGCCGTAGGCGTCGAAGAAGCCGTAGTACTTGGAGTAGTTGTCCGTCTCGTCGAAGGCGATCCGTCCGCCGAGCGGGAAGCCGGCGACGACCGGATGTTCCTGCATCACCTGGTACGACAGGTCGCCCTCGGTGTCGTAGACGATTCCGCTGCTGCGGGCCCCCGGGTTGCCGGTGTACTGGCTGAGCATGTAGATGCCGTTGCCGCCCACGTTGGACCAGGTGTCCAGGAACAGCACCCCCACGCCGGCCGCGTCGGTGTCGGCCAGGAACCGTAGGAACGTCGCCTCGCCGGGGTTGGTGGGCCGGTTGACGATGATCGCGTCGTAGCCGGACACGTCGGTGTCCCAGCCAACCTCGGTGCTCGGGATACCCTCCTCGTCGAGGAAGGCGGCGATTTGTCCATTTTCGTCGCCGAGCACGCCGATCCCGGCGGAGAAGGTGTAGCCGGGTGCGGACGCACACCGCTGCACCGGTGCGGCCACGTCCATGGTCCGGTTGCCGCCGTGCACCTGCACCGGCTGCTCGACGGTGCCGTAGCCGTCGTACTGCGGCTCCACCACCAGGGTGTACGCCGCGTGGGTCGGCAGCACCAGCCGGTACCGGCCGTTGAACGGGTTGGTGAACGTGCTGACCTCGGTGCCGGCCACGCTGACCTTGGCGTACAGCGGCCAGCCGTGCCCGGAGCCGTCCCGGACCAGACCGCTGAGCGTCATCGTCGGCAGCGCGGTCAGCGCGACGTCCTCGACGGTCGTCCCGCCCAGGGTGATGGTCACCTCGGTGCTCTGCTCGGCGTAGCCGAACGCGGTGACGGTCACCGGGTAGGTTCCGACGGTCAACCGGGCCGAATAGGAGCCGTCCGCCGAAGTGACCCGTTCCCGGACCGTTTCGCCGCCGATGGTCACCGTCGCGCCCTCGACCGGCGCGCCGGTGTCCGCGTCGGTGACGACTCCGGACAGGGTGCCGGTGTCACCGACCGGTGCCGCTTCCAGCAGCGCCAGCGCGTCGAGGCGGCCCTCGCCGTACACGTTGTTGTCCGCGCCGGTGCCGCCGCACTGCGGGTCGGCGGTGTCGATCGCGGTCTGGTCCAGCAGCCGCTTCGTCGCGTCGGTGTCGCCGATCAGCGACGGCGCGGCCGACCACAGCAGCGCCACCGTGCCGGCGACGTGCGGGGCGGCCATCGAGGTCCCGTTCTCGCTGTAGTAGCTGTCGCCCGGTCCGGACGAGCGCACCGCGACCCCGGGTGCGGAGATGTTCGGCTTGAACTCGCCGTCCTGGCCCGGACCACGGCCGGAGAAGTAGGCGATCTGGTTGTCGACGTCGTACGCACCGACCGAGTAGTTGATCGTCCGGGTGCCCGGCGAGCCACCCGACTGGCAGCCCAGCTCACCGCTGTTGCCGTTGGACCAGATGCCGAGGATGCCGGCGGCGTCCCAGGCCAGCATCACGTCCTCCATGAACGGGTCCACCGACGGCTGCCGGCTGCCCCACGAGTTGTTGATCACGTGTGGCCGTTTGCCGGCGTCGGGGTTCTGCCCGTTCAGGTCGGTCGGCTCCAGCAGCCACTGACCGGAGGCGACCAGCGCCGCGTCGCTCGGGCAGCAGCCGTTCGCCGCGATCCAGTTCGCCTCGGGCGCGACGCCGATCCGGTTGCCGGTGCCGCCGTCGCCGACCATCGTGCCCATCGTGTGGGTGCCGTGCGAGCCCCGGTCACACGGGGCCGCGCTGCACCTGCTGTCCGCGTCGAACCAGTTGTAGTTGTGGTCGAACGTGCCGTCGCCCAGGTTGCCCCGGTACTGGGCGACCAGCGCCGGGTGGTCGAACTGGACACCGGTGTCCAGGTTGGCGACGGTGATCCCCGCGCCCTTGGTGCCGAACTGCTCCCACACGTCGTCGGCGTTGATGTTCGCGATGCCCCACTCGACATCCTCGGCCTGGGTTCCGCTTCCGCTGTCACCGTCGGCGTCGGCGCGGGCCGGCTCGTCCGGGGTCGGCTCGATCAGCTGGTACTCGACCGGCTGGTAGAGGCCTTCGACGTCGGGCCGGGCCGCCAGCTCCTGGGCCAGCATCGACGAGCCGTCCCGTACGTAGATCGCGTTGCTGGCCCAGAACGCCTGGTAGGTCACGCCCTCGGTGTCGAGCAGGTGCCGGACGCTGGTCTGGCTGGTGGCGGCGGTGGTCCGCAGCGCCTCGGCGACCGCCTCGCCGCGCGCCGTCCAGTCGTCGATCTGCCGCGCCTGCGTCAGGTCGGCCCGCTCGGCGAACCGGATCCACAGGTCGGTGCTGCCGTCGGACTGCAGCGACCGTTCCAACTCGGGCTGGATCTTGTCGGCGACGCCGCGCGCCGGGTCACCGCCCGGATCGGGGCCGGGCCGGGGTGCCGCCGCCGCCGGGTTCGGTGCGGCCAACGCCACACCGGCCAGCAGCACCAGCGACAACGCTCGTGCGATGGGTCTCATTGGGAGGTTCCTTCCGTGGGATCGGCCACGCGGGTGGGCAGGCCGTGCCCCTCACAGGGGTTGGTACGGGTCACGGCGTTCCGCGCTGCAGGTCGCGCAGGTACCGGTGCCACCGTCGGGTGCCGCGTCCGCGCCCGCCTCGGGCCCGTCGGGTACGGGTCGGTCGGATTCGAGGTCGGATTCGGGTCCGGGGTCATCCGTCGACCGCCCTGGTGGCTCGTGCATGCAAGTCATGCTGCTGAGCCGGCGGATCGTTAGCTATCCAGCAGATACGTCAAAGAATCGACCGGTCGCGGTCGATGTGCCCGGTCCGGTTTCGACCGGGTTGCCGGGCCGTTTCAGTCGTCAGCCGCGAGGACACCGGCCTCCACGGCGGCGACCGCCAGCGCGGTACGGCTGGACACCTGCAGCTTGCGCATCGCCGACCGCAGCTGCTGATCCACCGTGGCCGACGACTTGGCGAGGATCCGGCCGATCTCCCGGTTGGTGTGCCCGGCCACCACCAACCGCACCACGTCCAGCTCGCGCGGGGACAGCCGGTCGCCGTACCCTTTGCGGCCGCCCCGCCACCGGCGCGGCACCTCCCCGCCGTGTTCGCGCAGCCGCCGCGCCACCCGGTCGACGGCACCGCGTGCGCCGAGGTCGGCCAGCCCGTCGTACACCTCGGCCAGCAACGTCCGTCCCGGCTCGACCCGCCCGGCGGCCAGCAACGCCAGCGCCTGCCGCTCCCGGGCGAGCAGGGCGATCCAGTCGCGCCGTTGCGCGACCGGGATGTCGGCGAAGTTGTCCGGGAAGAACGCC
>NZ_JBHMIN010000082.1:0-18533 GCF_048060215.1 Micromonospora sp. LOL_021 | reverse complement strand
AGGAGCGGCCGGTCACCGGGTCGGTCGGCGCCGACTCCCGCCCGTGCCGGTCGACGGCGGTCACGGTGTACGTGTGCGACGAACCGAAGGCCACGTTCATCATCGTTGACGTGGTGCTGGTGCGGGCGACCACCTCTCCGCCCTCGTACACCCGGAAGGAGTGGATCCGTGGCCCGGTGGGCGGTTGCTGCCAGGTCAGGTTGATCGCGACGCCGTTGGTGCTGGCCCACAGCGTGGTCGGGGTCGTCGGGCCGGCCGGTCCGCCGTACCGCGCGGCGGCGGGGGATGCGCCGAGCAGGACGACGGCGACGAGTGCGACGCTGGTCAGCGCGGCGGCACCGCCGCGCCAGCGGGATGGGGTACGCACGGCTGTCCCTCCAATGACACCGACCGGCCATCGACTTCAATCGATCACATCTAGGAAACTGGCGCATCGACGCCATGTCAAGCGCGGGTGGACTGCACTGGCAGACATCGCCGCAACTCTCACCCGTCACGGAACGACCGCCCTGCCCGGATTTCCGACTGATTTCCGCCATCTGACAACGAACCGAGCCCGGCGGAGGTATTTTTGGGCGTCGATCCCTCTCGGTAGGAGTGTCCACCCCGCGACCGTCGGCACCACGGCGGTCGCCACACTCCTACCCCCTTCGGGAGGAAATCGTGTCCACGCGTCTGACGCAACGCGTACGCAGATCCACGCTCGCACTGATCGGCACGGCCACGCTGGCGCTGCTGCTGCCGGTCACCTCGGCCACAGCGGCGGCGCTGGACCGCTCGACCGACCGCAGCGCCGCTGCCGCGCCCGTTGACGTCTACCTGATGGACCATCCGTCGGACGTCGGGATTCAACCGCACGGGCTGAACACGATCTGGGCGAGCCCTGACATCAAGGTCTGCCCCACCGCCGTCGAGTGCGCGACCAGCCAGAACCCGATCGTCGGGCAGACCAACTACATCTTCATCAAGCTACGCAACCCCGGACCGTACGGTTCCGGCGGCATGGAGCAGGGTGAGATTCACGTCTACCGGACCACGCCGGGCGGTGGCGCGACCTGGCCCACCCACTGGACCGAGATCGGCTGGATGTCGGTGCCGGTCTACGCCGGTGTCACCACCGTCACCATCCCCTGGAACGGTGTCCCCGGTCCGGGACACTTCTGTCTGCTCGCCCGCTGGGTCTCCCCCAACGACCCGATGACCATCGAAGGTCCGAGCAACAGTGTGAACACCCGGCAGAACAACAACATCGCGTGGCGCAACGTCGACTCGGTGGCGCTGTCGGCCAACGGGCAGACCGAGGTCCGGCCGTTCGCGATCGGCAACGTCCTGCGGGAGCCGACCCGCAACAGCGTGGTCTTCAGCGCGGAAGGTGCACCACTGCAGGCCGCCGGTGGGCGACTGGTGGTGGATCTCGGGCCGACGTTGTTCGCCCGCTGGGTCGATGGCGGCATGGCCGGCAAGGGCATCCGGGAGGCGGGCCGTAACCGGGTCGAGATCGTCGAACCGGGCCAGGCCAGTCTGGACAACCTGATGCTCCGGGGCAACGAGCGGCTGACCATGCGACTGCTGTTCACCGCCACCAACTTGGTTAAGAAGCCGATCGCCGTACTGGTGACGCAGTTCGGCCCGGACGTCGACGGCTCCGACCGGGCCGACCTGGGTGGTGTGCGCTACGACGTGACCGTCAGCAAGCAGGACCGTTAGCCACCTCGCAGGGCAGGGACGGAGGTGGCGTCCGGGACCCGTGACCTCCGTCCCGACGAGGTTCCGGATCTGCTGGCTCAGCGAAGACTGACCCAGCAGGTCCGGACCTTGTACGTCGCGGTGCTGGCCCGCAGCTGCACCGGGCCGGTCGGCGGTACGCCCATCGAGAAGAACCCGGCCTCGTCCACCGGCACGTCCTCGTACTGCCCGCCAGCGGACCGGGCACTGAGCCGGCCCGGCGCGGCCGGAGAGAGCTGCCCCACCACCCCGCTCGCGGTGACCTCGACGGCGAGGACCACCGGACCGGACCGGAAGGTCAGGGTCCGGTCGGTGCCGCCGGACCGGGTCGACCCGACTGGCTCCAGGTCACAGGCCGAGTCGAAGGTCAACTCGGCGACCGCCAGCTCGGCGTCGACGGTCCGCCAGCTGAACGCGGCCAGTGCCGCGGCCAGAAAGTGCTCCGGCACCGGTCCGGAGTCGCGCAGGGCGGCACCCAGCTCGATCAGCAGCTCGTCGTCACTGTTTGGTGGCCACTGCCGCATCACGTTCACCTCCGTTCCCCTGCTGCTCTCCGGGCGGGCCAATCCTGACGTACGGGGCGAGGGCTGGGCAGTTGCGCAGCTTCGCCAGGCATCGGGCCTGGGTCGGGCCGACACTTCCAGTGGGCATGCCGAGTCGCTCGCCAATCTCACGGTAGCTGGCCGGCGGGTCGGCGACGAGTAGCGTGAGTAGTTCCCGGCAGCGCGGCGGCAACTCGGCGAGCGCGTCGCGCAGCGCCTGGCACCGCTCGTCCCGGAGCAGATCCTCGTCAGGGGTCGTCGGGTCGACCAGCCGGAAGACACCGATATGCGCGTCGGTCGACTCGTCGTACGGGTCGAACGGCTGCGTACGCCGGCCGAGCCGCAGCATTCGGTGACACTCCCGTCGGGTGGTGGTCACCAGCCACGCGGGCAGAGCATGTGCCTCACGCAGCCGGCCGAGGTGCTCGACCAGCCGCAGCCAGACGGTCTGGTTGACGTCGGCGGCGTCGGCGTGGTCGAGCCCGTAGCTGCGGATCACCGCCGCTACCAGCGGGCCGTACCGGTGGACCAGTGCAGCCCAGGCGGTCTCGTCGCCGTCGGCGGCAGCGGAAACCAAGTCGGGGACGGTAGCCGGCGCTGGGTCGGGAGCCGGCGCTGGGTCCGGGCTACTCATCCGACCAGCACGCCGTAGTCGGGGTGCCAGGCCGGGCCGGCGGTCAGCACCGCCGCGGCGGCCGCCGCGTCCAGCCCGGTGCCGGTCATCAGGGCGGCGAGCCGACCGGACACGTGGCCGGTGGCGAAGGAGGTGCCGGCCCAGGCGGCGAAGCCGTCGAAGTGCAGCACCGGCTGGCCGGGCAGGACCATCTCCCCGTCGACGTACGTGCTGGTGCGGTCGCCGTACGCGCTGGCGTCCACCCACGAGCCGTAACCGCTGTAGTCGGCCGGCACCGGGACGCCGTCGGTCGCGTCGGTCGCGTCGAGGGCGGCGACGGCCAGCACCCCGGGCAGCGCCGCCGGCCAGGACGGGCGGCTGGTGCCGGCGTTGCCGGCGGCGGCGACCACCGCCGTCGTCTTGGGCAGCGCGGCGACGGCGTTGGCCAGCGGCAACGGCGGCTGGTCGTGCTGCGTGAAGTAGCCGAGGGAGAGGTTGATGACCGACACCTGCTGGCCGAGCCGGCCGATCGCGGCGATCAGGCTCTCCTCGTCGCCGATGCCGTTGGCGTCCAGTGCGGACTCCGGGTCGACCCGTACGCCGGGGGCGGCCTGCCGTACGACACCGGCGACGAAGGTGCCGTGCCCGCCCTGCAGGGCCAGTTGGGTGCCGCCGAGGTACAGCGGGTCCTCGTCGTCGGGCTCCGGCAGATAGCTGCGGCCGAGCCAGTCCGGGTGCACGTCGCCGGCCAGCCGCCAGATGCCGGTGTCGCAGACGCCGACCGTGACGTCGGCCCCTTCACCGAGGCGGGCCGGGTCCGGCGGTGGCAGCGCTGCCGCTACCCGTGGTGGCCCGCCGGGGTTGCCCATGATGTTGCCGAAGCCGAGCAGGACGTGGTGCGGCTGCACCTGCGGGGCCCGCCCGCCGGGCCACTGGCGCGGGTCGCGGAGCTGGTCGACCACGGCGGGGACGTCGGTCTCCCGGTCGAAGCGCAGCCGGCGGACCTGAGCGAAGCCGTCGTCCTCGGTGACCTGGTGGCCGTCGGCGCGCAGCCGGGCCGTCACCCGCTCGACATCGGTTGGGGCGACCAGAAGTTGCCGGGGGCGGTAGAGGAACTCCTTGCCGGCTGCCGCGGTGTACCGCCGAACCGCCGGCTGGGCGGCCAGGATCTCCAGGAACGCCCGTTGGTAGCTCTGGTCGAGGGACCGGTCGTCGGGTCCGGGTGTGCCGGCCCAGCCGACCGGGTGCGACCAGCTGGTCGCCGGACCGAGGGGCAGCAGCGCGGCGGCCAGCGCGGACCACCCCATCAGCTGCCGGCGGGAGACCTGCCCGGGGAGACCCGGCACGGGGTGACGGTGGTCGGACGACACCTGACCCTCCAAGCGGGTGGGAGATGGGGCCGGCACCACGAGGGCGACCACAGAAGGTTACGGGACCGACACGATTATTTCAAAGGATAGTTATGTGTCAATTAAATGACTGGCGTCCGGGCGCCGGCGTTGACCCGGAGTGCACGGGTGGGGAATTCTCTGTCTCGTGACCGAACGCACCGATTCCGGTGTCGACCTGGCACAGCGGGCCCTGGACACCGTCCAGCGCTACCCACACGAGGCCATCTCGATCGCCCACCGGGTGCTCGCCGACGCGCCGGACGCCCGCACCCGGTCCACTGCGGAACGCGCCATCGGCCTGGCGTTACGTGAGCTCAACGACCTGACCGGCGCAGCACGTCACCTGCGCCGGGCGGTGCGGGCCGGGGACGACGCCCGGCTTCGAGCACTGGCCCGGATGAGCCTCGGCTACGTCCTGGCCAGCGCCGGCCGGACCACCGCCGCGCTGCGGGTCGTCACCCTGGCCCTGCCGCAGCTGACCGGCGCCGACGCCGGCCGGGCCCGGATGCAGCGCGGCGTGGTGCTGCACTACCGGGGCCGGTTCGACGAGGCGGTCCGCGACTACGACCAAGCGGTGGAGATCGCCCGCCGCGAAGGCGACCTGCTGCTGGAGGCGCGCGCCCGCAACAACCGAGGGCTGCTCAACGCCCACCTGAACGCCCACCTCGATGCCGACACCGACGACGATCTGAACCGCGCCGCGGCCATCTTCAGTCAGCTCGGGCTGGACCTGGCCGCCGCCGACGCCCGGTGGAACAGCGGCATCGCCACCGGACAACGCGGCGACGTGGCCGGCGCGCTGCACTGCTTCGCCGACGTCGACAACGAATACCGCCGGCTCGCGGTGCCCCGCCCCGCGCTGCTGCTGGACCGCTTCGAGCTGCTGCTGTCCGTACCGCTGATCGACGAGGCGGTCACGGTGGCCGAGACCGCCGTGACCGAGCTGCGCCGGCTCGGGATGGCCTCCGACCTGGCCGAGGCGCTGCTCGCCCAGGCACGGGCCGCGCTGCTCGCCGGCGACCTGGCCACCGCGGCCGACACCGCCGGGGCGGCGCGTAGCCGGTTCCGACGGCAGGGCCGGCGGGCCTGGGCAGTCCTCGCCCGGCACGTCGAGCTGCGGGCCGGGTACGCCCGGGGCGCTCGGTCCCCTGCGCTGCTCGCCGCGATGATCCGTACCGCCGACCAGCTCGACGCCACCGGCTGGCCCGGACCGGCGCTGACCAGCAGGATCGAGGCCGCCCGGCTGGCCAGCACGCTGGGCCGGCACAGCCGGGCGGTCGACCTGCTGGAGGTCGCCGCTGACGCCCGGCGGCGGGGCACCGCGCCCCGCCGGGCGCAGGGGTGGTATGCCCTGGCGTTGCGCCACCGGTTGGCCGGCGACGAGTCCGGGGCGGCCCGTGCGCTACGCCACGGTCTAGCGGTACTCGATGGGCACCGCGCCTCGCTCGGCGCGACCGAGCTGCGGGCCAACAGCGGGACGTACGGTAAGGAGCTGGCCGCCGAAGGCCTGGACATCGCCATCCAGCGGGGCGCACCGGCGCAGGTGTTCACCTGGGCGGAACGGTGGCGGGCCAACGCGCTACGGATGCGGCGGGTCTCACCGCCACCGGATCCGGACCTGGCCACCGCGCTGACCGAGCTGCGGATGGTCAGCGCCGCACTCGAGGACGCGTTGTTGGCCGGCAACCCGGTACAGACGCTACGCGGCAGTCAGGCCCGGCTGGAGCAGCGGATCCGGGAGCTGGCCCGAGGGGTCAACGGTGGCGGCGAACTGCTCGCGCCGCCCGGGGTCGCCGACCTCGCCGGGGCGCTCGGTGCCGCCGTACTGCTGGAACTGGTGGCGCACGGCGAGCGGCTGCTCGCGGTGCTGGTCCGCGACGGCCGGCCGACGCTGCACGATCTCGGGTCACTGACCGACACGGTACGGGTGGCCCGGCTGCACCGGTTCGGTCTGCGTCGGCTGGTCACCACCGGCGACAGTGCCGACGCCCAGGCCGGGGTACGGCACACGGCCGGCGCGTTGGACCGGCAGCTGTTCGATCCGGTACGCGACCTGATCGCCGACCGACCGCTGGTGATCGTGCCGATCGGCGAGCTGCACGCCGTACCGTGGTCGGGTCTGCCGACCTGTGCGGGCCGGGCGGTGACGGTGGCCCCGTCGGCGACAGCGTGGCTGCGGGCCACCGGCCGACGCACCGGCGGGGCGGACCCGCAGCGGGCCGGCGGACCGGCGGCCGGGGTGCAGCGGGCCGGCGGACCGGCGGTCCTGGTGGCCGGGCCGCGACTGCCGGCTGCCGAGACCGAGGTACGGCAGCTCGGTGCGGTGCTGCCCGGCTCCCGCGTGCTCACCAGGGCCGCCGCCACCGCCGACGCGGTAACCGGGGCGCTCAACGGCGCTGGGCTGGCGCACATCGCCGCGCACGGGCGCTTCCGGGCGGACAACCCGCTGTTCTCTACGCTGGAGCTGGCTGACGGACCGTTGACCGCGTACGAACTGGAGCGGATCATCAGTCCGCCCGGTTGCGTGGTGTTGTCGGCCTGTGATTCCGGGCTGGCCGGGATCCGCCCCGGCGACGAGGTGATGGGCTTCACTGCGGTGCTGCTGGCGCTGGGCGCCCGCTGTCTGATCGCGACGGTGCTGCCGGTGCCGGGCGAGCTGACCACCGCGCTGATGCTGGAGTTGCACCGCGAGATGCTGGCCGGGCATGCTCCGGCGGTGGCGCTGGCCCGGGCACAGCGGGCGTTCGCCGCGGACCCGGACGGTGCGGTCGGGGCCCGGCATGCGACGGCCGCCGCGTTCGTCTGCTTCGGCGCCGGTTGAGCCCAGGTGCCGTCGGCCGCTCCGCCGTTGGCGTTGTCGAGGGGCCGCAGAATTCGCCTGCCACCGTACCGGACCTCCGGTTAGCTGACGAGCGACGGCGCTGGCCGACCCCGCCGGTCTCACCCAGCCCGCCACTGACCGGTGAACGCCGCCAGCGGACACAGATCGTGCAGTAACGGGTACGCAGCCGACTCTTGACACGTGGTGGTCACGGGGCCGTAACCTGATGACCAATTGATTCAATAGTGAATAGATATCCAGAGGGTGACGATGGACACGATCCTGTCGGTGGACCAGGGCACCACCAACACGAAGGCGTTGCTCGTCGACGGCTCCGGGACGGTCCTCGGCCGGGCGTCGGCCCCCGCAGGCGTCACCTTCCCCCGCCCGGGCTGGGTCGAACAGGACGCCGAGGAGCTGTGGCGCAGCGTTCTGACCGCGGTTCGGGACTGCCTCGACGCCGCAGGCGGCCAGACCCCCACCGCGGTCGCCGTGTCCAGCCAGCGGGAGTCCGTCGTCGGGTGGGACCGCCGCACCGGCCGGCCGATCGGCCCGGTGCTCAGCTGGCAGGACGCCCGAGCGGACGACAAGTGCCGGCAGCTGATCGCCGCCGGGCTGGCCGACACCGTACGCCAGCGGACCGGACTGCCGTTGGACCCGATGTTCTCCGCACCCAAGATGGCCTGGCTGCTGGCGGCGGCAGGTATGACTCAACCCGGCACGGCGCAGCAGGCCGGGATCGCCGTGGGCACGGTCGACGCCTGGCTCGTCTGGAACCTCACCGGTGGAGCTGTGTTCGCCTGCGAGGCCGGCAACGCTTCCCGAACGCTGCTGTACGACCTCACGACGCTGGACTGGGACACGGACCTACTGACCGCGTTCGGCGTACCCCGCGCGGTTCTGCCCCCCGTGCGAGCCTCCGACGCGGGCTTCGGGGTCACCGCCGACCTCGGCGTACTGCCGGCGAAGCTGCCAGTCGCCGCAGTGCTGGCCGACTCGCACGCCGCGCTGTACCAGCACGGTTGTCACCTGCCCGGTACGGCGAAGGCCACCTACGGCACTGGGACCTCGGTGATGGCGGCGGTCGCGCGCCCCGACGTCCCGGCCACCGGGGTGGCCACAACACTGGCCTGGCTGACCAGCAAGCCGACCTATGCCCGGGAAGGCAACATCATCGCGTCCGGAGCCGCGCTTGCCTGGATGGCCCGTACTCTCGGCCTGCCCGACGTGGGGCAACTGGAGAAGGTCGCCGACGCGGTCGACGACGCCGGCGGTGTGCACTTCGTACCGGCGTTCTCCGGTCTCGGCGCCCCGTACTGGGACCGGTCCGCGACCGGCATCCTGACCGGAATCACCGGCGGCACGGACCGGGCGCATTTGGCGATGGCTGCCCTGGAGAGTGTCGCTCACCAGGTGACCGACGTACTCGAGGCGATCGAGGTCGACTCGTCCGCGATCGACGTGCTGCACACCGACGGTGCCGCCACCGCCAGCGGTCGACTCATGCGGTTGCAGGCCGACCTGCTGGGCCGGTCGATTCGGGTGGCGGACGCGGTGGACGCGTCCGCGCTGGGCGCGGCGACTCTCGCCCGGCAGTCGCTCGGCCTGACCGATGCCGACACGGCGGTGTCCGCAGGCATGCTCGTCGAGCCCACCATGGCGGCCGAGGCCCGGACCCGGTGCCGAACCGAGTGGGCCGCAGCCGTTGCGCGGTCCAGGGTCGGTCTGGTGTCTGACCTGCCGGACGTCGGCGACTGACGACCGGACGAGCCGCGACCCGTCCGCGACAACCCCGACGAGAGGAGCACCTTCGCGATGACGCAGACAACCCGACAATCCGCCGTAGCGTTGCTACGCCGTCCTTCGGTGATCGGCGGTACGTGCCTGGTGGCGCTGCTGATCGCGATCGTGTCCACCACCAAGGTGGTCGATGCGGAGGAAGCCGCCGTCGCAGGTGCGGCACAGCAGTTCAACGCCTCCGAGTACGCCGCACAGCGCTACGACTCAGAGGTGGTGCCCGCCATCGAACAGAACGCGGTCGACATCACCCAGCTGCTGGAGGCAGTCACCGCCGACCCGGCGGCGGCCGGACAGGAGTACGGGCACCGCGACGGCCCGAACGCCCGCTATGCCTTCGCCGTCTCCGGCACCGGCGTGGCCGGACCAGTCGCGGGCACCCTGCTGCCACTGCAGATCGACGGGGTGCCCGCAGGGGTGCAGGTGAGTTTGCAGATCGGGCCGGCGATCAACGGCACCGCCCTTCGCGACGCCGTCGGCTTCATCACCTTCGACCAGTTCCTCAATCAGTTGGAGTACGCCGACGCCGCCACCGAGCTGAACAACCAGGTGAAGGCGAAGGTGCTGGCGGGGTTCGACGCCGAGGCCGCAGCCGGCAAACAGGTGTCGTTCGTGGGTGCGTTCACCTACGGCAGCAACCCGAAGCTGATCCAGGTCACGCCGGTCGAGCTGGCGGCGGCACCGTGAACACCGCCGGTCCGGTGGTGATGCGCACCCGTGCGGTCAGCAAGGTGTACGGCGGCACCCACGCGCTCACCGAGGTCGATTTCAGCATCCGTACCGGCGCCGTCACCGCCCTGTTCGGTGAGAACGGCGCCGGCAAGTCGACCTTGATGAAGATCCTGGCCGGGGTGGAGACGCCGTCGAGCGGGGTGATCGAGATGGACGGCACGCCGGTGACGTTCCGGTCGGCCGCTGACGCCGTCCGGCACGGCGTCGCGATCATCCACCAGGAGCTCAACCTGTGCCCGAACCTCAGCGTGACCGACAACCTGTTCCTCGGGCGTGAGCGCACCGGGCGCGGGGGTCTGCTCGACTCTCGAGGGCAACGGCGGATCACAGCGGCCCTGCTGGACCGGCTGGAGGAGCCGATCGACCCGGACACCCTGGTCGGTGACCTGCGTCTGGGTCAGCAGCAGATCGTCGAGATCGCGCGTGCGATCTCGCTCGACACCCGGGTTCTGATCATGGACGAACCGACTTCCGCGCTGAGCGCTTCCGAGGTCGAGGTGCTGTTCCGGGTCATCCGCGAGCTGACCGGCAACGGTGTGGCGATCGTGTACATCTCCCACCACTTGGAGGAGGCATTGGAGATCGCCGACGATGTCGCCGTACTGCGCGACGGGACGCTCATCGCCACCGACGACGCCGCCAACGTCGACCTGAACTGGATCGTCGCGAACATGGTCGGTCGCAGCCCGGACGACCTGTACCCGAAGCTGACGACATCCGCGGGCGAGCCGCTGCTGCAGATCCGCGGGTTGAGCGTCGTGGACGCGACCAACCCGGCTCGCCTCGCCGTCGACAGTCTGGACCTGACCGTGCACGCCGGCGAGGTGGTCTGTCTGTACGGCCTGATGGGCGCTGGCCGTACCGAACTTCTGGAGGCGCTAGCCGGCCGGCTTCCGCTGCACGCTGGATCGGTCGCGGTAGCCGGCCGGGACGTCGCCTCGGCGGGCATCGCCGAGCGAATCAGCCTGGGGCTCGTACTGGTTCCTGAGGATCGTCAACGGGACGGCCTGGTGCAGACCATGTCGGTCGGCGAGAACCTGACACTGGCGGCGATCCGGCGGCTCCGGCTCGGGCCGCTCATCGCCCGGGCGAAGGAGGCCAGCGCGGTCGGCCGAACGATTGCCAGTGTCACGGTGAAGGCCGCTGGTGCCGGTGTAGCGATCACTTCGCTGTCCGGCGGCAACCAGCAGAAGGTGGTGATCGGAAAGGCGCTGCTGACCGAGCCGCAGGTGCTGCTGCTGGACGAACCGACGCGGGGTATCGACGTCGGCGCCAAGGCGGACATCTTCACCCTGATGGCGGACCAGGCCCGGCAGGGTGTCGCGGTGCTGTTCGCCACCTCGGAGCTGGGTGAGGCGCTGAACGCCGCCACCCGGGTGGTGGTGATGTACCGCGGTCGGGTGGTGCAGATCCTGGACCCGGCGACCACCAGCAAGGAGCAGCTCATGGCGGCCTCCGGCGAGGCCGAGCCGCCGCCACCGTCGAATGGAGCGACCGTATGACCAGCATCCGCACCAGCGAGCCGGCCACCGCCACGGCCGGCGAACGCCGGCCGACGGTGCGATCGGGACCGACCTGGACCCGCCGGCTGGGCGACGCCGCCCTGGAGCTGCGGGCGTTCATCGCCCTCGCCGTCATCGTGGTCATCTTCGCTTCGCTGTCCGACACCTACCTGACCAGCAGCAACCTGATCACGATGACCCGCCATGTGGCGATCAACGCCATTCTCGCGCTGGGCATGCTGTTAGTCATCCTCACCGGCGGCATCGATCTGTCTGTCGGCTCGATCGTGGGGCTGTCCGGCATCGTCGCCGGGGTGCTGCTGCAGGGCTGGGAGATCAATTCCTTCGACGTCGTCCTGTACCCGCAGGTGTGGGCGGTGATCGTCATCTCCCTCGCGGTCGGGATGCTAGTCGGCGCGGTCAACGGGCTGCTAGTCGCACGATTCAACCTGGCCCCGTTCATCGCCACCCTCGGCATGCTGTACGTGGCGCGCGGGATCGCCATGCTGATCTCGGACGGCGCCACGTTCCCCCGGCTCGAGGGCAGCCCGGAACTAGGCAACACCGGTTTCGGCTTCCTTGGCCGCGGCCGACTGCTCGGTATTCCCACCTCGATCTGGATCATGGTGCTGCTGGCCCTGCTCGCGATGGTGCTGATCCGTCGGATGCCGTTCGGGCGCTGGTTGTACAGCGTCGGCGGCAACGAGCGGGCGGCCGAGCTGTCCGGCGTACCGATCCGCAAGGTCAAAATGTGGGTCTACATGCTGTCCGGATTCTGCGCCGCCATGGTCGGTCTGATCATCGCCTCGGAGCTGACCTCGGCCGCGCCACAGTCCGGGGAGACCTTCGAACTCAACGCGATCGCCGCCGTGGTGATCGGCGGTGCGTCTCTGGCCGGCGGGCGGGGCACGGTCCGTGGCGCGTTGGTCGGTGCGTTCGTGATCGGTTTTCTCTCCGACGGTCTCGTGATGGTCGGAGTCTCGACGTTCTGGCAGATCGTGATCAAGGGAGCGGTGATCATCCTCGCCGTGCTGCTCGATCAGGGCCAGCAACGGCTCAAACGCTCCACTGCAGCTACGGCGGCGAGACAGGCATCCCCGTAGCCGTCCCCATCCCCCACAATTTTCCAACTGAGGAGGCAGCACCGATGTTCCGTTCTCCCGTACTGCGAGCGACCGCGCTGCTGGTCGCCGGGACGCTCGCTCTGGCGGCGTGCGGCACCGACGACGGCACCGCACCGGCCACCGACGGTTCGCCCGACTCGGCCGGCGGCCTGATCGCCGTCATCACCCCGTCGCACGACAACCCGTTCTTCAAGGCAGAGGCCGACGCGGCGGTGGCCAAGGCCGAGTCGCTCGGCTACGAGACAACGTCGACGTCGCACGACGACGACCCCAACAAGCAGTCCGAGCTGATCGATTCGGCGATCAGCGCTGGGGCCAAAGCGATCATCCTCGACAACGCCGGCGCCGACGCGTCGATCGGCCCGATCCGTAAGGCGGTCGAGGCCGATGTCAAGGTCTTCCTCATCGACCGGGAGATCAACGAGACCGGCCTGGCCACTGCGCAGATCGTGGCGAACAACTCACAGGGTGCCGCGCTGGTCGCCGAGGAGTTCGTCCGGGCGATGGACGGTAGCGGCGGTTACGTCGAGCTGACCGGCAAGGCCTCCGACACCAACGCCGGAGTTCGTTCCAGCGCCTACTCGGGTGTGATCTCGCAGTACCCGGACATGCAGCTGGTCGCCCAGGAGACGGCGAACTGGGACCAGCAGGAGGCGTTCACCAAGACGGAGACGATTCTGCAGACGAACCCGGACATCAAGGGCATTATTGCGGGTAACGACACGATGGCACTGGGCGCACTGGCCGCGGTCAAGGCCGCCGGCCTGGGCGACGACATCGTCATCGCCGGCTTCGATGGCAGCCCGGACGCGGTGGCCGCGATCAAGGCCGGCGAGTTGCTCGCGACCGGCCTGCAGCCGGCCGTGCTGATCGCCAAAACCGCGGTGGAACAGGCCGACGAGGTGATTCGCACCGGTACCGCCAGCCAGCCCGAAAAGCAGTCCATCGACTGCGCCCTGATCACCGCGGACAACGCCGACTCGTACACCTTGTTCGCGCTGGAGTGACGTACGCCGCCCGGTAGGGGCGCTGGGAAGCTTTGCGCCCCTACCGGGCTCTGGTAACCTTCTAATGAATCGGATTTCGGAGTTGAATAGATATGCCTAGTGAGCCGAGGTTCGGTGCCGGACTGTGGCACTTCGCCAGTTACGTCGACCGCTACGCGGTGGACGGCTACGCCCCCGCTGTCACCACCCTGGAAGCAATAGCCCGGGCGGGCGAGGTCGGTGAGCTGTCCGTGGTCGATCTGAACTACCCGTTCACTGCGGGAGTCGGTCTGTCTGAGGTGAAGGACGCGCTTGCCGAGGCCGGCCTGGCTGCCATCGGCATCACGCCGGAGATCTACCTGCGCAGGTTCAGCAAGGGTGCCTTCACCAACCCGGACCCGGCGGTGCGGTCCGCCGCGCTCGACCTGATGCACGAGGCAGCCGGAGTCGTCCGCGAGCTCGGCGCCGACTACGTCAAGATATGGCCCGGTCAGGACGGCTGGGACTACCCGTTCCAGGTGGACCACCGGCAGCTCTGGGCACTGGCCGTCGACGGCATGCGCGAGCTCGCTGGCGCTCATCCCGACCTGAAGTTCGCCATCGAGTACAAGCCGCGCGAGCCCCGGGTGCACATGACCTGGGACTCCGCCGCCCGTTCGCTGCTGGGCATCCAGCAGATCGGCTTGGACAACGTCGGGGTCCTGCTCGACTTCGGTCACTCACTGTATGGCGGAGAGTCGCCCGCCGACGCCGCTCAGCTGCTCATCGACCACGGCCGGCTCTACGGGATGGACGTCAACGACAACCTCCGCGGCTGGGACGACGACCTGGTCGTCGGCACCGTCCACCTCACCGAGATCTTCGAGTTCTTCTACACCCTGCGAGTGAACAACTGGGAAGGCGTCTGGCAGCTCGACCAGTTCCCGTTCCGGGAGGACAGCATCGAGGCGGCCCGGCTGTCGATCCGCTTCCTCAAAGCGGTGCACCGAGGTCTGGATCTGCTCGACGTTCAGGCGCTACGCGAGGCACAGCACCGCCAGGACGCACTCACCGCACAACGCCTGGTGCAGGACGCCCTGCTGCGATCAATGGCAGTGGACCGATGAACGCGGCACCGGTCGCTGCCCCCGACACCCCGGCGCTGCCGGTTCTCGGTCGGATCGGCCCCGAGGCCGGCCGGGAAGCGATCATCGCGCACATCCGGGAGGGAGCCCGGCTCATCCGGCGGCGCGACATCAGCATGATCAACGCGGCCGGGCTGGGGCATGTCGGTGGCGAATTCAGTGTCATCGACATCCTGGCCACCCTCTATCTGCACGTGCTGGAGATCTCCGCAGACCATTTAGATGATCCGGAGCGAGATCGGCTCATCCTGTCCAAAGGTCACGCGGCCGGCGCACTCTACGCCACGCTGGCCGCCGCCGGTCTGCTCGACCCGGTCGCCCTGGACACATTCCTGCAGCCGCTGTCGAAGCTCAACGGACATCCCGACCGGACCAAGGTCCGCGGTGTCGAGGCCAACACCGGCCCGCTCGGGCACGGACTGCCGATCGCGGTCGGCACCGCCCTGGCCGGCAAGCTCGACGGTTCCCGTCGACGCACCTTCGTCGTCCTCGGCGACGGCGAGTTGCAGGAGGGCTCCAACTGGGAGGCGATGATGGCCGCCGCACACCACCGGTTGGAGCGCCTCACCGCGATTGTCGACCGCAACCGGCTGCAGCAGGGTGCCCGGGTCGCTGACACCAACGAGCTGGAGCCACTCGCGGACAAGATCCGTGCCTTCGGTTGGCAGCCGGTCGAGGTAGACGGACACGACCACGGCGCGCTGCTCGACGTGCTCACCCGCGCCCCGGCCGACGGCAAACCCACGTTCGTGATCGCCCACACGGTGAAGGGCCATCCGATCACCTTCATGAGCGACGAGGTCGCCTGGCACCACAAGGTCCCCGACGCCGACCAGGTTGCCACCGCCCTCGCTGAGTTGGAGACAGAGTGAGCACCTTGACGACCGATCAGGTCCTGCACGACTGCCGCGACGCCTACGCGGCGACCCTCGTCGAGCTCGCAGCAACCGATCCCCGGATCGTCGCGGTGGTCAACGACTCGGTGGGTTCCAGCAAGCTGAGCGAGTTCAGCAGCAGATTTCCTGACCGGCTGATCAACGTCGGCATCGCCGAGCAGGACATGGTGGGCGTTGCCGCCGGCCTGGCCAACGGCGGGAAGATCCCGTTCGTCTCGGCCGCCTCGTGTTTCCTCACCGCCCGCGCGCTCGAGCAGATCAAGGTCGACGCCGCGTACTCCAACCACAACCTGAACCTGTGCGGGATGAGCCCGGGCATGGCGTACGGCGAACTGGGACCCACCCACCACTCGATCGAGGACCTGGCCTGGCTCCGTGCCATACCCAATCTCACGGTCATCGTGCCCAGCGACCCCGCCGAGACCGGACAGGCGGTCCGCTGGGCGGCCGGACATCCCGGGCCGGTCTTCATCCGGGTCAGTCGGATGGGAGTCGCTGCGGTCAACGCCGAGAACTACCGCTTCGTGGCCGGGCAGGCGGTCCGGCTCCGCGAAGGAACCGACCTCACAATCATCGCCAACGGAACCGTCGTGGCCGCGGCGATGGAGGCCGCCGGGCTGCTGAGTCGACTTGACATCGAGGCGCGGGTGCTGTCGATGCCGACCGTGAAGCCGCTCGACGTCAACGCCGTCGTCGCGGCGGCTCGGGACACCGGCGCGATCGTCACCGTTGAAGAGGCGCTGACCACGGGTGGTCTGGGCGGAGCGGTCGCGGAGACCGTTGTGCAGCACCATCCGGTTCCGGTCAGGTTCGTCGGCGTCCCCGGCGTATTCGCGCCCACCGGTTCGGCCCGATGGCTGCTGGATCACTTCGGGATCTCTCCCACCGGCATCGTGGACGCGGCCCACCGGGCGCTTCGACGCTGACCCACACGGGGTTCCGAGTAGGCCGTGCTGCGCGTGCGCCTGCCGACCGGAAGGCGGGCGCTACGATCGGCAGGGATCGGCCAACCGGCTCTCGGGCAAGTGCCAGAGGGCAGCCACCAAGCCGCAGCTGAGGAGGACGTCGTCGGCACGAAACCACGAGCGGCATACAGCGACGACCAGGTTCGGCTTGTCGCGAAGGTCGCCCGCATGTACCACGAACGGAACATGCGGCAGACCAGCATCGCCGATGAGTTGCACATCTCGCAGGCACGTGTGTCCAGGCTGCTCAAACGAGCTACTGAGATTGGCATCGTCCGGACGATCGTGTCGCTGCCGGCCGGTGTCCACACCGACTTGGAGGAGGCCATCGAGCAGCAGTACGACCTACATGAGGCCGTGGTGGTCGATGCCTCGAGCGTGGATGACCTGCTCCCAGCTCTGGGCGCGGCGGCAGCCGACTACCTGGAGACCACCCTCACCGGCGGTGACCGGGTCGGTATCTCCTCGTGGAGCGCGACTCTGCTGGCCGCCGTCGAACGGATGCGTCCGTCCCGCGCCCGCGTCGTTGATCAGGTTGTCCAGATCGTCGGTGGCGTCGGGAATCCTCGCGTGCAGGTACGCGCAAACCTGCTGATGAGCCGATTCGCGGCGATGACCGGAGCCGAGCCACTCTTCATGCCGGCGCCGGCGATGCTCGGCACCGAGGCTGCTCGCGAGGCGTTGTTGCGGGATCCCACCGTCGCGGAAGTGCTGCAGACCTGGCCGAAGCTGACGATGGCACTGGTCGGCATCGGCAGCCTCGAGCCCTCGCCGCTGCTACTCGAGAGCGGCAACGCCCTCGCGGAGCCTGACCAGGCGGCCCTACGCGCTGGCGGTGCCGTAGGGGATGTCTGTCTGCGGTTCTACGACGCCGTAGGTCAGGCCGTGCACACCCCGCTCGGCAACCGAATCCTTGGCATCAGTCCCACAGAGTTGCAGACGATTCCTCGGCGGGTCGCCGTCGCTGGCGGGCGGAACAAGCTCGCCGCCATCCGCGGCGCGCTGCTCGGCAAGCACGTCAATGTGCTCATCACCGATCTCACGGTCGCCCAACTCCTGGTTGACACCCCAGATCGACCTACTTCCCGGTAGCTCATCCGATTTTGTTTCGCCGAGGCCAGCGAAACTGGTAAGTCTGGCAGGTCGACAAGATTGCCTACTTCCGCAGTCAACCGATGTCGCACCCTCGTCGAGTAGGTATTCATAACCGACTTTCCTTGCAGCGCCCGACCTCTACTGGCATGATGAGGTGTGGACAACACGCGCTGGGAGCCCAGAAGCGCTGATGTTCCGTGGCCGAGGGCAACGGCGACGGACGCACCCATTCCTCGACGACGTAGCTGAGGGCAAAGGCCAGCAGTAGCACGCCGGCCACCCGGCGAGAAGCAGGCCCACGCCCTCAGCTACGCCCATCCCGGCGTCGCGCGGTCACCGCAACGACGCTCGCTGTCGCATGCGCAGCGCTCGCTGGAAAGCGTCAGCCCGGCCGGGCACTTCACAAACACCGACGCCAATCAAGGCGAAACAGCGCACCCAACGGGCAGAGAATAGATATTCAGCGACGACTACCCTTGCAACTGCGATTCCTGTCTGCGACGATGACTGTCGATATGGCGTTCGGGAGACCGGAGGTTCTGCTCATTCTGTGGCCGAGGGCAACGGCCGCAAAAGCTTTCGTCCTTCATACCCGCAGCTGGTGCGGCAGCCGGCGACATGTCCGTTCACCTTCTGGCAGCAATGCGCTCGGCTCAGGTCCAGCTGCGCTATTCGCCGCCCATCGTCCTGATTAGGGCAGCAGAGAGGAAGCCCGATGAGGCTTGCCAAACACAGGAGATTTCGACTGTCCGGACTCCGACGTAGCGCCCTTGCCGCGACTGCGCTCGTCGTTGCTTCCGGCGCAACAGTCGCCGTCGCCACTCAAGCCAACGCCGCAGCCGGTTGCCGGGTCGACTACAACATCACCAGCCAATGGTCCGGCGGCTTCGGCGCAACCATCGACATCACGAACCTCGGCGACCCGATTTCGGGCTGGACCCTACAGTTCGCCTTCCCCGCAGGCCAGACAATCACTCAGCTCTGGAACGGCTCGGTCAGCCAGTCCGGCAGCAACGTGACCGTCAGAAACGCCTCGTACAACGGCAACATTCCCACCAACGGCACCGTCAGCCCAGGGTTCAACGGAGCCTGGACCAACAACAACCCGGAGCCCACCTCGTTCACCCTGAACGGCACCGTCTGCACCGGCTCCACCACCCCAACCACAGCACCACCAACCACAGCACCACCAACCACAGCACCACCAACCACAGCACCAC
>NZ_JBHMIN010000081.1:0-18998 GCF_048060215.1 Micromonospora sp. LOL_021 | reverse complement strand
CCCCACGTAACATCGACGAACCTCGGTGCCAATCGGCTCGAAGCCTATTGGGAAGTCCTCCAGATTTAGTTCTTCGAGAACCATTCCTGAAGAATCAGTGTGAGGAGGTGGTCAATTGGCTGCGGTCGCAAGGAAGGCTTCCTCACTGACGAAATCCTCCCGCGCTGCGGCAAACCGTAGCCCTCGAGCCACCATGGAAACTGTCATCCGGGTACCCAGCGGGCTGGGCGGGCCATTTCAGTGCGACCCTAAGGTCATACATAAACTCCTATCGGTCAGGATCTCAACGGAATTGAGTCACGAGAGGTGATTATGGTTGATGCTGATAAGGTGAAGCAGGTTGCTACCCGTTCGGCCATCGAGGTGGGCGCGGTCGGACTCGGCCTCGCCATAGCAGGGCCAGCTGGCGCGTTGATTGCGGGTGCCATCAAACCAGTGGTGGAGTTGGTATCCATCCGGGAACGACGTGGTCTTCGGAATGCGGAGATCCTGGCTGAGGTGGCCATGGAGGTAACTGGACTTTCGGCCGAAGAATTTACGGCATGGGCGAGCGCCAGGGATGACCGAACGATGCTTTTCACTAGCGCTATTCAAGCTGCCTACAGTTCGATGGTCAAGAATAAGGTCGATGCGCTATCTCGAGTTCTCCGTAATACCTTGGGAGACGATGATAAGCTGGATCTTGCCATCGTCATTGTGGCTGCATTGGAGGACTTGGAGCCGGCGCATGTGAGGGTTCTATCTGCGATGGTTAATGACGATCCAGTCCGCCTCACTTCTGAGAGGTTCGTCGATGATGCTTGGCCACTGTCTGGGCTCAAGGTCAGATTTCCGTCTTTTGCTGCCGGCCTTACGCCAATAATGGCGGGCCTTGAGCGTCACGGTATTGTGAATGGCGGTGGACTTGCGGCAACGGCGCCGGATGGTGGTTCGGACCCCGTCTGGTCCGTGACGGAATTCGGTAAAATCTGCTTTGAGTACTTGAGTGGTCCAATGCCGGCTTAGTTGGTCACGCCGTAATGCGCTACTAAGGGGGCGATCAAAGCGATTCCGTCGACGCTTGCTTCTAGGCGGCGGTGGGTGCCTGCGACTCGCTGCTGATTGCCTTGCAGCAACTATACAGAAACCGCTTACGGTGTCTGCGGCCGGTCAGGAGTTCTCACGCGTACGGCCTCTGTCGATAGACGTTCTGCTGCTGCGTGGATTGCCTGTTGGGGTCCGGGGCGGCTGGGGAGCCAGACCGTGTATGCGGGTCGGATGGTGGCGGCCATGTTGGCGAGGTGGTCGGGCGTGGCCGGGTTGGGTAGCGCGTCGAGCTGCGCGCAGGCGTCGACCGTGGTGCGGTATCGGTGTTGGTCGGTCGGGGTGTCCTGCCAGTGTGGGGAGTTGCGCCAGTCGTGCACGCGGGTGAGAAGTTCGGCGGCGGCGGCGCGGATGGCGGCGGCGTGGGTGGCGAGGCGTTCGGGGTCCGGGTGGGGGTCCGGGGTGGGGTCGTCTCGCATGCCGTGATGGTACCGGCGCGGGGACTGCGGGTGATCTTGCGTCTGCTGGTCCTGGTCCTGTTGCCCGGCGGGTGTTACGGCTGGTCTGCCTGCGGTGTCCACTCTGGGGCGAGGATGGAGTAGAGCAGGGAGTCTCGCCATGCGCCGTTGGTGTGGACGTGGTCGCGGAGGCGGCCTTCGTACGTCATCCCGAGCCTCTTGACGACGGCGACGGAGGCGGCGTTGTCGGGTCCGATGGCGGCGGTGATCCGGTGTAGTCCGAGTGGTCCGAAGCCGTAGGTGATGAGGGTGTGGGCGGCGTCGGTGGCTAAGCCGTGGCCCCAGTGGTCGGCGTGGATGGCGTAGCCGAGTTTCGCGGCGCGGACGCCGCTGAGTCCGAGGCGGCCGAACCCGATCATCCGGTCCTGCTTGTCGACGACGGCTAGGTAGTACTCGGTGCGCGGCTCGGCCTGCGCCCGGCTGATCGCGCCTTCGATCATGGCGGCGGTCTGGTCCTGGTCGCGGGCGTCGAAGGACAGCCAGCGGGTGACGTGTTCGTCTCCGACGATGCCGACTGCGTCGGGGATGTCGCTGGTGCGGAAGTCACGCAGGTCGACGAGCCGGCCGGTGAGGTGGATCGGGTCCATGCCGCTGATGGTGCCTTACCGGGGGAGGGCGTTGGCGGGGGTGTGGGTGAAGTGTTCGATGCCGTCGACCAGGTCGCGGGCTTCGGTGGCGTATCCGGAGCGGGTGATGGCCTGGTGCACGCGGCGGACGGAGTGGATGACGCCGTTGATGCGCTGTTCGGCGGGTAGCTCCAGCACGGGCGCGATGGCGTCGGCGGCGGCGTCGAGGTCCCGGCCGGCGACGCGGGCAATCGCGAGGTCGGCGTGGCTGCCGGCCTGGTCGCCGAATGCCCATGCGGGGTCGTGGGGGTCGGCGTAGGCGGCGACGGCCTGGGCGGCGTACTCCTCGGCGGTGGCGGCTTCCTCGGGTAGCCAGGCGAGGGCGTCGGCGGCGTAGTAGAGGGTGCGCGGGTGGGAGAAGGTGCAGATGCCGCCCATCTCGTCCATCTCGTCGGGTTGGACGCGGGTCCACGCCTGTTCGGCTTCGGTGATGGCGGCTTTGGCCTGTTCGGCGTTGCCGAGGGCGGCGTAGGCGCGGGCGGCGCTGATCGGAAGCCACACGGAGGTGGTGCCGCCGGTCTGCTGTGCGTAGTGGCTGCCGGTGTTGGCGTAGCGGACGGCTTCGGCGTATCGGCCGGCCCAGTAGGCGACCAGCGATTGGAGGCCGCGGAGCCAGGCTTGCAGTCCGGGGTGTCCGGCTTGGTCGGCGCAGAGCACGGCGGTACGGGCTTGCAGCATCGCTGAGTGCGGGTCGGCCAGGTCGTGGGAGACCTTGGCGAGTAGGCCGCTGGTGATGCCGGCGAGGAAGTGCAGATCCCTCGATTGGGCGGGGGGTTGGCGGCGTTCCAGGAGCGTGAACAGGGTGTCCTGTGTTTCGGTGAGGTCGCCGATGAGGTGGCTGACGGGCTGCTGCGGGTAGGCCAGGGCGAGGCGTTGCACGTCTTCGGCGAGGCTGGTGATGGCGGCGGGGGTGGTGGCTTCGGCGGCGAGCAGGGCGTAGCGGCGGGCGCGTTCGGCGGCCATGGCGAGCAGGTTCCTTTCGGTTCCGGTGCCGGGCAGCAGCGGCTGAGGGGTGGTCGGGGTGCGCTGCGCGGGCGGTACAGGGTGGTTGCCGGTCCAGGGGCGTTGGAGTTCGTCGACGGGGCGGCCGAACATGGCTTGTAGGGCGCGACGGGTGGCGGGGTTGGCGCCGGTGAGGTCGCGTTCGCCTCGGGCGAGGCGGGCGAGGTGGCGGGCGCTGATCACGGCGTGTGGGTCGTGGCGGGTGAACTCGTCGGCGAGTTCTTCGTAGGTGCGGTCGCTGTGCTGGATGAGGTACTCCAGCACGGTTCGGGGTTCGCGCCGTGGTGGTGCCATCCGCTGTGCCTTCCTGGACGGTGGGGCTCTGCTGTCAAGGCTGGTCCGGTTGATGTCCGGACGGCAAGACAGGTCCTGATGCGGTCCTGTTGAGGTCCGTCTGATGTGCCGGGCCGGGTCCTCGATCTGTCCTGTTAGACCGGTACACGATTCTTGTCGTGAACCGGCTACGGATTGCTACGCCTGATGGCGTGAGGCTATCTCGGACGGGAGCGGGCGCGGTCTGCCCGACCGGCGGCGGGCTGATGATCGCGCCTCGGCTGGTGGGTGTCGGCGCGGCGGCGTTCGCCGGGGGCCGAGTCCCGATCGTGCGCTGCGAGTCGGACACGGGCACACCCGACTCTGCCGTGTCCGATCCAGCCGGCGCAGGGTGTCCGGCGTGTGAGGGGCGGGGCTGGAAGCTGACTTCTCCGCGTCGGGCGCTGCGGGCTCCGGGCGATCCGCATCGGTTGCAGCGGCGGACCTGTCCGGACTGCGGCGGGCACGGCACGACCGGCGGCGGCACACCTGGGAGCGCTCCGGCCACCAGGTGACTTAGACAGGGCGCCGGGCCGGGTGCCGGGTAGGTGGTTCCTCGCCCGACCGGCAGAACGACACGGGCTGCCGGGGACTGCTGATCCCCGCCCGGCTCGGCGCCCATCCAATCGAACCGGGGGGACACATCGATGGTGGATCCGGAAGTCGGGGACGTGGTGCACATCGCCGGGCGGGCGTCGGTGCAGTTCGCCGGTAGCCGGGCGGTGATCCTGCGGGTGACGGCGGTGTGCCGGAAACCGACGTACGAGGGCTGGTGCTGGCTGACCGGCTACGTCCTGGACCGGCACGGCGATGCGGTCGAGCGGCGTGAGGTGTTCGTCCAGCGGGACGGGCTGCGCCTGCTGTCCAGCCGGGACCGGCGACCGGCGAAACAGGTGAGGAGACCGGCGGCGGGACCGCCGCCGGTGGCGGCGAGGATGGAGGCAAACCGTGGCGTTCGATATCCGGGTCAAGCTCGGTGACACGATCCGGCTACAACCGAGGGATCGGTACCGGCCGGCGGACGGGCCGGTCGTGATGCGGCTGACCGGGGTACGGCTGATCACGAACCGGCCGGAGAGTGACGAGTGGATCTGGCTGGAAGGCGTGAAGCTCAACCGTGACGGCACGTGGGGTGACCACGCGTTGGTGATGGCGCGGGCGGCGCTGCTGGCACCCGGGCCGCGCTGACCGATGGTGCGACCGGCGTCCGTCCGCGACCAGCTTCGGGCGGCGCAACGGCTGCTCGACCGGCACCCCGGATCTGGCCGTGATGGTCGGTGTCCGGGGTGCGGCATGTTCGGCTGCGATCGGCGGCGGACCGCGCTGCGGGTGTTCGGCCGGCATGGTCACCTGCCGCGACGATGGCCGAATGACCGGATGTGAGGCACCCGGCGGTGATGGACAGATCATCGCCTACCTGGATAGCCTCTTGACAAGCTGAGTTGTCGTCTTGGGGGTGGGTTGGGTGCCGATCGAAGTCGCGCAACCCAAGTACGTGGTGATCGTCAACGCGATGCAGCAACGCATCGGCGACGGCACCTACCCGCCCGGTGCGATGCTTCCGAGTGAAACCGAGCTGGTGCGGGAGTTCGGCGCGTCCCGTCCGGTCGTCGTGCGGGCGCTGGACATGTTGCGTCAGGACGGGTGGATCGAGTCCCGTCAGGGCAAGGGTCGGTTCGTCATCGGCCGTCCCGGCGGTGCGTCGACCAGAGCGGCCCGTGAGCGGTACGCCGTACTCGACCAGCCGGAACCAGCCGGCTCCACCGTCCTGGCGGCTGAGGTCATCCCGGCGCCACCTCGGGCGGCCTCCGCACTCGACATCGAATCGGGAACGCCGGTCGTCGCGCGTCGTCGACTGGTCACGGTCGACGACCTGGGGCCGGTGGAGCTGGCCACCGCGTACCTTGCCGTTGATCTCGCTGCGGGTACGGACGTGGGCGGAACGGCTCCGCTGTCCGATGGGCTGCTGCGGCACCTGACGGCGCGCAAGGGCGTCAAGTTCGATCACGTCGCCGAGCGGATCTCGGCCCGGCTGCCCCGCGACGACGAAGCATCCCTGTTGAAGGTGAGCCCGACCGATCCCGTGGTAACGGCCCTGCTGTCCATCTGCGACCGCACGGCAACTCCGCTGCTCGCGGTCGACGTGCTGTTTCCTGCTTCCCGTCACGACCTGGAAGACGTCTACCCCCTCGACTGACCACATTCGAGCGTGAGACATCGCGCTCACTGGATCACTTGACAAGTCGAGTTGATGGGAGCTACTTTCGATCTACTTAACAAGTCAACTTGCCGGCTTGTTGGGTCACTTTCTCTTCCCCTCGGAGGTATCTGCTGTGGTTCCTGCATCGATCAAGGTCCCGGTCCCGTTCGAGTACGTGTTCCCCGCCGGTGCGCTGTTCCTCGGCGTCGACGCTCAGGTCGACTTCGACCGGCGTGGCGAGGCGGACAACCAGGCGCGGGACAAGGAGACCGGTGAGCGGGTCTGGGTGGTCCGGGTGCTGGACCTGGACGCTGAGGCGGGCAAGTTCGGCCGGTCCACCGAAGTCAAGGTGAAGATCGTTGCCGGACAGCGTCCGGTGCCGCCGTCGTCGACCGTGCCGGGGTATCCGCCGGCGGTGGAGTTCGACGGGTTGACCCTGACCCCGTACGTGGATTCGCACCGGTGTCGCGCGTCGGGTCAGTGCCGGGCGCGGATGGCGTACTCCCTGCGGGCCACCGGCATGCAGCCGGCCTCGGCCCACGCTCCCGCCGCTGCCTGACCGCTCCCTCCCTCACGCGGGGCGGGCCGTTTCCCCGCCAAGAGTCCCGGCCCGTCCCGCGCTCCCAACCCTTCAACCCCTCGTGAAAGGGGGCCGGGCTGTGCAGCCCATGCTAATGAACCTCGACCCGGACACGCCGCGCCGCCGTGAGGTCTGGCGGCACTGCGAGATCTGCGACGACCTGGCCGCGATGCCGCCGCACGTGTTCATCTGCGACGCCTGCGCGCTCGTCGTCTTCCTCGACCAGCCGGCGGGTGGTGATGACCGTGGCTGACGGAACGCTGTCGTTCGCCGCTGAGTTGGCGGCGTTGCTGAACAGCCGGCCGACCTGGCGGGCGTCCGCTGAGGAGCGGGCTGCCTGGTACGACCGGAAAGCCGACCTGTTCGGCCGGGCTGCCGCCGAGACATCGTCGGCGGATGTCGCCGGTGAGGCGTCGGACCTGGCGGAGATCGCCCGGGAGCAGGCGAACCGGATTCGGCGGGGGTGGTCGGCGTGAGGTGGCGTCGTCGTCTGCTCGCTGGTGTGTTGTGGTCCTGGCTGGCGGTGGCCCGCCGGGTCGTGGGGCTGCGGGATCTGCCGGCGTTGGTGGATGAGATCCGCTGTCCGCGTTGCGGGCGGTGGGTGCGTCCGCGTCGGTTCGATCTGCTGCACATGGCGTGCCGGACCTGCATGGCGACCCTTGCCCGTCCGGTCCGCTGGTCGGGGCGGTGACACCTGATGCCGTTGATCAACATCATTCCGGGGGAGAAGGTCCCGGTCGCGCCGATGAACGTGCGGCTGCCGTCGTGGCGGCTGCCGGGCTGGCTGCTCCTGCTGTGGTGGCTGGCCCGTGGCCTGGTCCGGCTGACGGTCCTCGCGGTCCGCTACTGGTGGATCTCCGGCCCGGCCGTCGTGGTGGCGTGGGTCCATCTGGAGTACGGGCCGCTGGTCCTGGCCGCCGCCGTCGCCGGCCTCGCCGGGGTGTGCGTGGTGTGGTGGCGGCTGCATCCGGGGTCGTGGTGGCGGTTCGGCTGGTACCCGATCGTCGGGCGGTGGCGTCGGTTGTGGGTGTACCGGCGTCGCTGGGTCGCGGTCACCGCTACCTGCGGGTTGGCGGTGATCTTCGACGGGGTCCGCTACGTGCCCCGTCTGGTCCGGGTCGTGTCGGACCGGTTCGGGGACACGGTGACGGTGCGGATGCTGCCGGGTCAGGTGCCGGATGACTGGGCGCGTAACGCGGACCGGTTGGCGCACGGTTTCCACCAGCGCGAAGCACGGGCGTCGGCCTGTGTGCGGCCGGATCTGGTGGCGGTGCGGTTCACCCGCCGGGATCCGCTCGCCGCTGTGGTGGCGCCGCTGCCGGTCCCGGCCGTACCCGATCTGACCGGCCTGCCGCTGGGTGTGCAGGAGGGCGGCGAGGTGTATCGGCTGCGGCTGGCCGGGTCGCATGTGCTGGTGGCGGGGGCGACGAACTCCGGCAAGGGGTCGGTGATCTGGTCGCTGATCTCCGCGTTGGCCGGTGGCGTCCGTTCCGGGCTGGTGGAGCTGTGGGTGTTCGACCCGAAGGGCGGCATGGAGTTGGCGGCGGGGCTGCCGTTGTTCGCCCGGTTCTGCTACCAGGACCCGGACACCATGGCCGGTGTCCTGGAAGAGGCCGTGAAACGGATGCGGCTACGGGCGGACCGGCTGCGCGGGGTGACCCGGCAGCACACGCCGAGCCGGGATGAGCCGTTGATCGTGGTGGTGGTCGACGAGTTGGCGGCGTTGACCGCCTATCTGACTGACCGCAAGGTCCGCGACCGCATCAAGGAAGCGCTGGGTCTGCTGCTGTCGCAGGGCCGCGCGGTGGGTGTGCATGTGGTGGCGGCGTTGCAGGACCCGCGTAAGGACGTGCTGCCGTTCCGGGACCTGTTCCCGACCCGGATCGCGTTGCGGATGACCGAACCGGAGCAGGCTGACATGGTCCTCGGCGACGGTGCCCGCGATCGGGGTGCGGCCTGTGACCGGATTCCGGAGACGCTGCCGGGGGTCGGCTACGTCGTCCTCGACGGTGTCCGCGAACCCGTCCGGGTCCGGTTCGCCTACCTGTCCGACGACGACATTCGCAGCCTGGGCCGCACGTACCGGCACCTCGACGACACCGACACCGACACCGACACCGGTTGTGGCGTGCCGGGGGTGGTGGCGTGATGGCGACGACTGGTGGGCCGACCCGCGCGGAGCGGGCGGAAGGCGTCGTCCTGGTGCTGATCCTGCTCGTCGTCGGTGGCCTGGCGGGGGCGGCGTCGTTCACCCACGTCCACGACTGGACGATGGACAACTCCCCGGCGGGTACGGGGGAGTGGTTCGGCTGGGCCAACGCCGCGATCTCCGAACTGATCCCCCTGGCCGCGCTGTTGACGATTCGGCGGCGGCGTCGCACGGGTGGGCCGGTCGGCTATCCGATGTTCCTGCTCGTCTGCGCGGTCTGCCTGTCCCTGGCCGCGCAACTCGCGGTGGCCAAGCCGGGTATCTCGGGCTGGTTGCTGTCGGCGGTGCCGGCGTTGGCGTTCCTGGGCCTGTCGAAGCTCGTCCTGTCGACCAAACCCGCCACCCCCACCCCGGCCGGTGTCGACCAGTCGGACAACCAGCGGCCGGCGGCCGTCGACCAGGTCGACACCGACCATGCTGCCACGGTCGTGCCCGTCCCGGCTGCTCGGCCCGTTGACCAGGTGCCGATGGTCGAACAGGTCCGCCCGGCCTCCGGTGTGCGGCGGGGTGTCGTGCCGCTGGCGGGGTTCCCGACCCGCAACGGCTCGACCGTGACGGGTGTGGAGGCTGACCAGTGACTCACCCCGAACCCGTGGCCACTGCGGTGGGCGTGGGCGCTGCGATCCCGGACAACGCACCATCGCCGCTGTCGGTGGTGCCGCGTCCGGGGTCGCGGGCGGCCCGGATGCGTCAACCCCTCGCGAAGGACGCCCTGCGGCAGCTGGCGGAGCAGCATCAGGTGTGTGTGCGGCCGGTGGTGCTGCGTCGCACCGACACCGTGACCGGTCGTACCGACGTCGTCGAAGTCCCGTGCGGGGCGACGTTGGCGGCGAAGTGCAAGCCGTGCGCGGAACGCGGCCGCCGGCTACGCATTCAGCAGATCCGGGAGGGCTGGCACCTGGCCGATGAACCGGCCGTCCGCCCGGACAAGCCGGGTGAGGATGTGCTGTCGCTGGTCCGGCTGCGGGCGCACCTCGAGTTCGAGCGTCACGCCCTGGCGTACGAACCGATGCATCCGGATGCGCGGGCGGCGCAGGTCACGGACCTGGATGACGCGATCGTCGAGGTTGATGAGGCGTTGGCGGAATCGAACCTCCGTGGCCGGTTGACCCCGACCGAGCGGGATGAGCGGCCTCGGCGTCGCCGGTCGACCCGCCGCCGCCAGGACACCCCCGATCTACCTCGGTTGCCCGTCGACCCGCGCACGGTCGGCCGCGCCTACACCGGCCGGCAGGGCAAAACGTACCGGCCGTCGATGCTGCTCACGCTCACCCTCGACAGTCACGGTCCGGTGCACTCGCACTTTCGGCGCGGCGGCTACGTGGTGCCGTGTGAGTGCGGCACACGGCACCAACCACATGACCCTGTGCTGAGTACGCCGGTGGATCCGGACAGCTACGACTACCGGCGGGCCGCTCTCGACTCGATCCACTTCGCCCGCGTGCTGGATCGGTGGTGGCAGAACCTGCGCCGGGCGGCGGGCTGGAACGTCCAGTACGCCGGGGCCGTCGAGCTGCAACGCCGGCTCGCCCCACACGCGCACTTCGCGATTCGAGGGACGCTGCCGCGCAAGCTGTTGAAGCAGATCGCCGCCGCGACGTATCACCAGGTGTGGTGGCCACGCTTCGACCAGCCCGTCTACCGGGTCGACACACCGCCGGTGTGGGACGTCGACCAACAGGCGTACGTCGACCCGAAAACCCGCCAGTCGCTACCCACCTGGGGTGAGGCGCTCGATGAGCTGGAGGCACCCGGTACCCCACCCGCGTACGTCGCCCGGCTGGGTCGGATCGACGCGCGCGGTATCGACCAGGGCACCAAGGACGCGGAACGCTCCATCCGCTACGTCACGAAGTACGTCACCAAGGACCTGACCGACCAGGCCCGGCCACGCTCCGACCCACAGAAGGCGCACTTCGACCGGCTCCACGCCGAACTCTCCGTGCTGCCGTGCTCGCCGACCTGCGCCAACTGGCTGCTCTACGGCGTCCAACCCGACAAGGCCAAACCCGGCCTCACCCCTGGCCGCTGCACCGGCAAGGTCCACCAGCGGGCGACGCTCGGCTTCACCGGCCGGCGGGTGCTCGTCTCCCGGCAATGGTCCGGCAAGACCCTGGCCGACCACCGCGCCGACAACCGGGCATGGGTCCGCGCCATCCTCGCCGGGAACCTCGCCGACACCGACGACCAGGCCGCCACCGACAACAACGACGACGGCCAGTCGGGCGGGCAGTCAGACGGGCAGGTCGACAACCCGGACCGCTACCGGTTCGAACTCGCCCGACCCGACGACCCTGACGTCCCGCCCCTGCAACACCGCATCCTGCGGGCCGTCTCCGAACGCATCCGCTGGCGCACCACCCTCACCAACGCCCGACACGCGCCTCCGGCGCTGTCTCGGCAACACCTCGACCCCTGACCCTCGCAGCCTGATTGTGAACGGGAGGACATGGATGGCAGACGGGCTGTTGACCCCCGATGAGGTCGCCGCTCGCCTCCGGGCAACGCCGCGATTCGTGCGCCGGCTGGTCGCTGATCGCCGGATCGCGTACGTGAAGGTGGGCCGCCTGGTCCGCTTCGAGGAATCTGCGGTGGCCGCGTACGTCGAACGGAACCGGATCGCGCCGCTGACCCGCGCCAACCTGCGTTACTACCTGGGTGAGGTGGCCTGATGGCGAACAAGCCTGGCCGGCGTCGGTTCGGCAGCATCCGCAAGTTGCCGTCCGGGCGGTACCAGGCCCGGTACTTCGGCCCGGACGGCGTCGAGCGGAAGGCACCCGACACGTTCCCGACCGAGCCGCAGGCGGCGAAGTGGCTGACCGTCGTCGAGTCGGAGATCATCCGTGGCGAGTGGAACGCGCCGGAAGCGGGTCAGATCACGCTCAGCGAGTACGGCTCGCGCTGGATCGCGCAACGTCGACTCCAGCCGCGCACGCGGGAGAACTACGAGGACCTGTTCCGGCTGTACGTCCGGCCGTACCTCGGCACTCTCGTGCTCGGCACGATCAAGCCGGCGACCATCCGGGACTGGCGTGCTCGGCTGCTCGGCAACGGCGTCTCCGAGCCGCAGGCGGTCAAGGCGTACTCACTGCTGCGGGCGGTGCTCAACACGGCGATGAAGGAAGACGAGCTGATCCGGCAGAACCCCTGCCGCATCCCCGGCTATGACCGCTATCACACGCCGGAGCGGCCGGTGGCGACCGTCGCCCAGGTCGTCGCGCTCGCGGAAGCGATGCCGGCCCGGTTCTCGGCGTTGATTATCGTGGCCGCGTTCTCGGGGCTGCGTTGGGGCGAGCTGGCCGCGTTGCGCCGGTGCGACGTCGACACCGACGCGGGCACGATCCGCGTACCGCGCAAGCTCGCCGTGTTGCGTAGCGGCGGGTTGGTGTTCGGTCCGCCGAAGTCGGAGGCCGGTAACCGGGTCGTGGCGCTGCCGGCGGCTGCCCGGTCGGCGCTCGTCGACCACCTGGCCGCGTTCGTCGACGACGACCCGGAAGCGCTGGTGTTCACCGGCGACAAGGGCGCGGTGCTGCGTTCCGGCAACTTCCGCCGTGCGGTCCGGTGGTCGGCGGCACTGGCGGCGGCCGGCCTGCCGGCCGACTTCCACTTTCACGACCTGCGGCACACCGGCAACAACCTGGCGGCGGCGACGGGTGCGAGCACCCGTGACCTGATGTCCCGGATGGGGCACGCCAGCATGCGGGCGGCACTGATCTACCAGCACGCCAACAGCGAGCGGGATCGGGAGATCGCGGCCGGCATGGATCGGGTGATCGCCGCCGGGCTGCCGCGTCCTGCTGGCCGTGAGGAGAGCACTCCGGACGGCACGGCTGACGGCCCGGCCGGGGCCAATGGCACGCGGATGGCACGCAAGATCGACAAGGGCTGACCGGGGGAGTGGTCACCGGCCAGAGAAACCGCCGATGACCTGCGGCGGAGCTGGTGGAGCGGGCGACGAGAATCGAACTCGCGTAATCAGTTTGGAAGACTGAGGCTCTACCATTGAGCTACGCCCGCGTGCACCCCGGCAGGCAGGGCGCGGTGCCTAGCGTACAAGTTGTCGCGGGTCTGCCGCACGGGGGTCGCGCCGGCCAGCGCGGCGGGTTGATCCGACAGCCGGCGGGATACCGGGCGGCGCGGCGGATTGCCGACGGCATAGACTGACCGGTGCCACGGGGTGTGGCGCAGCTTGGTAGCGCACTCGCTTTGGGAGCGAGGGGCCGTGGGTTCAAATCCCGCCACCCCGACTGTCAACCGCCGGCTCGGGCACCGGGCGAGAACGATCCGGCCTGCCGGCAGGCCTACACTCGATGGGCTGTGCCATGCCACGCGGCGGGGGTGGCTGCCTCGAGCAGGCGCCCGGAGCCGACAGCGACGACCGGACAAGACTGACATGCATCAAGGAGTACGCCTGTGAAGAGCACCGTCGAGACCTTGAGCCCGACTCGGGTCCGGCTCGCCATCGAGGTGCCGTTCGTCGAGCTCGAACCGAGCCTGCGGAAGGCGTACCGGGAGATCGCCCAGCAGGTCACCATCCCCGGCTTCCGTAAGGGCAAGGTGCCGGCGGCCGTGATCGACCAGCGGATCGGCCGGGGCGCGGTGCTCAACGAGGCAGTCCAGGAGGCGATCCCGCAGAACATCCTGGCCGCCGTACGCGAGCACGAGGTGAAGACGCTCGGCCGGCCGGAGGTGGAGATCACCGACTTCACCGACGGTGAGGCGCTGAAGTTCACCGCTGAGATGGACGTACGTCCGCAGCTGAGCCTGCCGGATCTCAGCACCATCGAGGTCACCGTCGACGAGCTGCAGATCGACGAGAAGGAGATTGAGGACCAGATCGGCGGGCTGCGTGAGCGATTCGCCACCCTCAAGACGGTCGAGCGTCCGGCCCAGGAGGGCGACTACGTCCAGATCGATCTGGCCGCGACCGTCGACGGCGAGGAGGTGCCGGGCGGTTCGGCGTCCAACCTCTCCCACGAGGTCGGCAGCGAGCAGTTGCTACCCGGCTTGGACGAGGTGCTGGTCGGGCTGGCCGCGGGCGCGGCGACCAGCTTCGTCACCCAACTGGTCGGCGGCGACTACGCCGGCCGGGACGCGGACGTCGCGGTGACCGTGCGTACCGTCAAGGAGAAGGAGCTGCCGGAGCTGGACGACGCATTCGCTCAGCTGGCCAGCGAGTTCGACACCTTGGAGGAGCTGCGCAACGACCTGCGGCAGAAGGTCGAGCGGGTCAAGCGGGTCGAGCAGATCTACGCCGCCCGGGACAAGGCCCTCGACCAGTTGGTAGAGGCGGCCGACGTGCCGGCACCCGACGGCGTGGTCCGCGAGGAGGTCGAGCACCGCAAGCAGGCGATGACCGACCAGCTGGAGCGGATCGGGGCCTCCTGGGAGGACTACCTCGGCTCCGAGGACAAGTCCGAGTCCGACATCGACGCGGAGCTGACCGAGGCGGCCGGCAAGGCGGTCAAGATCCAGCTGCTGCTGGACACCCTTGCCGACGCCGAGGACGTCCAGGTATCCGATGACGAGTTCGGCCACGAAATCGTGCACCGCGCCCAGCGGGCCGGGATGGCGCCTCAGCAGTACTACGACCAGCTGGCCCGGTCCGGTGCGGCCGGGGCGGTCTACGGCGACGTCCGTCGGGGCAAGGCACTCGGCCTGGTGATGGAGCGGATCACGATGAAGGACGCGGCCGGCAACCCGATCAGCATGGATGCCATCCGGGAAGCCAACGAAGCCGAGCACAACCACGAGCACTGAGCGTGACCGACTGCGGGCTGTCGGCCGGGATGACCATGCCCGGCCGATGGCCCGTTCGTCGTTGCGGACCACCCGCCTGCTCAACCGGGGTGACCGCTGCGCCACGTGTCGCGGCCCCCTGCGCTGTGAGCGAACAGCACCCTGAGAACGGCGCCCGGCCCGTTCGCAACGGTTAATGTCGGGCTTAACGACGCACGGAGAGCGAAGGGCTGCCATGACCGATCTGCACATCCCAGCTATGCCCATCCGGGTGAGCGAGGCCCGCGGCGGTGACTCACTCAGTGGCAACCTCGACGACACGGTCTTCAACCGGCTGCTGAAGGAACGGATCATCTTCCTGGGCAGCGAGGTGACCGACCAGGTGGCCAACCGGATCTGCGCCCAGCTGCTGCTGCTGGCCGCCGAGGACCCGGACCGGGACATCAACCTGTACATCAACTCGCCGGGCGGGTCGGTCTACTCGGGCATGGCGATCTACGACACCATGCAGTACGTCAGCAACGACGTGGCCACCATCGCGATGGGCATGGCCGCGTCCATGGGCCAGTTGCTGCTCTGCGCCGGTGCGCCGGGCAAGCGGTACGCCCTGCCACACGCGCGGATCATGATGCACCAGCCGTCCGGCGGGATGGGCGGCACCGCCTCCGACATCGCCATCCAGGCCGAGCAGATGCTCTACACCAAGCGGATGTTCCAGGAGCGGGTGGCGTTCCACACCGGGCAGGAGCCGGCGCAGATCGAGGCGGACTCGGACCGTGACCGCTGGTTCACTGCCGCCGAGGCGCTCGACTACGGTTTCATCGACCGGGTGATCACTGGAGCCACGCAGGTCCCGACCGGCGCTGGCACCCGCAACTGAGGAAGGCGACGATGACTGACCTGACCATGCCGCCCGGGTTCGCTCCGGTGCACAACCGGTACGTCCTGCCGTCGTTCGTGGAGCGCACCTCGTACGGAATCAAGGAGTCGAACCCGTACAACAAGCTCTTCGAGGACCGGATCATCTTCCTCGGGGTGCAGGTGGACGACGCGTCGGCCAACGACGTGATGGCCCAGCTGCTCACCCTGGAGGGCACCGACCCGGACCGGGACATCATCATGTACATCAACTCGCCGGGTGGCTCGTTCACCGCCATGACGGCGATCTACGACACCATGCAGTACGTCCGGCCGGACATCATGACGGTCTGCCTCGGGCAGGCGGCCAGCGCGGCCGCGGTGCTGCTCGCCGCCGGCACCCCCGGCAAGCGGATGGCGTTGCCGAACTCGCGGATCATCATCCACCAGCCGGCCACCGAGGGCGGCTACGGACAGGGCTCGGACATCGAGATCCAGGCCCGCGAGATCCTCCGGATGCGGACCCAGCTGGAGGAGATGCTGTCCCGGCACTGCAACCAGGCGGTCGAGAAGGTCCGCAAGGACATCGACCGTGACAAGATCATGACGGCGGAGGAGTCCCGCGACTACGGTCTGGTCGACACCATCCTGACCAGCCGGAAGAAGGGTGTGCTGGCGGCCAGTTCGGCCAGCTGACGACGCACGGTCAGAGGTCGGCCAGGCAGTGAGTAGACTGGCCGACCTCTGACACACCCGATTTTGGGGGTCGGAGTTTGCCCCGCCAACGGGTAACGTCGAGATGCACCGTCTGACGGAGTTGACCGGCGGCAGGTGCTCGACACTGACGAGGCAGACCGTCCTTAGGCCAGGGCCGGCGAGACCGGCCGAGAGCGCAGGGAGAACGTAGGTGGCACGGATCGGCGACGGCGGCGACCTACTCAAGTGCTCCTTCTGCGGCAAGTCGCAGAAGCAGGTCAAGAAGCTCATCGCAGGCCCAGGGGTCTACATCTGCGACGAGTGCATCGATCTCTGCAACGAGATCATCGAGGAGGAGCTGGCCGAGTCCGGCGAGGTGAAGTGGGAAGAGCTTCCCAAGCCGATGGAGATCTGCCAGTTCCTGGACTCGTACGTGGTCGGCCAGGACCACGCCAAGAAGGCGCTCGCGGTCGCCGTCTACAACCACTACAAGCGGATCCAGGCGGACGCCGCCGGCGCGCCCGGGGCCAACGACGCCGTCGAGGTCGCCAAGTCGAACATCCTGCTGATCGGTCCCACCGGCTGCGGCAAGACCCACCTCGCGCAGACCCTCGCCCGGATGCTCAACGTGCCGTTCGCCATCGCGGACGCGACCGCGCTGACCGAGGCCGGCTACGTCGGCGAGGATGTCGAGAACATCCTGCTCAAGCTGATCCAGGCAGCCGACTACGACATCAAGCGGGCCGAGACGGGGATCATCTACATCGATGAGGTCGACAAGATCGCCCGTAAGTCGGAGAACCCGTCGATCACCCGGGACGTCTCCGGCGAGGGCGTCCAGCAGGCCCTGCTGAAGATCCTCGAGGGTACGGTGGCCAACGTGCCGCCCCAGGGCGGGCGCAAACACCCGCACCAGGAGTTCATCCAGATCGACACCACCAACGTGCTGTTCATCTGCGGCGGTGCGTTTGCTGGCCTGGACCAGATCATCGAGTCACGCACCGGGCAGGGCGGCACCGGCTTCGGGGCCCGGCTCCGGGCAGTGTCCGAGCGGTCCACCGACGACATCCTCACCCAGGTGATGCCGGAAGACATGCTCAAGTTCGGGCTGATCCCGGAGTTCATCGGCCGGCTCCCGGTGATCACCAACGTCCGCAGCCTGGACCGCGAGGCCCTGGTCCGGATCCTGACCCAGCCCCGCAACGCCCTGGTCCGCCAGTACCAACGCCTGTTCGAGTTGGACAACGTGGAGCTGGAGTTCGATCCCGGCGCGTTGGAGGCCATCGCGGATCAGGCGATGCTCCGCGGCACCGGCGCCCGCGGCCTGCGGGCGATCATGGAGGAGGTGCTGCTCTCCGTGATGTACGAGGTGCCGAGCAACCCGGACGCTGCCCGGGTGCTGATCACCCGTGAGGCCGTGCTGGAGAACGTCAACCCGACGATCGTGCCACGGGAGTTCACTGGCCGACGCCGGCGCGACCGCGAGGAGAAGTCGGCCTAGCCACACCACAACCCTGGAGCACCGCCCGTGCGTGTCGCTGTCTGCCAGCTGAACAGTCGCTCCGACCAGGCCGCCAACTTGGCGACCGCGTACGGACTGCTCTCGTCGGCCGCCGCTGGCGGTGCCGATCTCGCGGTGCTTCCCGAGTACGTCGACTACCTCGGTACTGCGGCAGAGCTGCCCGATCCCGAGCCCGTCGACGGCACGGTCGGACGGTTCTTCGCCGACGCTGCGCGCGAGCTCGGGATGTGGGTGGTGATCGGCTCCTACCACGAACGCGGGCCCGACCCGGACCGTACGTTCAACACCTGCCTGGTCTTCGACCGTGGCGGCGAACTGGCCGCCACCTACCGGAAGATCCACCTGTACGACGTCGAGATTCCCGGCCGGGTCTCGTACCACGAGTCGAGCAGCGTGGCACCCGGTGCCGATCCGGTGGTGGTGGAGTGCGACGGCATCCGGATCGGCCTGTCGATCTGCTACGACCTGAGATTTCCTGAGCTGTACCGGCGGCTGGCGACCGAGTTGGGTGCCCAGGTCCTGGTTGTGCCGGCAGCGTTCATGCTGCACACCGGCCGGGACCACTGGGAGGTTCTGCTCCGCGCCCGCGCGATCGAGAACCAGTGCTATGTGTTGGCCGCCGGCCAGATCGGCAAGCATGAGCCGGGCCGTACCTGTTTCGGCCGAAGCATGGTGGTCGACCCTTGGGGCGTCGTCGTCGCCCAGGCGCCAGACGTCCCCGGTGTGGTGTTCGCTGATCTCGACCCAGGGCGGCTGGAGACCATCCGGCGCGAGCTGCCGAGCCTGGCGAACCGCCGGCTCTGACGCCGGGCTGGCGGCAAGCGCAGTCGGGACCGCCAGCTACGTCGGCGGCAGACTCAACCACCAGAGGTGAGTACGCCAATCACCGCGAGGCTGATGATCGCGCCACCGAGGATCAGCAGCGCTTTCGTCATCCGGGACGGCCCGCGGAGGATGAGCCGGTGGATCGAGACGATCACGGCAACCACCACCACAGCGCCGATCACGATCTGCCAGAACGGCAGCAGCAGGGCGGAGATGGCGTCGATGGCTTGTGGTCCTTCGACAGTCATGAGAGCCACTCTGGCACGGTCGGCCGCAGAGCGGGGGACCGGCGGGCAGATCGAAGCCGCCGACGTCATCGAAGGGTGCGCACCGCACTGCGGTGCCCCCCTGCACTCGTGGACCTCACGCCGCGTAGGTCAACCGCCGGGCAGCTCGCCGAGTCAGGACCCGAACCCGTCCGGATGCACCTGCGTTGACCTGCGCAGATACGGAACTTGCCAGGAATCTTCAAGATCAACTTGCGTTCCGTGGCGGCGCCGCGTAACTTTCTCTCTGTCAGCGGGACGCGGACAAAACGGCCGGAAACGCAGACAGCCAGGATGGGGCGGGTGACCGCCGAACCAGACTGGGCGGGCGGTGCGACTCACCGGGAAGCCGGACTTGAGATTGCGAAACCGACCGGGTAAGGTAGGAAGCCGGCAGGGAGCCGGGCCGAGCCTCGGGTAACGAGGAGGGCCGGTCTGCTGGAACCCCCGACCAAAGACGGCCGCCGAGCGGCCGGATCAAGCGCGGGGGAATCCGGGTGGTGCGAAAGAGTTGAAACTGACTCTTGACAACGCGAAACCGACCGGGTAGGATAGAGAAGTTGCCCGGCGGAAGTCGGGTGGGACGGATGGCCCTGGTGGGGTTGCCTGCTTGGTGTGGGTG
>NZ_JBHMIN010000080.1:0-19567 GCF_048060215.1 Micromonospora sp. LOL_021 | reverse complement strand
CCAGCGCGGGCCTTCACCCCCGGCCTGAAGGCCGGAGCACTGGCCCGCATTCCGGTAGCCGACGCACCCGGCGGGCGGTGTGCCGGGAATCCATCAGCCGGTCCTTCGCTCCGGCGACGACCAGCAACGGGACGGCGAGGCGACGCAGTCCGTCGTCGCCGAAGATCGGTAGCCGGTTGCGCCGCGACCGACAGCTCCGTTGGATGAGCGGCAGGAAGTCGGCCAGCTCCGCCGACTCAGAGGTCTCCGGGGCGGCGGACACCGCCGTGACATCGGACGTCGCCGAAGGCGGGGGCGGGCCGAGTACGAGTCGGACGGCAGCGCGCTGACCCCACTCGCCGAACGGCAGGAGGAACAGCGACCCGATGACCGCAGCGTACTTCTGCCGCCCGATTCCGCCTGGTACGAGCAACGCGAGCCGGGTGATCCGCTCCGGTCGGCGCTGCGCGTAGTCGAGCGCCAGCCACCCGCCCAGCGAGGCGCCGACGAACGCCGCCTGGCCGATGTCGAACGCGGCCAGCACGTCATCGAGCCATTCGGCGTAGCTGCCGGAGGTGAGCGGGGGCCGCGACGGCGCGCTGAGTCCGGGTTCGCCGATGACGTCGACGGCGTACACCCGGTGGGTCTGCGCCCAGGTCGCGACGTCCCCGATCCACGCCGCCGAGTTGAAGCTGCCGCCGTGCAGCGCGACGACCGGCGGGGCGTCCCGGGGGCCGCAGACGATCACGAACGTGTCGCCATGCCGGGTGGGAACCGTCGGCTCCGTCGCCGGCACCGGCCAGCGCCGCAGCAGCGCCCGGTACCGCTGCTCGACCGTGCGGCGCGCGCCCTCGGACCGGTAGATCGGGCTCATCGCCCACCTCGGCGTTGACGAAGAGCGGCTCTTTTCAACAACAACATGACCTTAAGATACTGCAAACATCCCTGTTGAACAACATTATAAGGATGGATAGGGAGCAATAGGCCGATCCGGTCTGGCCGGTCTAGGCACTCACCAGGCAGAAACCGACGACGAACAGGACGGTCCCAAGAAGCAGCAGCGGCGGTCAGAGCCGCCGGGGCAGCACGATCGCCCGGGAGCCGGAGCGGGTCCGCTCGGTGTACCGCTCCGTTGACTGGATCGTGCGCCGGTCAGGTACCTGCCGGTGCCGGGTCGTCGGTGCCGGCCGTCGACAGCGCGGTGGCGGGTTCGATAGTGGCGGTCAGTCGTTCGCTGATTGCCGGTAGCCGCGGCCAGCCGTACAGGACGACGCGCATCGCCCGGCCGTCCAACCGGATCGGCTCATGGTCCAGCCCGCCCAGCTCGTGCAGTCGGTGCAGGGCGCGACGCACCGGGCCGGTCGACAGCCGACGGAGGGCGTCGGGATCGGCGTACGACACGATCTTGAAGGTCTGCTCGAACCGAGCGTCCTCGTCGGTTTCCTGACCCGCCGGCCCGGACCGGAGCAGGGAGAAAATCTTGAACCGGCGGTGGATCTGCTTGATGGCCCGCCTGCTGGCCGGTGAGCGAACAGCCGCGTTTCTCGTCCGGCACGACCGTGCCGAGGCCCCACCGGGTCAGCTCCGGCGCGGGCTCGAACTCGACCCAGCCGGTCCGGGCGGCCTCCGACAGCAGATCGGCCCGCAACTGCTGGACGAGCTGGGCGTCGCGCAACTGCTGGACGAGCTGGGCGTCGCGCAACTGCTCACCGCGTACGAGCAGCCAGATCAGCCCCAACACGACGAGACCGCCGCCGCCGGCGATCGCGACGACCCACCCGAACGCCGCCCACTCCGATATCGCTTCTTCGGCTGCACGGACCGTTGGCGCTGACCCACCTTCACACCGGTGACCGCTCTGCGCTCACAGTGACGGTCGATGCAGCACACCGCATGCCAGGATGTGGCGATGTCGTACCCCCCTCACCATCCCGGCTACCCGCAGATGCCCGGTGCCGTGCCCCTCCTGATCGCCTACCCACACCCGATCGCACCGCCACCGGGCTGTGCCGTGCTGGTCGTGTCGGTCAACCGGGGACCGTACCTGGTGCCGGCGACGGCGGCGGGCAGGTTCAAGGTCGACGGCCGCGACGTCCCGATCCCCCAGGAGGGCACCTGGCACGTGGCGGTGCCGGCCGGGCAGCGCGACGTCCGGTACACCGACTTCATGGGCGTGCCGGTGATCACCACGACGGTCGTCGCGCACCCCGGCGCGGCGCATCCGCTGTCGTTCCGGTTCGGCGGCTGGCGCAACCGCGTCCACGACGGGTACGGCACCGACGTGACGAAGTTCGGGATGTGGTCGAACTATCTGATCGCGTTGGTCGCGCTCGTCGTGTTCGGGGTGCTGTGCTGCGGCGGTTTCGGGGTCGTCGGCGCGCTGTCGGGATCGTCCTGACCGGCTGAGGCTGCGGCAGGCAACCTGCGACCCAGGGAACCGAAGTCGCTGCGTACGCGTCCAATCGCTGTCTGATCCGACGCCCCTCGGCAAGGAGGTGGCCATGCAGCATCACCGGAGCTACACCGCAAGGCTCGTCCTTCTCCCGCTCGTCGTGGCGCTCGCCGCCGCTGGCTGCGCGGGCCCCGGCGCAGGTAGCTCATCTAACCCGGATGGGTCTGCCGGTCCGGTCGGGGCTGCCAGCTCCGGACCGGTTCCCGAGGAGCGGGCGACGATGAATCCCGCTCCGACTACCAGCACCGACCCGCTCGGCTGCGGGCAACCGTTCGAGACGTCGGGCGACGGCGTGCTGACCGTCGACGGGCGGTTCCCGTCGACGGCCTCCGGCACCGACCGCGCCGTCACCGGCACCGTCGAGGTGACCGGTCGGCGCGCCGTCCGTGGCGTGGTCAGCCCGAGGGCCGAGGTGTTCCTGGTCCGGCAGGGCGCAGTGGCGGCGGTGCCGGCGGCGCAGGACCTGATCGGTGTCCAGTGGGATCTGGCGGTCGGCGACGTCGAGCAGTTGCCCGGCGACGTACCGCTGGTTTCCTGCGAACCGGCCGGCGGACCGGTTCCGGCTGGCGACTACGAGCTGTACGCGCGGGTGGTGATCGTCCCGGCCGACGGCACGGACCGGCTGGTGTCCTTCGGTGGCCCGTGGCCGCTACGGGTCACCTGAGGACGCGGCCGAGGGCCGGACGAGACTGGGCCGGGGACCGCTGGATGGTCCCCGGCCCTTTCAGCGGTCGGTACGGGGTCAGCCGGTGACGATGCTGACGCCGTACGCGGCCGCGACGTCGATGTAGCGCTCCGCGTAGCTGGTGACGCCGTTGCCGGCGATCACGTTGCCTCGGATCCAGGCGCCACCCGAGGTGTCCTTCACGTAGAACGGGCTGCCCGAGTCGCCGCCGGCCGGCTGGGTGCCGCCGTTGAAGACGATGACCGGCGACTTGCAGCCAGTCGAGGTGCACACCTGGCCGGTGATGCTGGTCGCGGTGTGCCCGCAGTGCTCGCCGGTGGTCCGCCCGCTGTGGCAGTAGTCGGAGAAGCCGACGTACGCGGTGCCCGCCGCCACCACCGGGGCGCTGGAGGTGCTGGTCACCCCGCCGGTGAAGATCCGACCCGAGTAGGACCGGCCGCCGACCAGCTCCATGTCCTGGGCGTGGCCGCTCACCGTGGGCAGCCGCCGGTTCGACACCACGCCGTACGCGTTGGCACCCGACTCGGTGAGCACGTTGACGCCGTTGGCGAAGCAGTGTCCGGCGGTGACCGAGAAGCGGGTGCCGGCACCGTTGCGTACCGCGTACCCGGCCGAGCACCAGGCCACCCCGGCGGTCTGGGTGATGCCGCCGCCACCCCAGTACGGCTGAATGTCGTCCCGGCGGTGCCAGAAGTCGCTGATGGTGGACCGGCCCACCTGTACCTCGCCGGCCGCCCGCAGGTGTGCCGCCGAGGTGCCGGCCGGCTTGATCAGCGCGGCCACCAGGTCGGCGGGCGCGTCGGTGTCGACGACGATCCTGCCGGTGGTGGCGTCGAGGTAGCTGCCGAACGTGTACTTGGTGCCGTGGGTGGCGACGTAGTCGGCGATCCGGCGTTGAATCGTCTCCAACGTCGCGGTCGCGGCGGCCGACGCGGCGACCGTGGCGCGGGCGGTCCGGTCCGGGGCCAGCCGGTCGTCGAGCCGGGCGACGGCCGAGCCCGTGGTCGCCTTGCCGCTGTCCGGGGCGGCGTGCGCCGCGCTGGCGCCGAGCATGGTCAGCGCGACGGCTGCCGCTGCGACGGCACTGGCGAGCGCTCTCTTCCTCACGTACATGATTCCTCCGTATACATTGCGGCCGGATACCGCAGCTTCTCGAATAAGAGTCGACGAACCCACAAGATCGATAGCGGTATGTCAATGTTTAGACAGTCCGGATACACGCGCCAATGCAAACATGACAAATCATTCTCATTTGCGACCAGGCCCGGCGGTCACCGGGCACAATCAGGTTCCCGCTCGCCGAGCGAAGAAATCTGTCACACCGCGATCGGAAACGCGCCATTCACCATCCGCACTGCGGCGCGCTGTCCCGATCCGGGCGACGGGCCGGGCCGCCGGCACCGCCGGTAGGGTGGCCTGATCCGCGCGGCATCCGCGCGATCGACAGCATCCCGCGCAATCAGCAGCTGGAGGACGAGTTGGCGCGACCGTCGGAGCCTACGGCCGGCTCACCGCTGGTCGACATCGAGCAGCTGTTTCCCGAGCTGAGGGCATACGCGGCCACCGCCACCCGGCTGCACCCCCACCCCGGACAGCCAGGCCCGGACGACAGTTCGATCGGCGGTCCGCTGCGCTGGCCGGCCGACGAGTCCTGGCCGTACTGCACCGGCCGGGAGCACTACGTCGACCGGTTACTGACCCCGGAGACGGTACGCCGGATGCGCCGGGTCTACGCTGCGGCCACCTCACGCGCGGCAGCCACCGGCCAGCCGTACCGGCTGACCGACGCGGAGGATGCCGACGTGCCGGAGTTCGACTACACCGAGCCGGTGTCGTTGGCGAAGATGCCGATCGCGCTGGTACCGGTGGCCCAGCTGTACCGGCACGATGTCGCAGACCTCACCGGCCCGCCGGACGCGGACCTGCTGCAGGTGCTGTGGTGCCCACTGGACCACCCCGACAACGGGTACAGCCCGTGGGCGGAGCTCCGCTGGCGGCGGACCGCCGACCTCGGCGAGCAGCTGACAACGGCGCCGGAGCCGGCGGTGGTCAACGAGAACTACCTGCCGACACCGTGCCTGGTGCGCCCGGAACAGGTCCGCGAGTACCAGTACGTCGGACTTCTGCCGGAGAATCTAAAAAAGCAGCTGTACGCCTGGGAAAAGCAGTCCGGGCACAGTTATCAGGCCGACTTGTCGCTCGCACCGGGCTGGAAGATTGGCGGTTTTGCCAACTGGTCACTCTCCGACTGGCACCCGGTCGACTGCACCGAGTGCGGGGCGGCGATGACGTTGCTGCTCACCGCGAGCTCGGACGAGCAGAACGGCAGCGCCCGCTGGCGGACCGCCGCTGATCCGGCCGGCAACCCGGTTGATGTACTCATCGGTCGGGGTTACTCCCTGCACGTCTTCGCCTGCCCGACCTCACCGACGCACCCGCCGGCCACCGTGATGCAGTAACAGATACCGCCCGCTGCGCGATCCTCGCTAGGGCGGTCGACCTGTCCTGCTAGGTTCGTCCGGTAGGGAGCCTCACGTGTCGGAGGTCAAATGGGCTACCGAGGGCCGTTGCCGCAGCGACTCGTCGGCCGGGTCAACGCCTGCGCCGTGGCGCTGCGTTCGTCGCCGCGGTGGGGACGTCTGGTCCGCCGGCACCTCACGATGGTCACGTACACCGGACGCCGATCCGGGCGCACCTTCAGCACCCCGGTCGGCTACCGCCGTACCGGCGGCACCGTCACGATCGCAGTCAAGATGCCGGACGCCAAGAAGTGGTGGCGCAACTTCACCGGTGCCGGTGGGCCGGTCTCGCTGCACCTGGACGGTGTCGACCGATCCGGTCATGCCGTCGCCCGCCGCGACGACCGTGGCCGGGTCACGGTGACCGTCGCACTGGACTCCTGACCGGCACGAGGCGGGCTCAGCCCGACGGCAGGTCCACCCCGTCCGGGGCGCGCATCCGCCAGGCGTCGGTGACCAGCTCGGCGAGCCGGTCGACGTCGACCCGCGCCAGCCGGAGCATCACCAGCGGCAGCCCGTCGTAGCCGGGTGTGGTGAAGAACAGCTCCGGCTCGCCGAGCAGCAGCGCCTGCTTCTCCGCCTCGTCGCCGACGTACAGCACGGCGACGTCGGTCCGGATCACCCGTGGCTTGCCGGGCCGGCGCTCCGGATAGGACCAGACGAAGCCCTTGCCGGCGACCCGGAAGTCGAAGCCGTCGCTGTCGATCTCGACGACCTGCTTCAGCGCCGACGCCAGCCGGCGGACGTCGTCGGCGTCAGCCATCGAGGCACCCGCACCGCACCGCACTCCGCACACCCACAGGTTAACCAGCCGGCTTCGTCGCCACCACGAACACCCGTCGGAACGGAAACGCGACAAGCCCGTCCCGGACCGGGTACCGGGCCGCCAACTCCTCGCCGAGCCGCCGACGGAACGCGGCCCAGTCCGCGTCGTCGAGGGCGGCCCGGACCGGCCGGGCAGCGGTCCCTTCGACCCAGGCCAGCACCGGATGCGCCGCCGGGTCGGCGGCCACGGCCGGCAGCAGATGCAGGTACGTGGTCTCCCAGGCGTCGACCGTACAGCCGGCTCGCAGCAGTCGGGCGGCGTAGCCGGCCGGGTCGAGCACCGCGTCGCCGCCGCGGACGGTTGGCAGCCGCTCCCGCCATCGAGCGTCCGCCGCGACCGAGCGAATCGCCTGGTGCGACGGGGCGTCGAAGTTGCCCGGCACCTGGAAGGCCAGCACCGCCCCCGGCCGCAACCGCGCCGCCCACCGGTCGAGCAGGGCGGGATGCTCGGGCACCCATTGCAGTACGGCGTTGCAGATCACCACGTCGACCTCCGGGCCAGGCTCCCAGCCGGTCACGTCGCCGACGTCGAACCGGACCGGTGACCCGAGCGCCCGGGCGGCGGCGATCATCTCGGTCGACGAGTCGATCCCGGTCACGGTGGCTCCCGGCCAGCGGTCGGCCAGGTGGACCGTGAGGGTGCCCGGCCCGCAGCCGAGGTCGACGACCACGGCCGGGCCGGCGACGACGACCCTGGCCAGCAGGTCAGCGAACGGGCGGGAGCGGTGGTCGGTGAAGCGCAGGTAGGCGGCCGGATCCCACATCGCTGTCTCCTCCCGGCCGATCCGGTGCCCGACCGTCGTCACGGCCGGGCCGGTGTCCGACCGTCACGGTACGCCGCCCATTCGTCGGCGAGCATCGCGAAGTCGAGTTCCGTACTCCATTCGCCTTTGAACAGTTCGTTGCGCACCAGCCGGGCCTCCTGACGCATGCCGAGCCGTCGGGCCAGCCGGGCCGACGACTCGTTGCGCTCGTCGACCCGGGCCACGATCCGGTGCAGGCCGAGCTGGTCGAAGCCGAGCGAGAGCAGCGCCCGTGCCGCCTCGGTGGCGTAGCCCTGGCCGGCGGCGTCCGGATGTACGACATACCCGATCTCGCCGCCGCGATGGACCCGGCTGCGCCAGAAGAGCACGACGTCCCCGATCAGCCGAGCGGTAGCTGCCACCTCGACGCCAAGAGTGAGGGCCTGACCTTCGTCGGTGAGGCCGGTGTTGGCCCACTGGGTGGCGAGCCGTTGGACGACGACGTCGCGGGTCATCGGCTCGAACGGCACGTACCGGCAGACGGCTGGCAGGCTGCGGTAGGCGAGCAGCGCGTCGACGTCGTCGCCGGTCAGCGGTCGCAGCAGCAGCCGCTCGGTGCGGACCGGATAGTCAGGACGCAGGGCGGAATGTCCGGGATGCAGGGCGGACGGCTGCACGGTCGACACACCGCTCATCCTGCCACCACGCCCACCGTCGATCGCCTGCTGCCACACCCGCCGCCATCCGATCGGCCGGGTCGTCCAGCAGTCAGGCCAGCCGACCGACGGAGGTGAGATCTAGTTCACACCGGCACGCGAAGCCGGGCCCGTCGCCCGGTCCGTCTTGCCGGTTGTGAACGACGACCGGGATGAAGACAGGACGGTGCGACGAGGGTGACGGGTCGGATTCTCTTCGTGGAACTGCGCCGTACCGCGGTGGTGTGGTTCGGTGTCGGGCTGGCGTTCGCGGCGGCCTCGTTGGCCGTCGACGGGGAACGCTGGGACGGGTACTGGATGGCGGGGGTGCTGGCCCATTACAACACGCTGGAACTGATCTGGCCGCTCGCGCTCGCGGTCGGCGCCTGGCACGGGCGCCGGGAGCACGCCAGCAGGATGACCGAGCTGATCGCGACGAGCGCCCGACCAGGCCTGGCCCGGGTGGCGCCCCGGGCGGTCGCGCTCGTCGGCTGCCTCGCCGGCGGATTCACCGGCGGAGTGCTCGAGGTGCAGGCCCTCGCGGTGCTGACCGCAGACCATCAGCCGGCCGGCTGGGTCTGGCCGGTGCTGCTCGGCGCGGCGAGCGTCGCGGCGGCCGGTCTGCTCGGCCTCGGCCTGGGTCGGCTGCTGCCGTCCCGGCTGACCGCCCCGCTGCTCGCCGTGGGTGCGCTCGCCGCCGTCGTCGCACTGCAGGTGCTCGCCAACAGCGGCGACAACCGGGCGTTGCTGCTCAGCCCGGCATCCCTCGGGCCGGTTGACCGTTACTCCTCGATCGACGACCGAGCCGTCGCGGGCATGATGGTGTGGTACGTCGCCCTGGCGGCGACCGGGTGGGCGTTGTACGCCGCCGCCACTGGCCGGTCCCGGCTGCTCGCCGTGCTGCCGGGCGTCGCCGGGCTGCTCGTCGCCCTGATCGTGCTGCCACCGGTCAATGAGGCTGCGCACCCCGACCTGCGGGCCACCGAACTGGTCTGTGCCGACGGAACACCCCGGGTCTGCGTCAGCCGGGTCGACGCCTCGGCCCTGCCGGAGCTGGTCGGACCGGCCCGGCGGGCGTTGGCTCTGCTGGCCAGGCTGCCCGACCCGCCAACCGCCGTCGTGCAGCAGGTCGGCCCGCACGGCGCCTCGATCACGCAGCGCCGGGACACCGTCCACTTCAATCTGCTCATCTACGGCGACGGGACGATCGCCACCGGGCTGCCCACGCTCGAAGCCGAGATTCTCGACGGCGCCGGCACCTGGGAGTGCGGTGCCGCCCTCGACGACGTCGAGGGCTGGGAGCCGATCCAGGCGGCCCGGGCGGCGGCCGGCCTCTGGCTGGCGGGCCGGGACGCGGAACCGGACGAGTTCTTGGATCCCGTACAGGGCATGGTCGAGGAGGCGCTGGCCACGTTGCGGTCGCTGCCGGCGGACGAACAGTTGGCCCGGGTCGCCGCACTTCGCGAGGCCGCGCTGAACTGTCGACCCGACCTCTACGAGGTGCTGACCACCACCTGACGCGGACCGGATAGCTCGACCTCAGGACGCAGCGTCGTCACGGTTGCCTTGCTGCTTGCCACGGTCGCCACGACGACGTTCGTAGTGATCACCTGGCGGTGGGGAACTTCTGACGCCGGATGCTGCAGGACCGGACGACGTCCTACCCGCACATCGAACTCGCAGCGGCGCTCGCGGCGCGGTGACCACCGGTCGGGACACCGACGGCGGTCGGCCACCGGTGCCGGCCCGGTCGCCGATCGACATCGAAGGCCTCGTTTCGGATCGTGAGGGGTTGACGGCGGGGAGTCATCGACATCAACATGTTCGCCATTGGCGTTCAGCGATCTTCGATGCCAACCGGTTGATCCCGGCCCTGCGATCCAGGAGACGATCGATGTCAGGACGCAAGCCCTCCCTACCACGACTATTGCCCCGGGCACGCCGCCTGCTGGCCGTCACCGCTGGTGCCGTGCTGGCCGGCGGGCTGCTCGGCGTACCACTGCCCGTCTCGGCCGCGCCCACCGACGGCGGTGCCGACGCACCCGGTGCCGGCACCGCCGCAGTCGCCGCGGAGCTACAGGCCACAGTCGCCGAATCGACCGGCGACCGGGTCCAGGCGCTGCTTATGCTGCCCAACCCGCAGCGCTATCCGACCAACCCGGACACCGCCGTCGACCAGCTGCGCGCCCACTCCGAGGAGATCCAGGCCGAGGTCGAAACGGCGTTGGAGGAGCGGGCTGAGACCGCTGGCGACGTACGGGTGGTCAACCGTTTCTGGATCACCAACATGCTGCTCGTCGAGTTCACCGCCGACACCGCCCGGCTGTCGGCGCTGGCGAGCCTGCCCGGTGTGCAACGGGTGCTGCCGAACTTCACCCTGAGCGTGCCGGAGACCGAGATGACCGCCGCCGCCGACCCGGCCGCGTCGATCATCGACGACCGGATCACCTGGGGCATGGACCGCATCGGCGTCGAAAAGGTCTGGACCGAGCTGGGTCTGGACGGCGCCGGCGTCCGGGTGGTCACCCTGGACACCGGGGTCGCCATCGACCACCCCGACCTGGTCGGCAAGATGGCCACCGACGACCCGACCGACCCGACCTACCCGGGTGGCTGGATGGAGTTCAGCTCCGCCGGCGGTCTGGTGGCCTCCGAGCCGCACGACTCGTCCACCCACGGTACGCACGTCTCCGGCACCATCCACGGTGGTGCGGCGTCCGGCGTGACAATCGGCGGCGCGCCCGGTGCCGAGATGGCGCACGGCCTGGTGATCCCCGGCGGAAGCGGCTCCTTCGCCCAGGTCGCCGCCGGCATGCAGTGGGCGGTCGCACCGACCGACTCGGCCGGTACCCCGGCGGGCCGCCCGGCCGACGTGGTCAGCATGTCGCTCGGCGCGGCGACCTACGCGACGGAGATGGTCGCCCCGACCCGGGCGATCGTCGCCGCCGGCGCATTCCCGTCGTTCGCCATCGGCAACGAGGACATCTTCGGCAGCTGCGGCGTCGGTTCGTCCAGCCCCGGCAACGTGTACGAGGCCGTCGGTGTCGGTGCCACCGACATCGACGACAACGTCGCCGACTTTTCCTGCGGCAACGTGGTGAACAAGTCCAGCTGGGCCAGCCCGCCCGCGGACTGGCCGGACAGCTGGGTCACCCCGGACCTGTCCGCGCCGGGCGACGAGGTGTGGTCGGCCAGCCCGGACGGCGGCTACCGCTACGCCAGCGGCACCTCGATGGCGACTCCGCACACCAGCGCGGTCGCCGCGCTGCTGCTGCAGGGCGCGCCGGAGCTCAGCGTCGACGCCACCCGCACCGCGCTGATCGACACCGCGTTCTGGGACGACCGGTACGCCGACGTGGCGCCGGACACCCGGTACGGCCACGGCCGGATCGACGCGTACGCCGCCGCCGTACAGGTGGCGCTCGACAGTGGCGTGACCGGCCAGGTCACCACCGCCGGCACCGGCGCCCCGGTCGCCGACGCCACCGTCACCGTCACGCCGGGCGGGGCCTCGGTGCGCACCGGCGACGACGGCAGCTTCACCCTGCGGCTGGCACCCGGCAGCTACACCCTGACCGCCGCCGCGTTCGGTCACGAGACCGCCAGCGTCGCCGACGTCGTCGTGGTCGAGGAGTCGTTCACCACCGTCGAACTGGCGATGGTGCCGCTGCCGATCGGGGTGGTCACCGGCGCCGCGACGTTCGACGAGAGTGGTCACGGCGTACCCGGGGTGACGGTCATGGTCTCCGCCGACGGCGCGCCGGTCGGCAGCCCGGTGGTCACCGGCACCGACGGTAGCTACCGGCTCGAACTGCCGGCCGGCAGCTACCGGGTCACCGCCGAGCATCCCCGGTTCGACGTCTCCCCGGCCGTCGAGGTGACCATTCCGGAAGGCGGCGCGGTCACCGCCGACTTCACGCTCAGCCCGCCGCCGCAGACGGTCGCCCTGGTCGGCGGCTACGTCGACACGTACGCCGACGAGATCTTCGCCCCGCGCGGCATCGAGACGGTGATCTACGACTGGGACGAGCTGGTGGCCGCCGCCGAACATCCGGTCGTCGTGCTGGGCTACGGGGTGAGCAGCGACTACGACGAGGCGACCTTCCAGGCGTTCCTGGACGCCACTGACGCCGCCGGCACCGGGGTCATCTTCACCGACCACGCCTACAGCACCGGCAACGGCATCCGGCAGCTGTCCCAGCACACCGGGCAGCCCGTCTCGACCGGCTCCAACACCGGCGGTACCAGCGTCGCCGAGTCGTACTACGAGGTGACCGCAGAGCACCCGATCCTCGACGGGTACGCCGTCGGTGACCGGATTCCGCTGGACGACAGCACCCAGGCCAAGTGGATCGCCTGGTTCGGCGACTACTCCGGCGACGGCCGGCAGACCCTCGCCGACCTGGGCCGCAGCGACACCACCGGGATCTACGGCGGCGGCATCGGCGTCGACCAGCGGGCCACCAACCGGCACGTGCTGCTGTCCACCCACGGTGTGTCGGTGACCCGCGGCCCGGTCGACTGGACCGAGCAGGCCACCCAGTTGTTCCTCGACGCGATCGACTGGGCGGCCCGCCCGGCCGAGGAGGGGCAGCCGTACTTCGCCGTGCACGGGTTGACGGTCGACCCGGAGGTGGTGAAGAGCAACGAACCGGTACGGGTCACCGCGCAGGTGAAGAACATCGGCGCGGCGGCCGGGCCGTACCAGGCGGTGCTGCGGGTCGGCGGCGAGTCGGCGGCGACGACCACGGTCAACCTCGGCTCCGGCGTCAACCAGACGGTCAGCTGGACGGTCCAGCGGGCAGAGCTGGGCAACTACACCGTGACGCTCGAGTACCTGACCGGGTCGTTCCGGGTGCGTCCGCCCCGGGTGAGCCTCACCGCGCGTACCGTCGACGCTCCGGACGCCGAGCCCGGCCCGCTGGCCGGCGCTGCGGTCGAGCTGGTCCACGACGGCGCGGTGATCCCGGTCGGTGCCACCGACGACGCCGGCACCCTCACCTTCGAGACGCCGGCCGCCGTCGACCGCTACACCCTGGTGGTACGCAAGGCCGCGACCGACGGCGGTACGTCGTACCTGCTGCACAAGGTGATCACGGTGTTCGACGACGACGAGGTGCTGTTCGCGCCCCGGGTGCTGGCCGGTGGGCCGGCCGGGGCCGAGGCGGCCCAGGACCTGTCGACCCGGGTGGACCTCGCCGCCGACCTGGTCGGCGGCAACCATGCGGCGACCGTCTACCTGCGCCCGGCCGGCACCGCGCCGTGGGCGTACTCGTTCGGGCCCGGACCGCTGGTCGCGACGCTGGACAGCTACCAGGCGGTCGCCGTGCACCAGCTGCCCCGGTTGGAACGTGACTGGTGGCTGGTCAGCGAGATCCTGCCGGAGATGGACTGGATCGACCCGTTCGACGCCACGTTCGGCTTCGGCGGCGCGGCGCGGGTCGAACTGGCCGCGTCCGCCCCGGAGCCCGTCTCGGTCGAGGTGGACTGGTCGGTGACCGACGCGCACGGGCACCCGTTCGCGACGGTGCGCGCCACCGACGTACGGCCGTTCGCCGACCTGCCGGCGGTGACCCGCCTGGAGGACGTCGTGCCGGCGGTCCGGGCGTTGGCACCCAACGAGGCCCGGCCGGTGCTGCGGCTGTCCGACCCGACCGGCGCCGAGATCCGGGCCGGCTACCTCGACTGGGCGGCTCAGCCGTACGAATTCGAGGTCGCCGACCCGCAGTCCGGTCGGTACCAGCTCCAACTGGAGCTGGACACCGGCTGGTACAGCGGGCTGGTCGACGCCGAGTCGTCTCTGGTGCTGGCCGAGGCGGCGACGATCACCTCGACCTACCCGCAGACCGCCGAGGTGGACGGCTGGTTCCACCCGGAGGTCCGGGTGGTCAACCCGAGCGGGGTCGACCAGGGCACCGCCGAGTCGACGCTGACGGTCACCCACCCCGACGGTGACCTGCTGGCCCGCGACGTCGCGGTGCAGCTGCGGGTCGACGGGGCCTGGGTGCGGATCCCGATGTCGGTGCAGGACGGCGCCCTGGTCGGCACCATCTCACCGGAGGTGGCGCTGACCGCCGGCACCGACCTGACCTGGGAGCTGCACGTACGCACCCGGCGGCCCGGCGAGTTCACCTTCACCCACCAGCTGACCGGCGGTGCGGTGGCGGTGACCGCCGCCTCGGCGGTGACGGTGGGCTGACGACACCTGACAGGTGAGGTTCTCACTGGCCGCGCGACCCCCGGGCCAGGGGGTCGCGCGGCCGGTGAGGATAGGGTCTGGCCGTGCGGACCAAGCAGGAGTTGAGCGACGCCATCCGGCAGCGACGGCGGGCGGTGCTGATCGTCAACGCCAAGTCCCGCCGGGGCCGCCGGTTCTACACCGACGCCGTCCGGCGGCTGACCGACGCCGGCTTCGAGCTGATCGCCAGCTACCCGGTCGACGAGCCGGGTGAGCTGGAACGCAGCCTGGACGAGGCAATCCGGATGGCCCCGGACCTGCTGATCGCCGGCGGCGGGGACGGCACCATCGGGGCTGCGGCGAGGCTGCTCGCCCACCGCGACATCGCGCTCGGGCTGCTGCCATTGGGCACCACCAACAACTTCGCCCATACCCTCGGCATCCCGATCGACCTGGATGCGGCGGTCCGCGTCATCAGCTCCGGCAAGGTGATCGACGTCGATCTCGGCCTCGCCGGTGACCTACCGTTCGCCAACCACGTCGGCATCGGGTTGTCCGCCGAGGTGATGCTGCGCACCCCGCCCCGGCTGAAACGCGTGGTCGGCAAGTTCGCCTATCCGACAACGGCGGCGGCGTTGATGGCCCGGCACCGTCCGCTCCGGGTCAGCGTCCGTACCGAGAGCAGCAATCGGGACTTCCAGACCCACCAGTTGTACGTCGCCAACGGCGGTCACCAGGCCGGCCGGCCGATCACCGCGGACGCCAACGCCGACGACCGGCTGCTGGTGGCGTACCCGGTGGGTGGTGCGACCCGGCACAGCCTGCTGGGCGCGACGGTACGCAACGCGGCGACCGGCCACCGGCGTACCCTGCGGCACGACCCGTTCCTCGCGGTCGGCGAACTGCTGGTCGAGACGGACCGGCCGGCACCGGTGGAGATCGACGGCGAGGTGTGTGGCGAGACCCCGATCCGGCTACGGGTCGACGGCAACGCGCTGCGGGTGATGGCCGCGGCCGGGACCGTCGACCACTGACCCGACCGCGCGGTCGGACCGCGCGACCCCGGCCGGCCGCCACGTGGGCGACCGGCCCGAGCCGGTACGGGGTCAGACGAACCGCCAGAGCGTGTGGTTCTGGCCGTTGTCGTCCGAGGTCACGATCTGCGCCCCCGGTGCGGTGGAGCCGCCGGTGACCCCGAGCACCTTGCCGCCGTTGGCGCACTGCAGTCGGAAGTAGCCGTCGCTGCGGTACCGCAGCCGCCACCGGTGGTCGGCGGTGCCGTTGTCGTCCCACTGCAGCACCCGGGCGCCGGACGCCGTCGACATGTTCTCCACGCCGAGCACTTTGCCGCTGTGCGAGTTGCGCAGCCGCAGGTAGCCGCCGGTGTCGGTGACCGCCGTCCACAGGTGGTCGGCGGTGCCGGTGTCGCCCCACTGGATGGCCAGCCCGCCGTTGGTGGTGGACATGTTCTGCACCCCGAGCACCAGCCCGCTGGCCCGGTTCTGGATCCGCCGGGTGCCATTCGGCAGGAACCGCCACTGGTTGTCCAGGCTGCCGTTGTCCGGGTCCTGCACCGCCTGGGCGCCGAGGGCGGTCGAGCCGCCGGTGATGGCCAGCAGCTTGCCGGTGTGCACGTTGCGTAGCTTGTGGGTGCCGTCGCCGACGTCGACGACCGTCCAGCGGTGGTCGGCGGTGCCGGTGTCGGACCACTGCAGGATCCGGGCACCGTCTGCGGTGGACATGTTCTCCACGCCGAGCACTTTGCCGCTGTGCACGTTGCGCAGCCGGATCGCGCCGCCGTCGACGATGATCTCCCAGTCGTGGTCGGCGGTGCCGTTGTCGTCCCACTGCAGGGCCAGGCCGCCGTCGGCGGTCGACATGTTCTGCACCCCGAGCACCAGGTTGCTGTTGGCGTTGACCAGCCGGAAGCTGGCCGTACCGGGGTTGCCGCCACCGGAGCCGACGCTCCAGTAGACGGTGTAGTTGTGCCCGTGCGCGTCGTGGAACGGGCCGAGATCGACCGATGTGCCGTTCGCGGTGGCGGTGAACGCGAGGGCGCTGGCGCTGGTCCGGGTGATCGACGCGGTGTCGAGCGAGGGAAGCTGGCTCAGGGTGCTGTTTCCGTAGTTGCCGGACAGCACCACCGGACCGTAGGTGATCGCGGCGACGTCGGGGTTGTCGTTGGCCGGCAGCATGATCACCCGCATCGGCAGCCGTACGGTGACCGTGTCGCCGGCGGACCAGGACCGGGTGAGGGTGGCGTAGCTGCCCGGTGTGGTGGTGATGCCCTGCTGAACGCCGTTGACGCTGACCGTCGCCCCGCTGGTCCAGGCCGGGATCCGGATCCGCATCGTCCACGACCCGGCGACGTTGCCGGTGACCGTGAGGGTGGTGGTGTCGCTGGCCGGGTAGCTGGTGGTCTGGCTGACGGTGATGCCTCGCTGCGACCAGTTCAGCACCGACGGCATGAACAGGTTGACCGTCAGCGTGGTGCCGTCGTGGAAGTAGATGGAGTCGGTCAGCGCGGTGTTGACCTCCAGGCCGGTGCCCTGGCAGCACCAGAAGGAGTCGTAGTCGGTGCTGTAGGTCCCACCGCCCCAGGCAGGGCCGACGCCGCGCCGGCCGCCCGGGTTCAACGGGGTGAAGTAGGTGATGTGTCCGTGGTTGCTGGCCGGGTTCTGAATGCCGATCACGTGGTTGAGCAGCGCCCGTTCGTAGAAGTCGAAGTACGCCGCCCGATCCGGGTCGAGCAGCCACAGCTCCCGGGTGAGTTTCAGCATGTTGTACGTGTTGCACGCCTCGCAGGTGTCGTTTCGCAGGTAGCTCGCGATGGCGTCGGGTGCCCGGAAGTGCTCGGCCTGGCTGTTGCCACCGATCGCGTAGGTGTGCGCGTCGACGGTGATGTTCCAGGCGTTGCTGGCGATGTCCCGGTAGCGGGTGGTGCCGGTGGCCTTGTACTCCCGGGCGGCACCGATCCACTTCGGCACCTGGGTGTTGGCGTGCAGCCCGTTGAGCTGGTCGGAGTTGGCGGCGAGCGGGTTGAACACAGCGGCGTGGTCGAACCGCTGTGCGGTGGTGAGCCACCGGCTGTCGCCGGTCTGCTGATAGATGTCGGTCAGGACGGCGTTCATCCCGCCGAACTCGGTGCCGAGCATGTTCTGCATCTGGCTGCTGGACAGCCGGCCGGTACGCCAGTCGACCCAGCCGGCGAGCGAGAGCAGGACGTCGCGGGCCTGGTTGTTGCCGAGGTAGCGCCACACGTCGAGCAGGCCGGCGAGGGTTTTGTGGATGCAGTAGTACGGCACGTTGCCGTTGTTCAACGTCCGGGCCTCCAGGCTGCTGAAGTCGGACTCGGGGAACCCGGACAGGTAGCCGGCGGCGAAGCCGGCCGCCCCGTTGTTGGCCTGGCACTTGGCGAGTTCGGCCACCATGTAGTTGGCCTTGTCCCGAAAGACGCTGTCGCCGGTCACCGCCCACGCGAACGCCCAGGCGCTCAGGAAATGTCCCTGCATGTGGGTACGGAACGGAAACGTCGGGCTGTCCCAGCCGCCGTTGGACGCGGCGCCGTTGGTGGACAGCCGGTGATTGGCCCGGAAGTTGCGCAGCATCCGGTCGACGTCGACGAAGCGCAGGTAGTTGATGGTGCGGTTCTGGTTGTCCAGCCATCGGCTGGTGGTCAGCTGGGCCTGGCCGACGTCGAATCCGTAGGCCGCCACGCCGATGTCGGGGCGCGCCGGTGGCAGGGCTGCGGCGGCCGGAGCGGCGCCGAGGACCGTGCTGGTGGTGACGCCGGTGGCGGAGACCACCGCGGTCGCGCCGGCGGCCTGCAGCAGTCGACGACGGCTGAGAAATGACGAACTCATGATCGTCTACTCCAGTGATCAGGGGGTCGAGAGTTCGAACCGTCGGACGGTGACGGCGCCACCGAGCGCCTGCGTCGCGTAGTTGAAGATCCCGAATCGGTAACCCATGAAGAACTGCCACTCGTTGTTCAGCGTGAACGCCGGCCCGAACGACGTGAAGTTCACCCCGTCCGTGCTGTACGAGAACCGCGCCTGCCGTCCCGCACCCGGCCGGATGTCGGCATTCGCCCGCAGCCAGATCCGACCCCCCGACACCGGCGCACTCGCCACCTCAGTCCCGGTCCCGGTGGTGTTCCAGTTGCTGTCCATCGTCAAACCGTTGGTCATCACCACCCGGGTCGAACCGTTGTCGCGACGTACTCCGACCCACGCCGAGGACTGCCGCAACATCGCCAGCCCCGACCGGTCACCGTCGCGCATCGACGAATAGTCCAACTCGATCGTCGCCGTCGACGTCGGGCCCTGAATCCGGTGCGTCAGCGTGTTCCGCGCGTTGTAGAGATCGTTGGTGACGGTCGCGGTGGACAGCCGCAGCCCATCGTTCACCGACCACCGGGAGTTGTCCGGGTTGTGGTTCCACTCCCACTGCGGCCCCAGCGTGGTCCCCGCGAACGTGTCCACCCCCGTCAACGGCTTCACCACCCGGGGCGGCGCCGGCAGGTTGGGCCGCGGGTAGTTCACCGCCCACCGGCCATTGACCGTCTGCAGCTGCGGCCAGCCGTCACCCGTCCAGGTGATCGGCGCCAGCGCCGGCATCCGCCCGCCGGGGTACGCGTCCACGAACGCCATGTAGTACCAGTCGCCGTTCTGCGTCTGCACCAGGCCACCCTGATGCGGCACCCCGCCGCCCGAGATCGGCCCCGGCAGATCCAGCAGCACCTGCCGCATCTCGTACGGTCCGAACGGCCCGTTCGTCGACCGCAGCACGTACTGACCGTTCGCCGGCCGGGTCAACCAGATGTAGTAGTTGCCGTTGCGCTTGTAGAACCGGGCCCCCTCCAGGGTTCCGACACTCGACGGCGTCTGGAACACCTGCTGCGCCCGCACCTGCGACCGACCGTCCGCCGACAGCTGCGCCACACTGATCGTGCCGTTGCCGTACGCCACGTACGGCGTGTCGTCATCGTCGAACAACAACCCGGCGTCGTAGTAGCACGGCAGCGTCGCATGCTTCGTCCACGGCCCCTCCACCGACTGTGACGTATACATGTGCGTCTGGCTGAAATCGATACAACCAGCCCAGTAGTACGTCCCGTTGCTCCGTCGGTAGTTCAACGTCGAGGCCCAGATCCCGCGCACGTAGCCTCGGGCCCCCGACAGGTCGTACTTCGACCCGAACTCCAACCTCGGCACCGCATGCCCGGCGAACTCCCAGTTCACCAGGTCGTACGATCGCAGAATCGGCGCACCCGGCGAGTAGTGCATCGTCGACGCCGTCATGTAGTAGGTGTCATCGACCCGGATCACCTCCACGTCCGCGAAGTCCTGCCACACCACCGGATTCGTGTACTCCCCCGACGGCGGTGGTGTCGTCGGGTCGGGGTCGGGGTTGCCGCCGCCGTCGACCCGGACGAGTTGCCACTGCTGGTTGGCGCCGCCCCAGTCGTCGTACTGGACGATGTTGCCGC
>NZ_JBHMIN010000079.1:0-20007 GCF_048060215.1 Micromonospora sp. LOL_021 | reverse complement strand
GCGTGGTCGGCGGGGCGGTCGTCGGCGGCGCCGTGGTCGGCGGGGCAGTCGTCGGCGGCGCCGTGGTGACCGGCGGCGGAGTCGTCGGGCCGGTGCCGCCGTTGCACGCCACCCCGTTCAAGGTGAACGCGGTGGGGCTGGAGTAGCTGCCGGTCCACCGCCCGTTGAAGCCGATCGAGGTGGACGCCCCGGTACCCAGGTTGCCGTTCCACGAGGCATTGGTCGCGGTAATCGCGCCAGAACTGCCGCTCCAGTTCGCCGACCAGCCCTGAGTCAGGGTCTGACCGGACGGCAGGGTGAAGCGCAGGCTCCAGCCGTTGACCGGATCCTGCCGATTGTTGATGGTGATGTTGGCGGTGAATCCGCCGGCGCCGGAGCCTTCGTTCCAGGTGTTGGCCTGGTAGGTGACGTTGCAGACCACTGCGGCGTGGGCAGCGGTGGTGGGGATGATCAGGGCTGCGGCGACCAGCGCGGCGGCGCCGCCGGCGGCCAGCAGATTACGGCGTACGGTGCGTCTCGGGACGGATGACATCGCGTTCTCCTACAGATCCGCAGGGCTGCCACCACGAGCCAGGGGTGTCGACTGTCGACCGGATCCGGTCCGGTCTGGGTCGGACGGTGCGGGTCGCACGGTCGAGGACGGTCGACGTGGTGGGCTGGGGAGAGGAGTGCCCGGCGCCGGACGGTGGTCACCCCCGGCTTTCCCCTCGGTCTGAAACGAGCCGCTCGCATTAGCTCCCGGTGCGGCTGAGGCGAATTCTGGCACGCGACAGTGATCGATACAATCACCGGTTCAGCCGGTACCGGCCGCAGCGAATCCGCTCGACCGGGTTGACGTCGTCTGCCAGCATGATCGCCGTGACCAAGCTGAACCAGATCATCGCGGTGGAGAAGGGCGTCAAGAGCAAGTCCTTCGCGGAGCTGACCGAGGCGCACCACGTGGTGCAGAAGCAGCCGCTGCTGTCCGGCATCTCCCGCACCTACCAGCCGAAGGACGAGGAGGGTGAGCAGTTCCCGCCCGAGTCGACCCGGGTGCAGGTACACGCCGAGCAGGTGCTGCGGGACGTGGCGAAGACCCTGACCCGGCTGTTCGACGTGACCGCCACCAAGGACTGGGCGAACACCCGGGCCACCGCCGACGTCGTGGTCGACGGCCGGACGCTGGTCACCGCCGCGCCGGTGTCGTACCTGCTGTTCCTGGAGAAGCAGCTGGTCGACCTGCACACCTTCGTCAAGAAGCTGCCGGTGCTGGATGCGGCCGAGTCGTGGAGACGCGACGAGTCAACCGACTCCTGGCGTACCGAACCGGTGCGTACGGTCAAGACGAAGAAGGTGCCCCGCAACCACGTCAAGGCCGAGGCGACCGACAAACACCCGGCGCAGGTCGAGGTCTACTACGAGGACGTACCGGTCGGCTACTGGACGACGGTGAAGTTCTCCGGTGCGCTGCCGGCCCGGCGGGTCAACGAGTTGCAGGACCGGATCGCGGCGCTGCAGACCGCGGTGAAGTTCGCCCGCGAAGAGGCCAACGGCGCCGAGGTCACCGACCAGCGCATCGGCGACGCGGTCTTCGGTTACCTGTTCGGGTAGTCGCGGACCACCTGCTGCCGGGTACCTTCACAGTGTCCCCCGGACTGAGCCCCGGGGGTGGCCGTCAGCCGGGTACGCACCGGCTGACGGCAGAGGAGCACCAAGCTGAAGCTGACGACGAAACTGACGAAGCGGTCCCAGTGCGGGTTCGAGTCCCGCCCCCGGTACCAGCCACACCGGGGTGGCCCAACTGGCAGAGGCAGCCGCCACACACTCAGGCTCTCGCTCCACGCTCAGCATTCGCCGCCGGTCGTCAGGTCGAGGAGGGACGGACAGGGACAGCTGGATGCTGGTTCGATTCCAGCTCGCGCCTCCACGCGGCGCGGTAGTTTAAGGGCAAAACCCGGCGTCATAAAGAGTGATCCGTCCCGTTGAACGTGCTGGCGACAGCAAATGGGCGGCAGCCCAGAGGCCCGGAGACAGGACAGTTCTCCGGGCCTCGCCATGCCCGGACCTGGTCGCCGTACCTGCGTCGTGGTCGAGTTGCGGCGTCGGCGCTGCCGGTACGCGTGCCGAGGTCGGCGCCGGCGCCGGTCACCGGAGGACCCAGCGTTGATAGGCACCCAGATCGACGTTGCTGCCGCAGACGACCGTGACGACGTGCCGCCCGGCGAAGCGGTCGCGGTCCTCCAGCACAGCGGCGACGCCGAGTGCGGCTGACGGCTCGACGACCAGCCCCGGATGCTCGAGCAGCAGCCGCATGCCCGCGACGATCGACGACTCGCGAACGAGGACGGCGTCGTCGACCACGGTGAGTAGGTCGGCCAGGACCGCTGGGATGGGGAGCCGGCCGGCGACACCATCGGCGATGGTGTCGACCGGCTCGGTGGTGACGACCCGCCGTTCATGCCAGGACCGGGTCATCGCCGGCGCGCCAGCGGGCTGCACGCAGATCACCTCGACGCCGGGGGCCAGGGCCTTCAGGACATGGCCGACACCGCTGGCCATCGCACCGCCGCCCAGGGCAAGCAGCACAGCGTCGAAGTCGGGTACGCCGCCGACCAGCTCAAGGCCGATCGTCGCGGCGCCCTCACAGGTCTCGACATCCAAGCTGTCCTCGACCAGCCGGGCTCCGCGCCGGCGCGCGACCCGCGCGGCCCGCTCCCGGGCCGCTTCGAAGTCGCCGTCGACCAGCTCCAGCGCGGATCCCAGCGCGCGGATCCGGTCGAGCTTGGCCACCGGCGCCGCCCGCGACGCCACGACCGTGACGGCCAGGCCGCGTCGGCGGCCGGACCAACTGAGCGCCTGGCCGAGGTTACCGGCGCTGGCGCAGACCACGTCGGTCCGGCCCTGCCCGGCCAGCCCGCTCGCCACCAGTTCGGCACCCCGGGCCTTGAAGCTGCGGACCGGGTTCGCGGTCTCCAATTTGATGCTCACGGTGCAGCCGAGCTGGCGTCCCAACGTGTCGCACCGGTACAACGGCGTATCGAGGAACACGGGGTCGATCACCCGGCGTGCGGCGTGGATCCGGTCGAGGTCGAGGCGTGTCCTGGGCACGCCGGGACGATACCCGCGGCAGGACCCGGGCACCCGTCCGCTCAGCTCACGTCCGGCCGGAATGTTGATCGACGACAGACAATTTACAACCCCCTCAGTGGGCCGTATCGTCCATTTCATCGGACGACAGCACGGGGGATGTTTGAAATGATCGATTCCAGCATGCCGCGAACCAGCCTGGCGGACAGCCATGTACTCGCGGCCCAGCAGTGGGTCAACGCCACCTATGCCGGCGCGCCGGGATACCTCAGTTGCCCGGAGGACGGGCGCACCGGCTGGCCGACTGTGCTATCGCTGACCCAGGGGCTGCAGTACGAGCTCGGCATCTCGCCCACGGTGCAGAACTTCGGGCCCGGCACCTTCGCCGCGGTCCGCACGCGCAACCGGCTGCCGGCCGAGGAGACCAACACCAACCTGGTCCGCATCTACAACGCCGCGCTGTGGTGCAAGGGCTACTGGGCCGCCACCGACCAAGGGGGCTGGACCGCCGACTCGGAGGACTCGTTCAGTCAGCTCTACGCCGACGCCGGGCTCTCGTACGCCGGTCTGTCGGCCCGCCGGGCGATGTGGCCGCACGTCGCGCGGGCGATGCTTCGGATGGACCAGTTCCGCCTGGTGCCACCGGGCGACGCTGTCGTCCGGGGCATCCAGCAGCGGTTGAACTCGCGCTACGTGGCCGGCGTCGGCATTCCGGCGATGAGCCTGGTGCCCTGCGACGGGATCTACTCCCGGGACGTGCAGCAAGGGCTGATGATGGCCATCCAGTACGAGGTCGGCATCCCGCTGGGCTCGATCAACGGCAACTTCGGGCCGGGTACCCAGGCCGGGCTCCGCGGGGTCGGCTCCGGACGGCTCACCGGCGATCTGCGGTACCTGTTCCGGTCGGCCTGCTACGTCAACTCGCCGACCATGCTGCCGGGCGATCCGCAGTTGCCGCTGGCGTACCACCCGCAGGACATCGACACCGATGTGGAGACCGCCACCCACCTGGCGTGGCTGCGTGCATTTCAGCGTTTCTCGCAGATCGCCGAGAGCGGCACCAACGACTACACCACCTGGGCTCAGCTGCTCGTCTCCTGCGGCGACACCGGCCGGCCCGCCACCGGCTGCGACTGCATCACCGAGATCACCGCGGCCCGCGGCGCCCAGCTCGTCGCGGCCGGCTACCGGATCGTCGGGCGGTACCTCGACGAGCATCTGCCGCCGTCGGACCCGTACTTTCTGGACAAGGCGCTCAAGCCCGGCGAGCCGCAGAACATTCTGGACGCCGGGCTACGGTTCTTCCCGATCTTCCAGTACAACGGCACCCAGCTGGTCAACTTCACCTATCCCAAGGGATACGACCAGGGGCGGATCGCCCATCAGAAGGCCGTCGAGCACCGGATTCCCGCCGGTACCTGCATCTACTTCGCTGTCGACTTCGACGCCCTGGACGTCGACATCGACAGCGGGGTCAAGCCGTACTTCCAAGGGGTGAAGGCGGCGCTCACCGAGTCGGGCGACCGCTACCAGTTCGGAGTCTACGGCTCGCGCAACGTCTGCAGCCGGGTCTCGCAGGAGGTCGGCGCCCGATGGTCGCTGGTTTCCGGGATGTCCTGGGGCTACTCCGGCAATCTCGGCTTCCCGCTACCGGCGAACTGGTCGTTCAACCAGATCCGGGAGTACGAGTTCGCGCCCGGCTGGGGACTGGACCACGACGTCTGGCGGGACGGAGCCGATCCGGGTGTCGCCGCGCTCGTACCCGGCCAGTGAGCGAGGAGCCCGAGATGATCACCAGACGAGTCCTGCTCGGCGGCGCTGTCGGCACCGGTGTGCTCGCCCTGACGCCCACCGGCGCCGCCCACGCGACCGATGTCGCCGAGGCACGAAACGAAATCCACGAGGTATCCGCGAACGGCTGGCGGATCGATCCAACGACCATCGGTGTCCACCGCATCGAGGGGTCCACCGCCTCGGTCGCGCTGCGTCACGGCCCCACCGCCGTGGTACTGCTGTACGTCGCCCGCCGCTGGCACTACGAGATCGGCCCGGTCGACACCGGCGAAGGCGGCGGCGTCGCCGGCTACGCTGCGGACCTCGCGGGACGCATCGCCTTCGAGTCCAACTACCTCTCCGGCACCGCGATCGCCCTGTACCCGACCGCCTATCCACTGGGCGGTAGCGAGTCGCTGTGGCCGCACCAGGAGGCGGTCGTGCGGGACATTCTCGCCGACTGCGAGGGCACCGTGGCGTGGGGCGGTGACCTGTCGCCAGCGACGGCTGCGCATTTTCACGTCACGGTCCGACCCGGTGACCGGGCTCTGACCCGGGTCGCCGCCCGGCTGGGGCCCGGCGTCCACGTTGCCCGCCGGGCACCGGTGGTCGTCGCCGGGTAGGACGACCCCGACGGGCCCGGCCGAGGGTGGCCGGTCACACCGGCCACCCTCTGTCGTCGGGTCGGGGTCAGTCAGTTCACGGGCAGGGCTGCCAGGCCAGGTGGTACATCGTCTCGATGCTGCCGTCCGTCGAGTCCATCGTCAGGAAGCTGACGTCCGTCGACGATCCCTTGCTCAGGCGCAACTCGGTGTTGATGTTGAGGTTGCGGATCTCGCCACACGGATGCCAGACCACGGAGGCGATCGGCACCTCGTCGCTCACCATCCAGTTGTCGTCCAGCGGAGCCGGAATCGGGTGGCTGCTGAAAGTGCCCTGAGTCATTCCCTGGAAGTAGTAGTTGGCCCGCTGTGTGGCGATGGCACCCGGGCTGAGCAGCCCGTAGCCGCGGTAGTCCACCTTCACGATCGCGAAGGTGTAGCCCGCCGGCGCGTGCACCAGCACGTTGAGCTGACAGTTCCGGCGGCCTTCGGTGACCGAGATGCCCGGACCCGCCTGCACCAGGTAGTCGCTGTAGATGGTGGTGAAGGCGGTGTTGTCCGGCGAGACGGCGACGTCGGCGGTACCTGGCCGACAACCGGAACCCGCCATCGCGACCAGATCGATCACAACCTGGTCATCCGGTGGGTCATCCAGGATCCCCTTGGCGGACGCGGGTGCGCCCGAGATCAACGATGAGGCGAGCAACGCAAGCACCACGCCGCCACGCGTCAGCAGTTTGCGCATGAAACCTCCTCCGATGTGTGATGCGACGATGCGTGCGCAACAATCTACGTACAGGCATTGATGCTTGTCAACGTAAATTTAATTGCCACAGGGGGATCGGAAATTGATCGCACGCCATCTCGCCGCCGACCATCCCGATTCAGCCGGCGGAGCTGACAGCGACGCGCCAACCGCGCAAATCGCCCATAGCATGACAAGGTGTGGACCCAATTGCCTCCAATGACCGACTAGTTGATCCCACCGAAACGAGCAAGCGGCACGCGACCAGGGCGGAATCAATATCAACACAACGACCTCGGCAGATACTTGCATGAATCGATGCCCGTCGCTATCATCCTTTCGCAGGACGCCCCGCCGAAGCACTCTGGACCCAATCCCCCATGATCCCAAAGGGCCCAGCAGACAAAGATCCACGGCGCGGTTGTTCCGCAAAGTCGTGTGTGCCCAAGCCGTCATAACCTGAGCCCCGAGGGGAACGGAATGAAAAGAAGCCTCACCGGCGCGAGACACGGAATGTTCGCCGCACTCGGCACGGTTCTCGCGCTGACCCTGACCGCTCCGGCCTATGCCTTCCCGGCGACGTCGAGCGCCGTGCCGGACAGCGACATCACCGTGGAGGTGGTGGCCGCCAGTGGTTCGGGCTGCGCGCCCGGCACGGCCAGGGTGGTCGCCAACCCCGACAACACCGGCTTCCGGATCCGCTACTACGACTTCCTCGCCACCGTTGGTGACGGGGCCGACCCGACCGACAGCCGGAAGAACTGCCAACTCGGTGTGCTCGTCAAGGTGCCGGCGGGCTGGACCTTCGCGGTCGCCACCGCGGACTACCGGGGGCGGGCCCGGATCCCCAGTGGGGCGACCGGCCGGCAGCGGACGAACTACTACTGGCAGGGTTCGTCCGACAACAGACGTACCGACGCCACGTTCGGCGGACCGTACAACGGCTTCTGGGCCACCGCGGACCACGCGCCAGTGCTGGTGTACGTCCCGTGTGGGCAGCAGCGGGTGCTGAACATCAACACCGAGCTGCGAGTGGACGCCGGCACCTCCAGCGGCCGGGCCAGCATGTCGATGACCACGACCGAAGGCAACGTCGACACCCTGTTCAACCTGGACTGGGTCAGGTGCTGACCACCTGATCCGCTAGTCAGCGCCGGGCGCGGGCAGATCGATGCCCACGCCCGGCGCTGTCGTACGCGGTGCCGGACCCGGAGCGAGCAGCGCGGGCGATCTGGTCGACGCCAGCGAACTGGTCACCGCGGCCGAGCTGGTCACCGCCGGCGTCGGCCCGGTGGGCACGGAGAAAGCCGTCGACCGCCGCCGACCAGGGAAAGCCCTCCGCCCGGCGGCGGGCCGCCGCGCGTCGCGCCGCCACCGGTCGGCCGGCCAGTTCGCAGATCGCGTCCGCGTACTCCGACCCGCCGCCGGCCACCGCCAACCCGGCGTCTCCGGTCACCTCCGGTAACGCGCTCTCCGCAGCGACCACCACCGGGGTTCCGCTGGCCAGGGCCTCCAGGGCGGCCAGTCCAAAGGTCTCCACCGGCCCGGGTGCGATCACCACGTCGGCGCTCGCCAGCAGCCGGGCGACCTCGTCGCGGTCGCCGACGTAGTTGGCGAAGTGCACGGTCAGCCCGGCCTCGACGGCGTGTGCGCGCAGACCCGCCTGACGAGGGCCGGTGCCGACGATCACCCCGACGGCGGGTACACCCCGGTCGCGCAGCGCGGCCAGCGCGGCGAGGACCCGCTCCGGGCACTTCTCGGCGGACAGCCGGGCGCAGTGCAGCACCAGCAGTTCACCGTTGGGCGCGTACCGCTCGCGTACCGCCTCGTCGTGCCGACGGGGATGGAACTGGTCGAGATCCACGCCGAGCGGCACCCGGGCCAGGTTGTCCACCCCGATCCGGGTGAACTCACGCGCGGCCCACTCGGTGGTGCACACCACCCGGTCGTACGCGGCGGCGGTCGCCGCGTTGAGCCGGTCGGCGGTCCGCTCGGTGACCCGGTCGGTCAGCTTCGCCGGGCCGGCGGATCGGACACCGAACGGCAACCGCAACAGGCCGTCGAGGGTCTCGTGGGAGACCATCAACGCGGGTACGCCGTGCCGCCGCGCCCACTGTCCGGTCCACCGCAGGGTGGTGCGGTCGGAGACCTCCAGACGGTCCGGGGCGAGCTCGGTGAGCAGGCGGCGTACCCGGGAACGGCCGAGCAGCACCCGGTAGCCGCCGGTGCCGGGCACCACCGGCCCGGCGACGGTGATCACCCGCCCCTGCGCGGTGTCCTCATCCGCGTCGGCCGCCCCCGGCACCACCAGCACCGGCTCGTGGCCGGCGGCCAGGTAGCCGGTGCCGAGTTCCCGCAGCGCGGTCCGTAACCCACCGGAGCTGCCGGTGATGAAATTCGCCAGCCGAACGATCCTCATGATGCCGTCACCATCCGGCCAGCATGGCAACCGCCGGGCCGCGGGCAGGGCACACGGCGGTGACGTGTCGGCGAACTGTGCCCGACGGAAGTCTTCGTCGTCGCCGGCGGGCGGCAGGCGGCGACCTGGTCAGGACCAGCCGTAACCGGCCCGCAACGCCTGGCACACCCGGTCGAACCGGCCCCGGTCGAGGATGGCACCCTCACGCCGGATGCTGTCCTCCCGCATGGTGAGCACCCGGTCGAGCCGGATCCAGCTCGGCCGGCCGTCGTCGCCCCAGGTGCCCAGCGACAGCCAGTGCCGCTGCCCGTCGCGGTCGGACTGGCTGGACAGCATCAGCCCGAACAGGGTGCGGCTGCGCCGGCCCACCACCAGCACCGGGCGGTCCTTGCCCTGCCGGGGGTCCTCCTCGTACGACACCCAGGTCCAGACGATCTCGCCGGGATCGGCGTGTCCGTCCAGCTCGGGTGCGTACGACAGCTGCCGCCGCTGCAACGCAGCCACCTGCCGGCGCCGGGCCAGCTTGGCCGGTGTCGGGCGCCGTTGCGCCGGTACGCGTTGACCGGCCAGCCGGCCAACTGTCGCGGTCACGCCCTGCCACAGTCTTCCCACGACCGACGACCCTATCGGTTGGCACCACCCGCGGTGCGCGACGGGCCGAGCCCGTCGCGCACCGCGGGTCAGCTCCCGGTCTGTCGAATCGTGGTCAGCCGAGCATGCCGAGGACGGTCCGGGCCTGGTGGTTCAGCGCGTTCGCGGCGGTCGGGTCGACCCGGTCGCGCCGATGCGGATGCGCCAGGTGGTGGACGAAGCGCTGCAGGGCCTGCGTCGCCTCGCCGGCGCGGCCCCGGTCGAGGTGCCACTGCGCCTGGCGCAGCGCGGCGGACAGCCGGTGGGTGACCGGTCCGGTGATCGCGCCGTCGCGCCGGAATCCGTCGTACGCGGTCCGCAGCGCGGGCAGGCTGCCCGGTGCCCAGAGCTCCGGCACCGGAACCTGGCCGAAGTCGGTGTCGGCGGCCAGGTAGAAGCCGGGGTACGACGGCTGGTTGTAGGTGGTCTGCTGGCGGGCGACCTCGGCGCGGTACTGCGAGTCGTGCATCAGGGTGTACATCTTGCGGTCGGTCACCTCGGTGCTCAGGTGGATCCGGACCGCGCCGCTGTCGACCGTACGCAGCAGCAGCTCCTCCCGCCAGTCGCCGAAGACGTCGGCGACCAGGCCCGGGTTGCCCTTGGTGTGATTGTTGGCCCGGGTGCCCTCGGCGGTGAGCAGCCGACCCCGACGCCAGTCGTCGATGGTCGGGGTCTGGTCGATCGCGCCGTCGACGATCTGGGTGGTGCCGTCGGCCGCCCACCGGATGCTCATGTTGGTGCCGGGGATCCGCGAGCCGAGCGGCTCGCCGGTGGCGGTGTGCAGACCGAGCCCGCTGACCGCCCACACCTCGTGGCCGGGGCGCCCCGGGTCGACGTCCCCGATCATGCCCCGGCCGGTGTCCACTCCGGAGTACGCGCCGAAGATCACCTCACCGGTGGCGGCGTCGAGCAGTCCGTGCCCGTACGGCGCCCACCGCCCGCCCTCGAAGACCAGGTACGCCTCCAGGCCGGGGCGGTGCGGGTCGATGTCGGTGACGTGCATGGCGTCGCCGTGGCCGAGCCGGGCCATGGTGCCGGGCGCCGCGCTCTGCGGCGGCAGCTGCGCGAACGCGCTGTACAGCAGGCTCCCGTCGTCATCGATGGTGGCCGCGCCGTAGACGATCTCGTGCCGGCCGTCGCCGTCGACGTCGGCCGCGCTGATCGAGTGCTGCCCCTGGGTGGTGATGGTGGCGAACTCGGCGTCGGTGCCGTCGCGGCCGTGCGGTGAGTCGTTGAACGGGTTGGTCATCGGCGTCCAGCCGCTGTCGACGTACCACTGCTCGGTGAGCCGGTGCCCGTCCCAGTCGTAAGCGACCAGAGTTGACCGGGTGTAGTAGCCGCGAGCGAAGACCGCCGACGGCCGGCGGCCGTCCAGGTAGGCCACTGCGGCGAGGAACCGGTCGACCCGGTTGCCCGGCTCGATTCGCGACATCGCGTAGTCGCCCCACATCAGGCCGTCGTCGTGCCGGCCGGGTTTGTACCGGATCGTCTGCAGTTCCCGCCCGGTGGCGCCGTCGAACACCGTGAGGTACTCGGGGCCGTCGACGATGAAGCCTTCGAAGGCGCGCAGGTTGTTGCGGCTGCTGCGGGCCGGGGCGTAGACGTCGACGAAGTGGTCGGCGAGGGCCCGCGCGTCGGCCCGGGACAGCGGATACTCGTACGCCGGGTCGATGCCGAACGCCGCTTCCAGGGTGGCCGGCCAGTTGCCGGCGACCACCTCCGGGTGGGCATGCCAGCCCTGGAACACGGCCACCAGGTGGTCGTGGTAGTCGGCGGCGGACATCCGGTAGTCGTCGCGGTGCGAGTAGCCGGCCCGCCGGTCGGATTCCGGCATGGTGACGTAGCGTTCCCCGGCGACCCGGCCGTCCGGGCGGTAGCTGATCGTCCTGGTGCCGGGGGCGGTCTTGAGCATCATCTCCGAGCGGCCGTCGCCGTCGAAGTCGTAGACCAGGAACTGGGTGTAGTGGGCACCGGCCCGGATGTTGACGCCGAGGTCGATGCGGTGCAGCAGGGTGCCGTCCAGCCGGTACGTGTCGAGGTAGACGGGTCCGGTGTAGCCGACCTGGGAGACGTCCTTGGAGTTGGACGGGTCCCACTTGACGATGAACTCGTACCGCCCGTCGCCGTCGACGTCGCCGACGCTCATGTCGTTGGCCGAGTAGGTGTACGCCTCGCCGGCCGGGGTGACCCCGTCGGCGGGTCGACGCAGCGGCAGGTCGTGGTAGGCCTGCGACCACGGGTGCACCGCGTCGCTGCGGTCGACCTCCACGCCGTCGACCACGGCGGCGACCTGGTAGCCGGCGCCGGTCGCAGGATCAGTGTCCAGGTAGTTGGTGCTGTCGGTGACGGTGGCCAGCCGCCGGCCGTCCCGGTAGACGTGGAAGTCGGCGCCGGTCATGCCGGTGGTGCCGGAGCCGGTCACCTCGTGCCCGAGCAGCCGCCAGCTGAGGAAGACACCGTGGTCGGTGGCGGCGGCGACCAGGCCGCGGTCGAGATGTTCGAGCTGGGTGGCGTCGGGGTGGCCACCACCGGCCGGTCCGTCGGGGTCCCGGACATCGTCGGCCCGGTCGGCGGGCGCGGCGCCGGCCGGTACGCCGAGGGTCAGGGTGAGGACGCTGGCGAGCAACGCCACGGTGGTGGGTGGACGGTGGGGACGGCGACGTCGGGTACGACGGTTCATCCGGATTCTCCTCGGTCGACGGGCGGCCCGGCCGGTTCTGGCCGACCGGCCGGCCGAGTGACGGTGTTCGGCACCCGTGACAGTCAATGAAACGATACAAGCCACTGAAGGCTATGGATGGGTTCAGCGGCGTGTCAAGGCGGGCTTTCGCAGGATGAACCGTTACATTCGGACTGCGGACCGACCCGACGCGTACCACGGTCACCTGAGGTCATCGAGTTGTGACCCCTGCAGCGATCGACTAGGGTCGGTGCACCGATCCGCAGCCAGTCGCGGCATCATCCGGCGGCACCACGCAGTTGGCGATGTGCACCAGCCCCGACGTGCACCATCCCGTCGACGCAACCCGGCCCGTCAAGCCCGTAACGGCGACAACGAGGTAGGAGACAGACGGTGAATCCCTCCCCAGCGTTCCCGCACCGGCGGCGATCCGCGCGTACCACCCGGTCGGCCGCACGCGCGACGAGCCTCGCCGCCGTCGCGGCGCTCGCGCTGGCCGGCTGCTCGGCCGGCGAGTCCCTGGAGACTGACGACGGGCCGGCCACCTCCGACGGCACCCTGGTGGTGGCCATCTCCAGCGAGCCGGACAGCCTGGACGTGCACGTCTCCACCGCGTCGCCCACCTTCCTGGTAATGGAGAACGTCTACGACACCTTGGTGGAGCCGGCCCCCGACCTGAGCTTCCAACCCGCGCTGGCCACCGAGTGGGAGGTCAGCGAGGACCTGCTCACCTGGACCTTCCAGTTGCGCGACGGCGTGACCTGGCACAACGGCCGGGAGTTCACCGCCAGCGACGTGGTGGCCAGCTTCGAACGGATCACCGACGCGGAGACCGCCGCGAACGCCTGGCGGTTCACCACCGTCGACGAGGTACGCGAGGTCGACGACCGTACGGTGGAGTTCGTCCTCAACCAGCCGACCCCCAACCTGCTGGCCAACATCGGCGGGTTCAAGGGGATGGCGATCGTCGCCCCCGAGCTGGTCGACGGCGACGGGCTGACCACCGACGCGATCGGCACCGGGCCGTTCCGGTTCGTCAGCTACACACCCGGTGACCGGATCGTGCTGGAGGCCAACCCGGACTACTGGGGCGACGGTCCGTACGTCGACCGGGTCGAGTTCCGGTTCGTCTCCGAGCCGACCACCGCGCTGACCAACCTGCGCACCGGCGCCGTACACCTGACCAACAACGTGCCGGCCCAGGAGATCGCCACGCTGCGCGACGATCCCGACGTCGAGCTGGGCCAGCAGGCCAGCAACGACTACTGGTACTTCACCTGCAACTTCGACCGGCCGCCGTTCGACGACATCGACGTACGTCGGGCGCTGTCGTTCGCCATCGACCGCGAACAGGTGGCCCAGGCCGCCTTCTTCGACGCCGCGACCCCGGTGCAGTCGGCGATGCCACCGGGCAACTTCTGGGCCACCGACTACGCCCCGTTCAGCCACGATCCGGACCAGGCCCGGGAGCTGCTCGCCGACGCCGGCGTCACCGACCTCACCGTCGACCTGATGCTGACCAACGAGTACCCGCACACCCTGGCCGCCGCCGAGGTGATCGCCAGCCAGTGGAGCGACGTCGGCGTCGACACCGAGATCCGTACCCTCGACTTCGCCAGCTGGCTCGACGAGCAGGGCAACGGCAGCTACGACTGCTACGTCCTCGGCTGGCTGAACAACCTCGACGGCGAGTACGCCTACTACGCCCAGCACCACTCCGCCGGCTCGTTCAACTTCCACGGCTACGCCAACCCGCAGGTCGACCAGTTCCTCGACCAGGCCCGGGCCAGCGTCGAGGACACCGAACGGCGCGACCTCTACCACCAGGCGGCCAAGCTGATCATCGACGAGGTCAGCTACGGCTACCTGTACAGCCCGCAGGCCACGCTGGCCTGGGCACCGCAGGTGTCCGGCGTGGAGATGCACCCGGACGGCAAGACCCGGCTGCGGACCGTACGGTTGGCCGACTGAGCGGGCGCGATGTCGCGCTTCCTGCTGTGGCGGGCGTTGCAGACGGTCGTCGCGATGCTCGGGGTCAGCGTCGCGGTCTTCCTGATCGTTCAGCTGGTGCCGGGTGACCCGATCCGGCTGGCCCTGGGCACCCGCTTCGACGAGGAGCTGTACCAGGCGATGCGGGCCCGCGCCGGGCTGGACCAGCCGCTGCTGACCCAGTACGGTGGCTGGCTGGCCCGCGCGGTCACCGGCGACCTGGGGGTCAGCTTCCGCAGCGGTGAGCCGGTCACCCGGCTGCTGCTGGCCCGGCTCGGCCCGACCAGCCTGCTCGCCGGCGCGGCGCTCGCCGTCGCGCTGGCGATCGCGCTGCCGTTGGGCATCGTCTCCGCGGTGCGCTCCGGTTCGCTGGTGGACCGGATCGCCACCGGGTTCAGCCAGCTGTGGATCTCGGTGCCGGACTTCTGGAGCGGGATCATGTACATCCTGCTCTTCGCGCTGCTGCTGGGCTGGCTGCCGGCCTCGGGCTACGTGTCGCCGTTGGACGATCCGGTCCGGGCGGCACACCACCTGGTGCTACCGGCGATGACCGTGGGGCTGATCTCCGGTTCGGTGCTGACCCGGTTCGTCCGCTCGGCGGTGCTGGAGGCGCTGCATCAGGACTACGCCCGTACCGCCCGGGCCAAGGGGCTGTCCCGCTGGCAGACGGTCCGCCGGCACGTGCTGCCCAACGCCTGGATCTCCATCGTGACCGCCGTCGGCCTGCAGCTCGGCTTTCTGCTCGGCGGAGTGGTGATCGTCGAGGTGATCTTCGAGTGGCCGGGCCTGGGCCGGTTGGCGTACGACGCGGTCGTCCGACGCGACTACAGTCTGCTGCAGGGCGCGGTGCTGGCCATCGCGCTGATGTTCCTGGTGGTCAACTTCCTGGTGGACCTGCTCTACGGCTACCTCGACCCGCGGGTACGGCGCCGATGACCCGCCGACTGGTCCTGTTGCTGCTGGGCAACCGGCTGGCCCTGGCCGGGCTGCTGGTGCTGGCCGTGCTGGCGACGGTCGCCGTGGTCGGGCCGTGGCTGGCCCCGTACGACCCGAACGAGGTGGACGTGCCGGGCCGGCTGGCCGCCCCGTCGTGGGCGCACCCGTTCGGCACCGACAACCTCGGCCGCGATGTGCTGAGCCGGGTGCTGGTCGGTGCCCGGGTGTCGCTGCAGGTCGGGTTCGTCGCGGTCGGCATCTCGCTGACCGCCGGGCTGCTGATCGGGCTGGTCGCCGGCTTCTACTCCGGCGCGACGGACGCGCTGCTGATGCGCACCATGGACGTGCTGTTCGCGTTCCCGGCGATCCTGCTGGCGATCGCGGTGCTGGCCATCCTCGGCCCGGGCATCACCAACGCGATGATCGCCATCGGCATCGTCTACACGCCGATCTTCGCCCGGATCGTGCGGGCCGCGACGCTCGTCGTCTCGGCCCAGCTGTACGTCCGGGCGGCGCGGGCTGTCGGCGCCGGCGATCTGCGGATCCTCCTGCGCCATGTGCTGCCGAACATCGCCGCGCCGGTGATCGTGCAGACGTCGCTGAGCCTGGCGTTCGCGATCCTGGCCGAGGCGGCGCTGTCGTTCCTCGGCCTGGGCGTGCAGCGACCCGATCCGGCCTGGGGCCGGATGCTCGCCGAGGGCCGCGACTTCGTCAGTCAGGCACCGTGGATGGGCATCTTCCCCGGTCTGGCGATCTTCGCGACCGTGCTGGCGTTCAACGTGGTCGGCGATGGGCTGCGCGACGCGCTCGACCCACGGCAACGGTCGGTCATCGAGTCGAGGGGGCAGGGCTGATGGCCGGCGACCCGGTGCTGTCGGTACGGGACCTGACGGTGCGCATCGGCACCCGACGGGGCGTGGCGAGGGTGGTCAACGGGGTGAGCTACGACGTGCACCCGGGCGAGACGTTGGCCATCGTCGGCGAGTCGGGGTCCGGCAAGTCCGTCGCCGCGCTGGCGGTCCTCGGCCTGCTCGACGAGGCGGCCACCGTCGCCGGGCAGGTGCTGCTGGACGGTGTGGATCTGCTGGCCGCCGGGGAGCGACAGCTGCGACGGATCCGGGGCAACGAGATCGCGATGGTCTTCCAGGACCCGATGACCTCGCTCAACCCGGTCAAGACGATCGGGTCGCAGCTGGTCGAGCCGATCGAGCTGCACGGCGTGGCCACCGGCGCGGCGGCCCGCGACCGGGCGGTGGAGCTGCTCGAACAGGTCGGGCTGCCGGACGCCCGGGACCGGCTCGGCGACTACCCGCACCGGTTCTCCGGCGGGATGCGCCAGCGGGTCATGATCGCGATGGCGCTGGCCTGTGAGCCGAAGGTGCTGCTCGCCGACGAGGCGACCACCGCGCTGGACGTCACCACCCAGGCGCAGATCCTCGAGGTGGTCGCCGGGCTGCAGCGGCGGCTGGGCCTCGCGGTCGTATGGATCACCCACGATCTTGGGGTGGTGGCCGGGATCGCCGACCGGGTCGCGGTCATGTACGCCGGCCGGATCCTGGAGCAGGCACCGGTCGATGAGCTGTACGCCGCGCCCCGGCACCCGTACACGATGGGGTTGTTGGCGGCGGTGCCCCGGGTCGGCACCGAGCGGCCGCGCCGGCTGACGACGATCCCCGGTCAACCGCCGGACCCGACGGCGCTGCCGCCGGGCTGCGCGTTCCATCTGCGTTGCGGCTACCGGCACGATCCACGGGCGGCCACCGAGGTGCCGCCGCTGCGCGCGGTCGGCCCGGGGCACCGGGTGGCCTGCTTCTACGACGTCGACGGTGGCACCGCCACCGGCACGGACGGTGCGCGTGACTGAGCAGCCGCTGTTGAGCGTGACCGACCTGCGGGTGCACTTCCCGGTCGCCGCTGGTGGGGTACGCCGCCGGCCGGATGCGGTGGTCCGGGCGGTCGACGGGGTGACCTTCACCGTCGCGGCCGGCGAGACACTCGGGCTGGTCGGCGAGTCGGGGTGCGGCAAGAGCACCACCGGGCTGGGCCTGCTGCGGCTGGTCGAACCCACCGGTGGGCGGGTCAGTATGCGGGGCACCGAGGTCACCGCGCTGCGTCGGCGGGACCTGCGGGCGATGCGCCGGCAGGTCACGATGATCTTCCAGGATCCGTACGCGTCGCTGGACCCCCGGATGACGATCGGTTCGGTCGTCGCCGAGCCGTTGGCGGTACACGGCCTGCACCGGGGGTCACGGGCCCGCCGGCACCGCGTCGGTGAGCTGCTGGAACTCGTCGGCCTCGACCCGGATCACGCGCACCGGCACCCGCACGAGTTCTCCGGCGGGCAGCGCCAGCGGGTGGGTATCGCCCGCGCGTTGGCCTGTGAGCCCGAGCTGATCGTCGCGGACGAGCCGATCGCCGCGCTCGACGTGTCGATCCAGGCGCAGATCATCAACCTGTTGGAGGACCTGCGCGACGAGCTGGGGCTGGCGTACCTGTTCATCGCCCACGACCTGGCTGCGGTCGGGCACCTCAGTGACCGGATCGCGGTGATGTATCTCGGCCGCATCGTGGAGGTGGCCGACCGGGCGACGCTGTTCGCCCGGCCGGCGCACCCCTACACCCGGGCGCTGCTGTCCGCGGTGCCGCTGCCCGACCCGGTCGCCGAGCGGGCCCGGGAACGGATCATCCTGCGGGGTTCGGTGCCGTCTCCCGCCGACCCGCCGAGTGGCTGCAACTTCCGGACCCGCTGCCCGGCGGCGTTCGACCGGTGCGCCGTCGACGATCCGGTGCTCACCGTGCGCGGCGACGGCCACCTGGCCGCCTGCCACTTGCCGGACGACGCCGCCGGCTGAACCGAACCCGGGTCGGTCAGTGGCCTGCGGAGTGTATGACGGCCCGGTACCGGCTCAGTCGACGCGGGTCGCGGCCTCGGCGGCGGCCAGCCGACGCCGCAGATGTTCCCGGTCCGGTTCGGTGCCGGCCAGGTCCGCCGCCTGCCGGTAGGCGTCGGCCGCATCGGCGTACCGGCCGAGCCGGTGCAGCAGGTCGGCCCGGGCCGCCGGGAGCGGGTGGTACGCCTGTAGGCGCGGATCGGCGGCCAGGTCGTCGAGCAGGGCCAGACCGGCTGCCGGGCCGTCCCGCATGGCCACCGCCACTGCCCGGTTCAGCGCCACCACCGGCGACGGTGCCACCCTCAGCAGTACGTCGTAGAGGGCGACGATCTGCGGCCAGTCGGTGCCGGCGACGTCGGGCGCCTCGTCGTGCAGCGCGGCGATGGCAGCCTGCAGCCCGTACGGGCCAGGTGCGCCGCCGGTCAACGCCGTGCGGGCCAACGCACAGCCTTCCCCGATCATTGGACGGTCCCACCGACGCCGGTCCTGCTCGTCGAGGAGCACGGGCACCCCGTCCGGTCCGGTCCGGGTATGTCGGCGGGCGTGCACCAGCAGCAGCAGACCGAGCAGTCCGGCGGTCTCCCGTTGCGCGGGCAGCAACCGGTGCAGGATGCGGGCCAGCCGGATGGCCTCCTCGGCCAGGTCCAGGCGTTGCAGGCGGGGACCGGAGCTGGCCGCGTAGCCCTCGGTGAAGATCGAGTACACCGCCTGCAGGACACCGGGAAGCCGCTGCGGCAACTCGTCGGCACCGGGCACCCGGAACGGGATCCGCGCGTCGCGGATCTTGCGTTTCGCCCGGACGATCCGCTGGGCCATGGTCGCCTCCGGTACCAGGAAGGCCCGGGCCACCTCGGCGGTGGTCAACCCGCCGAGGCAGCGCAGGGTCAGCGCCACCCGGTCCTCGGCGGTCAGCGCCGGGTGGGCGCAGGTGAAGAACAGGGCGAGCCGGTCGTCGGGCAGGTCCCGGTCGACGTCCGCCGCCGGAGCCGGGTCGGCCCGGTCCGCCTCGGTCTGCAGCACCGCGATCCGCAGGGCCAACGCCCGGTCGCGGCGGATCCGGTCGACGGCCCGGCGGCGAGCGGTGGTCAGCAGCCACGCGCCGGGACGGGTCGGCACCCCGGAGACCGGCCAGTGCGTCAGCGCCGCCTCGATGGCCTCGGCAGCGGACTCCTCGGCCAGGTGCAGGTCACCGAAGCGGCGTACCAGAGTGGCGAGCAGCCGGCCGTGTTCCTCGCGGAACACGGCCGCCACCGACGCGCGTACCGCCGCCGGGTCCGTTCCCGGGGCCCGGGCGGCTGGGTGGTCCTGCGGCTCGCCGCCGGCCATCCCGGTCAGAGCCCGAAGTCGGCGATCGGACGCACCTGCACCGATCCCCCGTCGCGGGCGCCGGGCGAGCGGGCCGCCCAGTCCAGCGCGACGTCCAGGTTTGGTACGTCGATGACGTCGTACCCGCCGAGCACCTCACGGCTCTCGGCGAACGGACCGTCGGTGACGATCCGTTGTCCGTCGACGTCGACCTTGACCGAGGTGCAGGTGGTCAGGTCGGCCAGGGCGTTGCCGCTGACCCAGATGCCGGCGTCCTTCATCTGCTTGTCGTAGGCCATCCAGTCCTCGACGGTGCACTGCGCCCCGGGCTGGTCCGGGCCGTCGGTCGGCGCACTGACGAACAACAGCATGTACTTCATGTCGGGCTCCTCGCAGGTGGTGGTGTTGTCGTACGCCATGACGACGATCGGCGGGCCGGCGGATCGACAGCTGATCCGGCGAATCCTGCCGTGACCGGCGACCTACTCGGAGTCGGCCAGGATGGCATACAGCTTACGGCGGGTCTCGTCGAGTACGGCCAGGGCCCGCTCCCGCTGCTCGGCGGTACCGTTCAACATCACGTGTCGCAGGGCGTGCAACGTCTGCATACCGGATTCGCGCACGTCGTGCCAGCTCTCCACGGTCTCCGGGGCGAGCTCGGTCCACGGCGCCTGCTCGGCGGCCTGCTCGGCCTCGGGGCGGCCGGCGTCGGTCAACGCGTACTGCCGGCGGCTGCCGCCGGCCGCGTCCACGGTCCCGACGACCAGCCCTTCGTCCTCGAGCAGCTGCAGGGTGGGATAGATCGATCCCGGGCTCGGTCGCCAGGCACCGCCGGTACGGGAGTCGAGTTCCCGGATCATCTCGTACCCGTGCATTGGTCCCTCGACGAGCAGGGCGAGCACAGCGGCACGCACGTTCGGCCGGCGCCGGCCGCGTCCGCCGCCCCGGCCCCGCCGCGGGCCGCCGCCGCC
>NZ_JBHMIN010000078.1:0-20504 GCF_048060215.1 Micromonospora sp. LOL_021 | reverse complement strand
GGGCGGCGGGCCGGCCGGTGCCGCCGTCGGTCGGGCGGCCGCCGGTGCTGCCCGGCAACTGTGGCGCCGCGGCTGGGGAGGGTCGGACCGGGGGTCGGCCGGTCGGCCCCGGTGGCCGGGAGCCGCCCGGCGTCGGCCCGGTGCTGCCCGGCAGCGACGGGCGCTGCGGCGCGGGACCTCGGCCGGCCGGGTTGTTCGGCGGCGGTCCACCGGCTCCGGGCAGCGCCGGCCGGGGCGGACCGGGTGGCCGGAGCGGAGGGTTGGGGCGGTTCGCACCCGGCGGCAGTGCTCCGGGTCGGTTGACCCCCGGTGCTCCCGGTCGTGGCCCGGGGGTGACGCCGGGTGGCACCACCGCCGGTGGCGGGCTCGGCGCCGGGCCGGCACCGGTCTGCGGGAGGTTGGCCGTCGGCGGAGGCGCGGCCGGCGGGGCGACGGTGCCTCCGGCCAGGTGCAGCCCGTCCGGCACCGGCGGTGTTGGCGTGGGTGACGGCGCGCCCCGGTCCAGCCCGGGCAGCTCGCCACGCCCCGGGAACTCCGGCCGGGGCGGTGCGTCCGGCGCACCGGGCGGCGGCGCGCCGGGCGGCGGTGCCCCTGGGCCGCCGGGGGGCGCGACCGACGGGTGGACCACCGCCGCGTCGGTCGGGCCCCGGAAGGTGGTGCCCCGGGTGATGTGGCTCAGGTACACGTCGATGTACATGTCGGCCAACGGCTTGATGATGTCCCGGGCGCGCTCGAAGTAGTCGTCCATCACGTCTTTGCGGGTCCGGCCGGTGGTGCCCGGGATCCAGTCGTACGTGTCGGACCACTGCAGACCATTGTCCGGGTCGGCGGCCTCGACGGTGTACTGTTCCCAGAGGGTGCGGAACTCCTGCTGGGTCGACTCGATCTTGCCGGCCAACTGCTCCAGGCCACGGCGGTTGCTGTCGGCGGCCTCCTTCCACTCGTCGAGCGAGTAGAGGGTGGCACCCACCCGTTGCATGAAGTACTCACCGGCGGGTGACTGCCACTTGGCGGCCAGCGCCGTCGCGTACCGCTGCAGGTTGTTGCGGGTGCTCTCGAGCAGCACGCCGATCCGGTGCCACATGTCGGCGACGGCGATCACCCGCTCGTCGCTCTCGTTCTGGATCCAACCCCACATCGTCTCGATGTTGGTCGTCTCCTTGTCCCACACGGTGGGTTCGTAGCGCTGGTTCGGATCCGAGTAGTCGTGGACGACGTAGTCGCGCGTGGCGCTCACGTACGGGATCGACACCGGCTGCCAGCCGAAGTACTCGTCGGACATCCCCGCTCCTCGCCGTCGCTATCCGTGCTGCTCAGTGATCGGCCGACGGACTGTCGAGCTCGTCGTCGTGCATGTCCTCGTCGTCGGCGCGGATGTCGTAGGCACCGTCGCCCTCCCCGATCGTCTCGGCCTCGTACAGCGACAGGTCCCGGTCGGCGGCCTCTGGGGCGTAGGAGGAGGTCTCCTCGTCCGGATCGACCACCAGACTCGGATCCTCGACGCCGCTCTCCGGGTCCTGCCAGAGGCCGTCGAGCGTCTCGCCGCCTTCCAGGTTGGAGAATGCGGCGAAAATGGTCATCTGGTCGGCCGCGACCAGGGCGTCGCCGTTCAGGTACTCGGCGGAGATCGACTTGGCGGCGGTCGCCAGTGAGGCGAGGCCCTTGGCTACCTCGCCGAGCAGCAGGGTGGCCGCCTCACGGTTCTCGTCGTGCCGACCCTGGAAGAACCGGCCCTCGGACATCCCCGACCCGCCGAACGGCACCGGGATGGTGAGCATGTGGTTGATGCCGCTCGCCAGGCTCGGCTGGAAGTTGAGCCGCAGCTCGTCCATCACGCACTGGGCGAAGTCGTCGAGCTGCTCGATGTCGACGTCGATCGTCTCGTTGACCAGCCAGCTGTCGTCCGCCATGATCCCTCCCCCAGGCCCCACGTGCGCATCGGCATCCACAAAACTATCGCGTCACCGCAATCGTCGTAGACCGAGAGTCACGATGTGGACGGTAAATGGAGCAACTGGACGAGCCGGGTGCCTTCCCGCCTGGTGACCAGCCAGCCCCGCCCCGGCGGCAGCGGGCCGGGCCGGACGTTGCCGAGCAGCACCCCCTCGTCGCGGCTGCCGGACATCACCAGGCCCGGCGAGCTGAGCTCGCGCAGTCGCATCAGGATCGGCTCGTACAGTGCACGGCTGGCGCCGCCGCTGCGCCGGGCGATCACCAGGTGCAGCCCGATGTCACGGGCCTGCGGCAGGAACTCCAGCAGCGGCAGCAGCGGGTTGCCGCCGCCACCGGCGACCAGGTCGTAGTCGTCGACCAGGATGTACAGGTCAGGGCCGCGCCACCAGCTGCGGGTACGCAGCTGTTCCGGGGTCACGTCCGCCGGGGGCAGCCGGTCCCGCATCACGTTGACCACCTCGGTCAGCATGCCGGCGGTGACGTCCGCCGAGGTGCCGTACCCGATCTGGTGTTTCTCGCTGATGTCGCCGAGCAGGCTGCGCCGGTAGTCGACGACGATGAGCCGGGCCTGGGTCAGGTCGTTGCGGTCGGTGATGCCCCGGGCCAGCGCCCGCAGGAAGCTGCTCTTGCCGGACTCGCCGTCGCCGAAGACGATGAAGTGCGGGTCGGCGCCCAGGTCCAGGTGCACCGGTTGCAGGTCTACCTCGGCGATGCCGATCGGCACGCCGGGGCGTCCGGTGTCCGGCACCGAGTCGTACGGCACCACCGCCGGCAGCAGCCGCACCGGTGGCGCACCCGGGCCCTGCCAGGCGGCGGCGACGTCGGTGACGAACCGCCGGGCCCCGTCGGCGAGGGTCTCGGCGTCGGCGTCTCCGTCGGTGCGCGGCAGCGCGGCGAGGAACTGCATGCCGTCCGGGGTGATGCCCCGGCCAGGTGACTTGTCCGGCACGTTCATCGCCGCCCGCCGGTCCAGATTGGAGTCGCTGGCGTCGGCGAGGCGCAGTTCCAGCCGGGTACCGAAGACGTCGCGTACCGCCGGTCGCAGGTCCATCCACCGGCCGGCGCTGATCACCAGGTGTACGCCGAACGACAGTCCCCGGTTGGCGATGTCGTTGATCGCCGGCTCCAGGTCCTCGAACTCGGCGCGTACCGCCGCCCAGCCGTCGATTACCAGGAACACGTCCCCGAACGGGTCGTCGGTGTGCCCGCCGTGCCGGCGTTCCCGCCGGTAGGTGGCCATCGAGTCGATCCGGCTCTCGGCGAATCGGCGTTCCCGTTGCGCCATCAGCAGCCGCAGTTCGGCGATGGTGCGGCGGACCTGCCCGGCGTCCAGGCGGGTGGCGACCCCACCGACCTGCGGCAGGTCACGCAGCGCGGTGAGCGCCCCGCTGCCCAGGTCGAGGCAGTAGATCTGCACCTCGCGCGGGGTGTGGGTGAGGGCGAGCGACGACACGACCGTACGCAGCAGGGTGCTCTTGCCGCTCTGCGGTCCGCCGACGATGACGGTGTGCCCGGCGGAGCCGCCAAGCTCCAGCCAGAGCACGTCGCGGCGCTGCTCGAACGGCTTGTCGATGAGGCCGACGGCGGCCCGCAACTCGCCCTGCAGCGTCGGGCTGGCGGCGGTGACGCCGCGTTCGGGGTCGGCGACCAGCGGGGAGAGCAGCTGGTCGAGGGTCATCGGGTCGCCGAGCGGCGGCAGCCACACCTGGTGGGCCGGTTTGCCCCGGCCGGTCAGCCGGCTGACCAGGATGTCGAGCAGGCTTTCGCCGCCGGTGTCGGCCGGTTCGGGCGCCGGCTGCCGGGCGTCGGCCGGTAGCCGGGGGGCGACGTACTGGGTGGTGTATTCCTGGACCCGGTCGTCGCCGTCGCCGGCCGCGACCGCCTCGGCGGTTTTGCTGCGGTACGTGCCGGAGACGTACGCGGCCCGGAACCGTACCAGCGGTTCGGTGCCGAACCGCAGGTAGCCGTGGCCGGGGGAGCGGGGCAGTTCGTACGCGTCGGTGGCGCCGAGCACCACCCGGCTCTCCATCGCGGAGAAGGTCCGCAGGCCGATCCGGTACGACAGGTGGGTGTCCAGCCCGCGCAGCCGGCCCTCCTCCAACCGCTGCGAGGCGAGCAGCAGATGCACGCTCAACGACCGGCCGACCCGCCCGATCTGGACGAACATGTCGATGAAGTCCGGCTTGGCGGTCAGCAGCTCGGAGAACTCGTCACAGATGATCAGCAGCGCCGGCATCGGCTCCAGCGGTGCCCCGGCCGCGCGGGCCTTCTCGTAGTCACGCTGCGAGGCGTAGTTGCCGGCCGAGCGGAGCAGCTCCTGCCGGCGGACCAGCTCGCCGTTGATCGCGTCGGTCATCCGGTCGACCAGCGGCAACTCGTCGGAGAGGTTGGTGATCACCGCGCTGGTGTGCGGCAGCTTGTCCAGCCGGGTGAACGTCGCCCCGCCCTTGAAGTCGATCAGCACGAAGTTCAGCGTCTCCGACGAGTGGGTGGCGGCGAGCGCCAGCACCAGGGTGCGCAGCAGCTCCGACTTGCCGGAGCCGGTGGCGCCGATCAGCAGGCCGTGCGGGCCCATGCCGTCCTGCGCGGACTCCTTGAGGTCCAGCTCGACCGGGGTGCCGTCCGGGGTCAGCCCGAGCGGCACCCGCAGCCGGTCCCGGTTCGGCCGGGGCGTCCACGCCCGGTCCACGTCGAACTCGTACGGATCCCCCAGGTCGAGCAGGTCGGCCAGGTCCTGCTCCAGGTGCAGCGGCTGCTCGCCACGGGACGCGGCGGACAGCCGCAGCGGCGCCAGCTCCATCGCCAACGCCTCCGCCTCGGCGACCGTGCAGCCGTCGGCGGTGCCGATCGGCGCCCGGCCGTCCAGGGTGACGCTGGCCATCGACCCGTCGGCGGCGACATCGAGCACCAGCCGGGCCCGGTCGAGCACCCGGGGCGGCGGCTCGGACAGGTCGACGATGGTCACCCCTTCCACCCCGCCGTCGGTCATCAGGTGATCGGAGCCGGCCGGGTCTCCGCCGTCGAGCACCACCAGCAGGTGCGGCCCGGAGGCGGTGGCGGACCCGCCGCCGGTGAGGTTGAACCGGGGGCGGTTGGCGAGCACGTCGTCGAGCATCGCCTCCAACCCGGTCACCGTCGGCGACACCAGCCGCAGCGCGCCGGTCGCGTCGGTGCGGGTCGGGTGCAGGGCGTGCGGCAGCCACTTGACCCACTCCCAGTGCTCCCGCCGGGCCGGGGCCGGACAGACCGCCACCAGCATGTCGTCCGGCGCGTGGAACGCGGTGGCCTGGGCGATCACCGCCCGGACCAGGGCGCGGGCGGCGTCCGGGTCGCCGCGCAGATGCACCCGGGCGAAGCCGCGCAGTGCCATGTCCACCGGCAGCTGCGGCACGGTGGCGTAGCTGGTCAGGAAGCGGCGCAGCGCCAACGCGCACATCGGCTCCAGCTTCTCCAGCGCGGTCGGCGGCGGTGGGACCAGCGGCGTCGCCAGCTCCTGCGGCCCGAGACCCACCCGTACGGTGGCGAAGTCGGGGTCGCCACGGCGGCGTTCCCACAGCCGGGGACCGACCGGCACCGACCACAGCGTCTGCGGGTCCGGGTGTCGGTAGAACGCGGCTTCCCGCTGCTGGCGTACGGTCCGCAGCACCCGGCGACGCTGCCGCGACAGATGCGCCAGATAATCGCGCCGCCGCTGCGCCATCTCCTGCCGACTCGGCCCACCGGCCTGGTTGGACAGCTGGGTGGCGAGCATGCCGAGCGCGGAGAGGCCGAACAGGCCACCGGCGACGTAGCTGAGCGTCGAACCGCCCCGGCCGGCGTACATCAGCGCCATCGCGACCGAGCCGGCCAGCATCGGCAGCAGCATCATCAGCTGTGCCCAGGACCGGCCGGTCGGCGCCGGCAGCTCGGGGGGCGCGTCGAGCAGGACCTCGCCGGACGGGTACTCCGGCTCGGGTCGGCGCGCCGGACGCCGTATCACCACCGTACCCACGGATCGATCCTCCCCGTCGTCGTCACACCCGGACGCCGGGTCGCTACCGGCACCGATGGCACCGGCACATGGTAGGTAGCCTTCTCGAGTCAGGACAGCCCGCGCGGCTTGATGAGGAGTCAGCAGTGGTCACCCAGGCCGGAACCGGACTCGCCCGGATCGCCGTCGTGGCGCCGACCCGACGCATCGACCTCGCCCTGCCCGAACACCTGCCGCTGGTCGGGCTGCTCCCGGCGGTGCTGCGGCAGGCCGACGAGAACCCCTCCGACGGTACGGCCGACGGCGGCTGGGCGTTGCGGCGTACCAACGGATCCACCCTGGACCTCAACCGTACGCTCGCCGCGCAGCAGGTCCGCGACGGCGAGACGCTGCATCTGCTGCCCCGCCGCACCGAGTGGCCGGAGCTGGCCTACGACGACCTGATGGAGGCGATCGCTGCCGGTGCCCGGCGGCGCGGACTGTCCTGGACGCCGGCCGCCACCCGGCTGACCGGCCTGCTGACCGGGGCCGTTCTGCTGCTGCTCGCCCTGGTCGCGGTGGTGACCGCCGGCGGCACCGGGGCGGCCGCCGGGGCGGCCCTGCTCGGCACCGCCGCCGTCCTGGTCGCGGTCGGCGTGCTGCTGTCCCGGGCGATGGCCGACTCGCTGGCCGGCGCGGTGCTCGCCGCCCTGGCCCTGCCGTACGCGTTCGTCGGCGGTGCGGTGTCGCTGGCCGGCGGCGAACCGGTCACCGAGCTGGGGGCACCGCACCTGCTGGTCGGTTCGGCGGCGCTGACCCTGACCGGGGTGTTCGGCATGCTCGGCGTCGGAGACGCCGGCCGGGTCTTCGTGGCGGCGATCTTCACCGGGGTCAGCGGGACGACCGGTGCGGTGCTGGCCGTCGGGCCACTGGACGGGCCGCGCGCCGCGGCAGTGCTGGTGGCCGCGGTGACCCTGCTGCTGCCGGCGCTGCCGCTGATCTCGGTACGGGCCGGCAAACTGCCGATGCCGGCGTTGCCGCGTACCGCCGAGGACCTGGTCCGCGACGACCCGCAGCCGGACCGGGCGGAGATCTACCGGGCGACGGCCCGCGCCGACGAGGTGCTGACCGGCCTGATGTTCGGTACGGCCGTGGTGGCCGCCGCCGGGTCGGCGTTGCTGACCTTCTCGGCTACGGTCGGCGCGGTGCTGCTGGTCGCCGTGGTGACGGCCGGTCAGCTGCTGCGGGCCCGGCTGGTCTCGACGATCCGGCACCGGGTGCCGCTGCTGGCCGGCGGCCTGGTCGGTGTCGGCCTGCTGACCCTGGTCGGTACGGGTGGGATGGCGGCCGGTACCCGGCTGGCCCTGCTGCCGGTGGTGCTGCTGGTGGTGGCGCTGGTGCTGGCGGCCGGGATGGTCTACAGCCGACGTCCACCGGCGCCCCGGCTGGCCCGGCTCGGCGACGGGCTGGACGTGGTGCTGCAGCTGGCGGTGGTGCCGGTGGCCTGCGCCGTGCTCGGCCTCTACGGCTTCATGCGGGCGATCAACGGCTGACGGTTCCGGCTGGTCCCTCGGTCGGCCCGGCGAGCTGCTCCGGGCGCAGCGGTGGGAACGGTCCGCCACGGACCAGCCGGATCAGCGCCGTGTCGACGTCGTCGGCGACGTACTGGTAGCCGGCCCAGTGCAGCAGCAGGACTCGGCCGGCGCCGTCGACGACCAGCTCGGCGGGGCCGTCCGAGTTGCCGCCGAGCGGAAACACCGGATGTTCGTACTCGTCGACGAAGACCCGGGCCTCCTCGGTGACCAGGCCGCTGCGTACCGGGTGGACGAAGGTCGGGAAGCCGGCGTCGGCGGTGCCGTCCGAGCCGAACTGGGCGATGGTCAGCCCGCCGAACTCGGTCAGCGCCGCGCGGGCGACCGGCGTCATGACCAGCCCGTCGAGCTCACCCGCCCACCGGCCGGCCCACTGGTCGACCATCGCGGAGACGTCCCGGCCGGGAAACCAGCCGGCGGCTTCCAGCACCGGCCGGACGTCCGGCGGGAACCGGCGGGCGGCGGCCCGAGCGGCGGCGTACCGCTCGGCGACGACCGTCACCGGGACCGGCGGCCACTGGCTGACCTCGCCGGACTCCCGGTCGATCACGATCCGCGGCGACCCGGAACCGGGCGGCGGCCCAGCCGCCGGGCCCGCTGACTCGTCGGTGGGGATCAGCCAGGCGACGTAGCCGTGCTCGAACTCGTGCAGGCCGATCCGTTCGTCGGCGTTGGCACTGGCACCGTGGTCGGTCGCCCATCGTCGGGCCAGGTCCAGCGCCTCGTCGCGACCGAGCATCGATGTTCCCTCCGGGCTGCGGGCGAGACCCCACGGTACGCCGTCGTCACCGGAGCCTGTGGGAGGCGGCACGCCGCGTGAGCCTATGGTAGGCAGCACGCCGCGTGGTGCAGCCGCGCGGCGCTGACGGGTGGAAGGAAACCAGGCATGCCGTCGCGGCGCGACCAGGTTCAGTCGTACCAGTTCTTTGTCCAGCGGATGACGTCCGCGCTGGTGGCCAGGGACCCGGATCCGGCGGTCGCACCGTTCCAGCGGCTCGGCGGCGCGGGCCTCGGCGGGATCATGGTGGCGGTGCTGTGCCTCGGCGCGGTCGGTGTCTTCGGCTTCGTCGTCCCGGGTGGAGCGACCAGCTGGCAGGACGGTGCCTCGGTCATCCTGGAGAAGGAGACCGGCACCCGGTACCTCTACCGCGAGGGTCACCTGCACCCGGTGGTCAACTACGCCTCGGCGCTGCTGGCGCTGGAGTCATTCGCCCCGGTGACCGACGTGTCCCGCAACTCCCTGGCCGGTACGCCACGTGGCCCTCGGATCGGTATCCCGGACGCACCGGACGCGTTGCCCGACGCGAAGCGGATCCTGACCGGCGGGTGGACACTGTGCTCCCAGGCCGTTCCGGACGAGTCCGGTGAGCTGGTGAGCACCACGGTGCTGACCGTCGGCCGGCCGCCGGTCGGTGGCCGGCCCACCGGCGACGGCGCGCTGCTGGTCCGCGACGCCGACACCGGGCACCTGCAGCTGATCTGGCGGGACCAGCGGCACGAACTGGTCGACGAGGACATCGTCCTGGAGGGCCTGGCCCTGCGCTCCGAGCCGGTCGTGCTGGTCGGCGGGGCCTGGCTGAACGCGTTGCCGGCCGGGGAGCCGATCGGCAGCCGGCCGGTGCCCGGCCGGGGCGAGCCGTCGACCGCACTGCCGGACGCGGTCACCGGCGAAATCTACGTGGTCGAGAACCAGACCGGCGACCGGCAGTACTACCTTGCCGAACGGGACCGGCTGGCGCCGCTGACCGAGTTGCAGGCCGAGGTGCTGCTCGCCGATCCGGGCACCCGGGACGCGTACGGCGGCGAACCGCCGACCGCGCGGCCGGTCGCCGCCGCCACCGTGGTCGGCGCGCCTCGGGCGGCCGAGTCCGGGGAAACCGGTGCTCGAGCGCCGCAGCGCCGACCGGACATCCTGCGGCTGACCGACGGCCGGCAGAGCGTCTGCGCGGGCTACCCACCCGGCAGCCACCAGCCGCAGGTGCTGGTCGACGCGCAGGTCGAGCCGCCGACGCAGGCGATCGTCACCCCGGCGCGCACCGCCGACGGCGTACCGCTGGCGGACCGGGTGGTGATCGAGCCCGGCCACGGCGCGTTGGTTGAGTCGATGCCCGCCCCGGACGCCCCGGCTGGCACCCTGACTCTGGTGACCGACCTCGGTATCCGCTATCCGCTGGCGGACCGGGCGGTCGCCGCGATGCTCGGCTACCCCGAGGTGCAGCCGGTGCGGCTACCCGCCAGCCTGGTGGTACGGCTGCCGGGCGGGCCGGCGCTGGACCCGGCGGCAGCCCGACGACCAGCCTGATGACCCAGCCTGAAGGACTATTGTGGATCGACGGACGCCGGCCTGGTGGCGTCGGTCGATCGGTATCGGTCTGGCGTCACTGGACACAAGGAACTACCGTTTCCGTTGACAGATGGTGCGCCGGCGCACCATGCGGCACCGCCCCTCGGATTGCGGGGCATCCCACCAGAGGACGGGGTGAAGATCACCATGACCGGGATGAACACCAATACCGGGCTGATGGTTCAGACCGAGAAGGACGTCGATGACGTTGCGAACCGGCTGACCGGCAACCTGAACCAGTTGATGGACCAGCTCATGCCGCTCTACGACCAGTGGAAGGGCATCGGTGCCGGCTCGTTCCAGCAGGTGCGTCAGGCGTTCGACGAGGACATGGCGCGGCTGAACCTGGCGTTGCGGTCGATCGCCGAGGCGGTCGGTTCGGCCGGTAAGGACTACGAAGTCAGCGACGAAGAGATCAAATCCGAGATGGATTCGGCGGGGGCGACCGCCGGCCAGATCACCGCGGCGCTGAAGCTCTGACCGGAGGGATCGAGATGGACATCCGCTACGATTTCGCCGCGCTGAACAACGCCGCCGACAATTGCGGCACCGCGGCCAAGAACATGATTCAAGAGCTCGACGGCCTCAAGACCGGCATCCAGCCGCTGGTGGCAACCTGGGAGGGTGACGCGCAGACCGCGTACCTGACCCGGCAGGCGGAGTGGGAGTCTGCCGCCAACGACCTCAAGGACCTGCTCAACCGGATCGAGAAGGCGCTGCGCGAGGCGGCCCTACGGATGCAGGCACGCGAAGCGGCCAACCGGGCCAAGTTCGAGTAGACCGACTCGGTCACCGACCGACCGGTCCGGGCACCGCGAAGTACGCCTCCTGCGGATCGGTGCCCGCACCGCCTTGTGACGCCGCGCCGCTGCGGCCGACCGTCCGCCGGGTCGGCTGCCAGCGGCGGCGTCGGCCACCCGGCAGCGCCGCCACGGCTACCGCGACCAGCAGGATCAGCAACGCCGTACCGGCGGCCACCGCCACGGCGGTCTCGGTCAGCTGCTGCCAGCGGGCTGCCCGCCGCACTGCGGCGGCATCCGGCGCGACCGTCGGCAGCGCCGGTGCGGCGACCGGCTCACCCGCCGTCAACCGCTCGGTCACCGCCCGGTACGGGTTGACTACCCCGTGGCCGTAGCCGTCCGACCGGCCACCGGGCGCCGGATCCGCAGTCGCCGTCAGCCGCCGGGCTACGCCTGCCGCCGACAGATCCGGCTCGGCGGCCCGCAGCAGCGCCGCCGCCGCACTTGCCACCGGGGTGGCGTAGCTGGTGCCGGCGACCACCTGGTGCCCGGACACCCGGCTCGCCGCCACCACCGCCCCACCCGGGGCCACCAGGTCCACGTAGTCACCGACCTGCGAGTCCGCCAGCCGTACGCCGTTCTCGTCGATCGCCCCGACGCCGATCACCCCGTCGAACGCCGCCGGGTACGGCGTCGGATCCGGCGATGCGCCCTGCTGGTGGCTGTTGCCGGCTGCGGCCACCAGCACCACGTCGGCCCGGACGGCGCGCTCGACCGCTGCCCGTACCGCCGGGTCCGCGCGGTACATGATCAGCGACATGTTGATCACCTTCGCGTCGCTGGCAACCGCGAGGTCGATCGCCTCGGCCAGCCGGTCCGCCGGTGAGGCGGAGCCATCCTGCTGCGCCTGGATCCGCTCGGTGACCCGGATCGGAACGATCGTCACCCCTGGGGCGATGCCGTGGAAGCCGACGCCGTCCACCCTGGTGGCAGCGATCAGGCTGGCCACGGCCGTGCCGTGCGAGGCGCAGTCCACCGTGCCGTCGGCCTCGACGCCGGTCAGGTCGGCGCCGACGGTGACCTGACCGGAAAGTTGCGGATGGTCGTCGTCGACACCGGAGTCGATCACCGCTACCCGTACCCCCGACCCGTCGGTGACCGGCCAGCTGCGCTCGGGCGCCAACCAACGCTGATGCCAGGAGATCTGAGGGATCACCGGGCCGGGGTCGGCCGGGCTGCGGCAACTGCCCGGGGCGGCAGACGCCGGCGCCGCCGCGACAACGGACAGCACGCTCGGCGGGACGGTCTGCAGTACGCCCAGTAGTACGCCCAACGCGACAGCCGGCAGCAGGGTCGGTGACCGCATCAGCTGACCTCCAGACCTCCCGTACCGCCCGGCATCCTATCCAGCGGCGGCGACCAGCGGGCTCGTGCGGCTGGCACACATTCAGTATCGTCGTCCTGACGCTTCACCCTCGGTGCCCGGCAGCGCCCGGTGTGACGCGGCGACGGGGAGGGACACGATGGACGTGCACGGCCTGCGCGCCCGCGCCGACGAGTTGATGGCACAGTTCGACCGGATGCGGTCCGGCGCCGCCGACCTGCAACAGCGGCTGCGGGCGGTGTCGGCCACCGTCACCTCCGACGACGGGCTCGTCACCGTCACGGTCGGGCCGAGAGGGCAGGTGACCAAGGTGGAGCTCGACCCGCGGATCTACCGCCGGCCGAACGCCGCGCAGCTGTCCACCACGGTCACCGAGACCATCCGGGCCGCCACTGCCCAGGCGATGGCCGAAGTGGAGCAGCTCTGCCGGCCGTTCGTGCCCGACGCGCAGTTCCAGGCACACATGGATTTCGACCTCGAAGGCATCTTCCGACAGCTCGACACCGACCTGCCCGGAGGCGACCGGAAATGACCGATCCGCAGCAGACCTTCCTCAACCCGGACCTGGCCCGCCCGGCCGGCAACGCGCTCGGCGCGGCGGCCGAGACACTGGCGGCCGAGTGGGCCCGTGTCACCGGCACCATCCGGGCGCTCAACGAGGCCAGGCCATGGGGCGACGACGAGGCCGGCCGGACGTTCAACGAGCACTACCTGGACGGCGGTGACGAGGCCCCGGCGAAGGTGACCTTGGACGCCGGTGACGACCTCGTCGCCGCTTTCGCCGACACCGGGCTCCGGATCGTCTCCTCGGTCGACGGCACGGTCGACGACGACGGCGCGGTCGGCGACAGCTTCGGCGGCGGCAGGTAGCCCGGTCGCTGTCGGAGGGCCCACGACGTGGCGATCATCAATCCTCGGGAGTGGTTCGGCGAGTACGGGTGGGTCTGGGACGCCATTACCTGGGTGAGCGCCGGCGAGGCGTGGCCGACCGGTGACGAGGACCAGATGCGCGAGCTCGCCGCCGCCTGGCGTGAGCTCGAAGAGGTGGTACGGGTCGCACTGGCCGACGCCGATCCGGCCGCGCTGCGGGTCATCGAGAGCTGGGGCGGCGACGCGGGCGCCGAGTTCGCCAACTTCTGGCAGCAGGTCGGGGTCGGCCCCAACACCGGACTGCCGGTCCTGCAAAAGGCCGCCGCCGCCTTCGCGAACGGCTGTGACACCGCAGCCACCGAGATCGAGTACGCGAAGCTGACGATTCTCATCGCGGTGGCCATCACCGTGATCGCGGTGTTCGTGGCGTTGCTGATGGCCTGGCTGGGCGGCGTCTCCGCCGGTGCCATCCCCGGCATCCTCGCCGCCGGCCGGCAGGCGGTCACCGTCGCGTTCCGCCGGCTGCTGGCCCAGCTCGGCCGGCAGATGCTCACCCAGGCCGGGATGCGGGCCGCGCTGCAGGGTTCGGCCAGGATCGCCACCACCCACGTCACCCGCGCCGGTGCTCAGCGGCTCGGCACCCAGCTGGGTATCGAGCTGGCCGAGGAGATCGGCGAAGAGCTGATCATCGACATCGGCGCCCAGGCGTTCCAGGTCGCCCAGGGCAACCGCGACAACTGGGACGGCCGGCGGACCCTCACCGCCGGGGTCGGCGGCGCGTTCGGCGGCATGCTCGGCTTCGGCGGCAACCGGCTGCTGCGTAACACGGTCGCGCCCCGGGTGCCGGTTTCGTTCCGGCCGCCGGCAATGGACTTCCGGGGTGCTGGCGTCGTCCGCTGGGGCGGCAGGTCGGTCGCCGCCGGCATGCAGAACGCGGTCATCTCGCCGGCGGCCAGCGTCGCCGCGAACCTTGCCGTCAACCAGCAGTGGACCAACCCCGGCTGGCAGGGGGCGCTCGGTGGTTTCACCAGCGGTGCCGGTCGGGGTGGTGCCACCATGGCGGCGGCGTCCGCCGGCAGCGCGGCCGCTGGCTTGGCAAACCGGCTGGGTGGTGTCGCGCCGCCGACCGGCGTGCCCGGCACCGTCGACCTGGCCGGCAATGCTCAGCTGACGAGCGTGGACGCCGCCGGGCTCGACCTTGGCGCGCTCGGCGACAGCCCGGCCGGTGGTAGCCCCGCAGGTGGTAGCCCCGCAGGTGGTAGCCCGGCCGGTGACAGCGGGTCCGGCGCCGCTACCGCTACCGGGTCCGACCCGGCCAGCGGTACGGGCACCGCCGCCCCGGCTCCGGTCACGGCAGACACGACGCCGCAGACCGTACCGGATTCCGGGGCCGGTTCCATCTCGCTTGCCCCGACCACGCAGGACGCCCCGACGACCCAGGCGGCCCCGATGGCCGTCGACCAACCCGGCACGCAGCCGGCAGCCAGTGCCGAGCCTCCTCCGGTGGCCACCTCGGGTCAGCCGTCGGTGGTCGGTGCGGGGGACACCACCAGCCCGGTGAACGCGTCCTCGCCCGACGCGCCGTCGACCAGCACCGCCGCACCGGACATCACGTCGTCGGACGCCACGGCGGACGGCGTACGGCCGGCGCGGGCGGACGACGGGCCGCCGGTACAGGTCGCCGCCGGTTCCCCGGCCGGGGTCGGCACGTCGGCGCAGGCAGCGGCTCCGGCCGTGACCGCCGCCGGCCTGCAAAGCTCCCCGTCTACACCGGGTTCGCCGGCTGCGACGTCTGCGCCGGCTGCTGCGTCCACACCGGCTCCGACGTCCACGTCGGGGCCGGCTCAGCCCGGAGCCCAGACGACTGCCCAGGCCACGGCGGGGGCGTCGACGGCCGGCGGCAGCACCACGGCTGCTCCCCAGAGCTCGTCGACCGGCACCACCTCGGCTGCTCCCCAGAGCTCGTCAACCGGCACCACCTCGGCACCGGTCCGGTCACCGGCACCGGTTGCCGGTCCTGCTGCCGGACCATCCGCCGGCTCGGTCAGTTTCGGACCGGCTGTCGCCGCACCCGCCGCACCCGCCGCACCCGCCGTACCGGCTCAGCCCGGCCAGCCGGTCGGAACCCCGACCGCGACCAGCCCGATGGGGCCGACGTCGGCCGCGACCAGCCCGAACACGACGACCAGTCCGACGCCGCCGGTACTGCCACCGATCGGCCCACCGGTGTCCGCGCCGCCGCCGACCGCAACCACCGGCGGACCGGACCGGCCGTCCGACCCGGCACCCCGGCAACCGTCCGGCGGCACCACCGTCGACCCGCAGACCCTGCGCCGGTCGGCCGGTCCCACCGGCACCGGTACGCACAGCTGGCAGTTGGCCCCGGTCCAGTTCGACGGCGATCCAAACAGCACGGACGCCGACCAGGCACTCATCGACGCGTCCCGGGCCCTGGTCGACGCCGTCACGAGTGCGGTGACCCGACACCAGCAGCAGGCCACGCCCGGCGAACAGATCTCGATGGGCAAACGGCCGGGCGTGGTCGGGGCGTTGATGACCCGTGGCGGGCAGATCACCACACACAGCAGTATGACCGCCGACCAGAGCACCGACCCGGCCACCCAGCCGACGCCGCATCCGCTGGTCGAGACCGTCCTCGCCGAGGTCGCCCAGCAGGTCAGCCGGGTCGGCAGCGGGCACGGCCGGTGCGCCGAGGTCGCCCTGGTCTCTGATGTGGTGTACCAGCTGGAACGCCAGTGGCAGGATGCCGGCCGGATCGGTGACTTTGCTGCGTACGCCCGATCGGAGCTGGCCGGGGCGCGGATCGTCACCCACCAGTTCCGCCGTGCCCAGGACGTCGACGTGGTGTACGAACGCGGCGACTACCGACCACCCTGCCGGTCGTGCGGACCAATGCTCGACGACCTCGGCATCACCCCGGTGGTCGACACCGAACGGATGCCCGGCCCGGCCGTACCGCCGGACTCCGGTGCGTTGGGTGACGGCCGGGCGCTGCCGCAGACCAGACCGACCAGCGACGGGCAGGGTCTCGTACCGCCGGATCCCGCCGACCAGCAGGCGTTGGCCGACGCGGTCCCGGTCGGGCCGGACGGCCGTCCGGCCCGGTACCCCGACCCGCGCGACGGCCGCTGGCCGGAGCTGGTCAACGACGGCGGCCCGGCCAACCCGGGCCGCAGCACCAACTGCGCCGACGTCGGCCTGTCCGTCCTCGCCACCTGGTACGGCGACCCGCAGGTCGCGGCGGCGACCGGCGCGTCGATGGCCGCCGAGCCGGACAGCACCCGGCGCCAGGAGCAGTGGCTGGGAGCCCGGTTCGAGACCAATGGCCGAGGGCCGGGTGGGCTGGACGCGGTCGCCGACCAGCTGCGGCGCGCCGGCCCCGGATCCGCCGCGCTGATCATCACCAGCTGGACGGCGGCGGCCGGCGGCGGCGCACACACCTGGAACGCCGTCAACTACGACGGTCGGATCACCTGGATCGACGCGCAGAGCCGGCAGGTCTCCGACACCGCGCCGATCTACGGCAGCGACGTCGACGGGGTCTGGTCGATCGTCCTCGACGCCGACGGCAACCCGGTGCCGGCCGACGGCCCACAGACGACGGCGGCGTCGACCACCGGGGCGGCCAGTGAAGCGGTGTACCTCGACGCGCTGACCGAACCCGACCGGGGCACGCTGCTCGCCGAGCTGGCCGCCGCCCAGGCCGACGCCGACGCGATCCTCGCCGAACTGCAGACCATCGGCGACCGGCTCAACACCGACCTCGGCCTGGCCGGCACCGCCGCGCTCACCCCGCTGGGCAGCGAGTACCGGGTCAAAGGCGCCGAGTCGCTGGCCCGCAAGTTCAGCACCGACTTCGAGCCGAAGGGCTACACACTCCCGGAGGCGCTGGCCGAGATCAACGACGTGGTGCGGTTCTCCGTACGGGCACCGGAGACCGACGGGTACGGGCCGGCGGTCGCGGGAGTGCTCGACGCGCTGACCGCCAGCGGCCACCAGGTGACCGACGTCAATAGCTTCTGGCACCCCGGTAACCGGTTCTTCGGGCTGAACTGCACCCTCGTGTCGCCGACGGGCCGGACATACGAGGTGCAGTTCCCGACCGCCACCAGCTGGGCGATCGGCAAGCAGACCCACGGCCCGTACGAGGTGATGCGCGATCCGGCGCGGACCCCGGCCGACCGGATGCACGCCTTCCTCGACATCCTCGCCGTGAACAAGGCGCACGACATCGCCGGCCGGATGCCCGGCGGCATGCCGGTGCTGACCGAGCGGTACGGCCCACCGAAGGACACCAGCTTCGCCAAGTGGATCGGCAGGCAGGACCAGGCCGGACTGCGGCAGGACTACGCCGACTGGCTGGCAGCGGATCCGAGCCGCAGCTTCCAGCAGGAGTTGGCTGCGCGAGGATTGGACCCGTCCGACCTGCCCGGTTTCGATCCCGATGCGATAGGAAGCACAGATGCCAACCCTGACCTTTCGCTACCACCTGCTGTATCGGACGGACGACCAGACCCAGCCGCCGGTCAACGTGATAGCGGTGGCGGCCGGCACCGGGCCGACGCAGGCGGTGATCTGGGACCGTCCGACGTCGAGGTGGGGCTTCCGACCGGACGTGGCGGCCTCGATCCTGTACGCCAACCCGGAGCGCCACAGCGTACGGGCAGTGGACCGGGAGACGGCGGAGTCGGTGACCCGTCACTTCACGACGGTCCCGTTGCCGAGCGAGGCGGAGTTGACCCGCATCTGCCAGGAGACCAGCCGATAACTAGCGGCCCTGCTGCGGATACGACGAGCTATCTCGATCGGCTGTCCGACGCCGAGCGGCAGGAGCTGGAGCATGGCGTGGCGGCTGCGGGGGACAGCGCGCAGGCGATCCAGGCAACGCTGGACGACGTCCTTGTCGGGCTACGAACGATGAGTGACCTGACCGGTGTGCAGGAACTCAGGCTGCTCGGGACCGAGTATCGGGTCAAGGATCCGGAGTCGCTGGCCAGAAAGTTCGTGACAGAGCACCGCCCTGTTGGCGATGACATACCGGCCGCGCTCGCCGTGATCAACGACGTCGTCCGCTTCTCCGTGCAGACCCCCGCTGGGCCCGCCTACGGTACCGCGGTCGACCGTGTCCTCAGCGGCCTTGAGTCGGCTCATCATCAAGTGGTGACCGGCAAGGTCTTCTGGCATCTCGGCAACAGATTCTACGGCCTCAACGCCACTCTTCGATCATCTGAGGGTCAGCTGTACGAGATTCAGTTTCCGACCGAGGCGAGCTGGCGAGTCGGAAAAGCGACTCACGGATTGTATGAGGTACTGCGGGACAGGGACTCTCATTCGGCTGATCGCGTCAACGCTTTCCTCGACATTCTCGCGCTGAACAAGGCGGCCGGACTGGCCGACGGGCTACCCGGTGGTCTCGATGTTCTGGCAAACCGGTTCGGGCCGGCGCAGTTCAATGGACTTGCGGCGTGGCTAGGCAAGCTCGACTCAGGTACGGCCCCGGACAACACTGTTCGGCAGCGCTATGGCGAGTGGCTCACTACAACTCGACAGACTCTCGTCGACGTGCTTACGGCTCGGGGACTTGATTACACTGACGTGCCCGGATTCGGGCTGGACCGGAGAGGTGATGTGGGTGGCGGACTTGGAGTTCCAGTACTTCCTGCTGTACCACCCGACACGTCCGTCGGACCACCCGGCGAACGTGATCGCCCTAGCGAACCATCCGGGCCCGACGATGGCGGTGACCTGGGACCGACCGACCGCCAAGTGGAGTTGCCAGCCGGACGTCGCGATAGCAGTGCTGTTCGTGAACCAGGAGCGCAACAACTTCCGAGGAGTGGACCGGGCGACGGCGGAGTCGGCGACGCATCACTTCACGACGGTCCCGTTGCCGAGCGAGGCGGAGTTGACCCGGATCTGCCAGGAGGCCAGCGGGACCTGACTGCTTCTCTCGTCGCAAGCGACCCTTCGTCCGATTCAGTCGGGCATCCAGAGCCGACCCCGTACCTGGACAGCCTTTCGGCTAGTGACCGGGAGCTCCTGGCCACGGCTCTGCTTGCTGCTCGCCAAGACGCCGATGCCGCACTCGCAGACCTTGTTGAGGCGGCTGCCGAGGCCGGCGCGGAGATTGGACTCGTCGGGCCGGAGATGCTTACGCCAGTAGGTCTCGAGCATCGGGTAAAGCATGCTGAGTCATTGGCGCGAAAGTTCAAGGTAGAATTTGAGCCTATCGGGCTGGATCTACAAGGGGCGCTCGGCAAGGTCGGTGATCTAGTTCGATTTTCGCTCCTGGCGCCAGAGCGACATTATGGCTTAGCGGTTAGTGAAACGGTGGATGGCCTCGTTGGTCGGGGATATGAGGTTCAACAGGTTAAGTCTTATTGGAATCCGGGGAACAGGTTCTATGGGCTGAACAGTGTTCTTGTGTCTCCTGGTGGTCGCGTATTCGAGATCCAGTTTCCGACGGAACGAAGCTGGCTCGTTGGTAAGCAGACCCACGGCTGGTACGAGGTCGTCCGAGATCCTGTTCGGTCGTCCGAGAGCAGGGTTGAAGCGTTTCTTAATATCCTGGCGATAAACAAATCGACCGGGGTTTCGTCGCAACTTCCGGTCGGCTTAGATTTGATTGCTGAAGCCTATGGAAATTCGATCCAAAACGGATTTGCCAAATGGATAAGTGATTCCAGGCGGCGCAATGTTGCCAGTGATTTCGCGATATGGTTGAATGAGCAAGGAATCAGGTTTTCGGAGTTTGCCGGCCGTTTCGGTCTCGATCAGGCGGACTTCGTGGGACTCGTCGACCAGATTACACAAGGGAGGGTGTCGGCTGACTATGACGTTCACCTACTATCTGATGTATCCGCCAGGGGAGCTGGATGGGACTCCGGCGAACGTGCTCGCGCTGGCCCAGGAGCGCGGACCGGTGCAGGCCGTGATCTGGGACCGCCCGACGCAGAGGTGGAACTTCCGTCCGGACGTAGCAGCGGCGTTTCTCTATTCGACGCCGGACCTGGAGCAGACCAGGCTCGTCGATCGGGTGATGGCGGAGTCGGTGACGCATCACTTCACGGCGGTGCCGTTGCCGAGCGAGGCGGAGTTGACCCGGATATGCCGGGAGGCCAGCCAGACCTGACCGGCATCCGGCCGGTGTCCGGTGAGGGCCGCGATACCGGGTCAACGAGCCTGGCGTCGGCGAATGCCGCAGGTGAGTCGATGACGTTGCCGGAGCAGGGAGGGGTAGTCGATGACCGAGGACGAGGCCAGAGCACTGATCAGCAGACTGCTGGGCAGCAGGAACCCGATCGAGATGTATCCGTTCGAGTTCGGCTGGCTGGTCCGGGAGGAGTTGTCGACCCAGGAACGGCAAGCCGGGATGCACATCGGTCAGGGGAGCTTCATCGTGGACCTGACGGGCGTGGTGACCGCCCAGCCGAGCCTGCCGGCGACGGTGGTGGTCGAGGAGTACGCGGCGGAGCGTCGGCAGGGCCGGATCTCGGGTCGGCAGGTGTGGCCGGAGCCGGGCCCGCCACCGGAGTAGCCGACCGGGCCGTACCGGCGGAGGACGGCGATGCGCCGCTGGCCGGCTCGCGTCCGGTTGGTCCGTTGAATTTGGCGCCGTTGGAGGATGTGGGTTTTCAGGCTGATCTTGAGG
>NZ_JBHMIN010000077.1:0-21965 GCF_048060215.1 Micromonospora sp. LOL_021 | reverse complement strand
CCTGGCCACCAACGGGGCGATAAATGACCGCCTACGGGGAGTATTCACTGGCCGCCGACACTGCACCATCAGGTTGGAAATGGCTCAGTGTGACCACGTTCAGTGTGGGTGGCTTCGTGCCGCCCCGCCCGCCCACCACTGCCTCAACTCATCGAGGCAACGAAGTCTTTCTCGCGTACCGTGTCGCCTTCAGCGGTAATGAACATGAACGAGGAAGACAGAACCTTGGCTACGGTACGTGCCCGATCGCCAAGCTCTGAATGATCTCGACCCGCGATCCACAGCTTCGCCACCGCACCACCGGATCCCATCTGCCAATCGACCAGCGATCCTGGCTGGGCGACGGCCTCAACCGCCAGTACCCCGGGCAATTGCAGCAGAGCCTTACGGGCGGGAGCTGCCTCCACGGACACCGCGCTCGGTGGTGCTTGGAAGAGTACACCCATGACCGCACGGTCCCACGTCAGCATTGGGGCGCGCGGTTGCGGGTCAGCACCGAGCGCGGAGGCGATGGCCCACGGCCCGACGTCAATACCCGCGCCGTACTGTACGAGTCGCCTGACGTAGCCCCCCAGCCGTCCGTTAACCTCGATCACCTCGGGAGTTGGCTCGGAGAGCTTGATCTCCACGTGGAAGGCACCGAAGCCGCCGCCGAGGGCGGCATGTGCGTCGACCGCCAGGTCGACCGCGGCCTTCTGGTCAGAGGCCGAGAGGACCGTGGGACCGATGATTCCTGTTTCCCGGCAGGGCCACGCAATCGGAGGTCGATCGGTGACGAAGGCCGAGAAGCCTTTCCGGTGTACAAACAACTCGACAGAGATGTAGTCTCCGACGTGCCGGTGAGCAGCGGGGCGAACGCCTTGGACGTACGTCTCCGCGACGAAGTCGTCCAGATCGCGGCGACCACCGGCCGCAGCGAGGAGGAACTGGTTCACGTCTTGCCGGGTGTTCAGAAGCCAGACGTCGCGACTTGCGGCGCCGCGACGAGGCTTGACGACCAGCGGGACACCTTGGCGGGTCACGAGTTGCTGAAGTTCGTGCGCGCTGTGGAAGCGCGAGGCGACGATCTTGGACAGCCCGTGTCGTACCAGTGAATCGCGTTGCATGTCCTTACGCCATCGGGAATCCCGATCGGGATCGTCGCCGCGCAGGACGGCGTTGACCGCATCGACGACAGCGCAATGGGGGTCCGAGAAGGTCGTTACCGCGTTGACGCCGAGATCACGCAGGAGTGTGGCGATGGCTTGGGGATCGTCCACACGCACGGCATAGGTCTGTGCGAGCGACTGGCAAAGCTCGATAAGGTCATTGTCGCCGGCATCGACGAGGTAAAGAAGCTCCGCCCGGCCGGCAGCGCTCCGCGCGATATCCACCGGCGACATCGAGCCGACGATGTCGCAGATCACCGCGAGCGCCGGTAAACGTGGCGGGTCCCCGGGCATTTCTGCCTCCCTATGCAGTGGCTGTCATGATCGTGTGGCATCGAGCAGGGCGTCCATCGTCGTGACGGCGGTGAAGACAGGCGCCAGCGTCGCGCCCCGGACATATTTGGCAGTAGATGCCTCGAGGCCAGCCCGGATCCTCGTCAGCCCGTGTGACGCGGCGAACCGCATCGGTGCGTGGAACACCAGCTCGGCGTACACCGCTTGTCGCTCGCGTGACGGTTCACCGGAGAGGCCCAGTTCGTGCAGCTCGAGCTCGTTTGACCACAGGAGTGCGGTGAGGACGCCCTCGATGTGCGCGGTACGGGCGTGGAAGACGAGCGGCTGGACGTGGGAGACCCGCGTCCAGTGGCTCATCCTCAACGCGACCAGTTCCGGATGATCGGGCAGGCCGAAACGCGCTTTGTGCGCCGCGATGAGGTAGACATCGGCCTCGAGCTCCTCGGGCCGGCGGTTTGTCCAGTCGTCGACCCTCGACACCACCTCATGGCGACGTATGGCGGCCAGGTCACGCTTCAGGACACTACGGATCTTACTTGGCAGCCTGGTGAGGTCTGCGAACGGCGGATAGAAGCTGGCCTCCGCGCCGAGTTGTCGCCAGCGGAGAGCGGGCCCCGCGTATATGTTCAGGAAGCGCCGGTCATGGTCGAAGATATAGGGAATGGCGACGTGTTGGACACCGGCGACGTCCGCAGCGTCCTGCAGGAGGGCCCGGAGTACCCAGGGCGTGCGGGCTCGCGGCGCGACATGCAGGGAGCTTCTCAAATCTGCCCGTCCGGCGAGGACGACCGTGCGACGTGGCTGCCAGGTTTCGGAGGCTTCCCGCCCGCTCGCCCAAACCGCCGGATCATAGGCCGGGTCTAGCCAACGACTCGCGCCGCAAAGATAGATCGGCGTGGCGGCTGCGATTCCCTCGGTGTCATGGACTACCGAGTACCGGGTCGTCCACCGCGTGTCGCGCTCAAGGCCGAGTAAACGGCTGTGTGTTCCGGCCGTGCCAATGCTCGGGTCGAGAGCGTCGAAGGGCTGCGGGTCCAGATCGCTCAACGTGTCGATGATCATGTGGAATCACTGAGGCCGGCCAAGTCGCTCACAAGTTCGTGCAGCTCCGGGTTGGCGAGCAAGCCCCGCGGGTCGGTGGCGATCCTCTGGGACTGCACCCGGGATCCGTCGCCCCATTCAAAGGCTGGTGCGGTGGCGGACTGGACTGCCAGGACGCGGCCGTCCCAATCTGGCGCGCCGGCCGGCCAGGAGGCCTGGGCGGTCAGGGCCAGGTATGCCAACCACGTGCGATAACGCCCGACCAGCTCCTCGACGAGATCCGTTCGGTCCTCCCTTTGGATCCGTTCCTCTTCGGCATTGCCGGACAGCCCGATGGGTCCGAGCCCATCGGCAACGCACCGTCTTAGCTCGGCGGACATCTGGTCTAGCGCCACCACCGGATCGGCGCGTATCTGCGCGGCATCGATCTGCCGGGGCACGTGCCGATCACCGCCGATTTTGACGACGATTTGATCGAACTCTCGGATGACGTCCTTAGCCGTGGTAGTCGCGGGCTCCACCATGACGAGGATCGGGGGCGGCTCCCCGCTGCGACGTACCGCCGTCACTACCTCAAGCCCGATCCCGGCGGCGGCGCAATAGGTGGCGATGAGACGCGGCGCACGTCTGTCGACGCGTTCGAGCAGTCCATCCACGTAGTGGCTGAGACGCGCCGGGATGTCGCCGCCGACGACCCGTTCCACGATGGCACTTTCGAGGAGTGCGCGTGGCCAGGCCTCGAACGAGGCCTCGGCGCGGTTGCCGGCGAAATCAATCAGGAGGAGTCCGCTACTCATGTCAGTCCAGCGGGACGGTCGGCTGGCTGGCCCGCAGTCAGCGCAGATCGGAGCCCAGCCACGGTGGGGTCGTCAACAAACGCGAGGAGGCTCACCCGGACACCCGTTTGGCGTCGGATCTGGTCAAGTACCCGCAGGGCCGCGAAGGAATCTCCGCCGATCTCAAAAAAGCTCTCATCGTCGGTGAAGTCGTCGCCGCCGAGCACATCCACCCAGATTCCGCGTACAAGTTCTGTCCCCGGGATCTGATCTTTTCGTTCGGTCTCGCTCATGAAGCACCTACCTGTCCTTATTTCGACACATCGACGGCCGCATCCGCATCGCGCGATGGGGATGAATCGCGGGGATCACCGGGGGCCGCCGCAGCGCTGTCGCTCGGCTCGGGTCTGCGTTCTAGGTTCCGTACGCCCGGCGCCGCCAGCGTGGCCAGGGTGGCGGCGGCGAAGACACCAGCGATGACCAACAAAGAACCGGTCGCGCCGACGGAGACGAACACCGCCGCGAGAAGGTACCCGAGCGGCCGCAAAGCGAAGGATCCAAAGTAGTCGAATGAGGAGACCCGGGAAAGGGCCTTGTCTGGGATCTCCTGTTGCAGGGCGGTGTACCACAGTGCGTCCGGAAAACTCATGGACACGCCCATCAGCAGGGCACAGGCGACGAGCGCCGGCGTAGGGGCGTCGAGAGCCAGCACCACGATCATCGGCACCACCAATAGTTCCTGGACGCGTGCCCAACGCAACAGGTAGCGCGGAGCGAGCCGCAGGGCCAGCGCATTTCCGCACAACGTGCCGACCGCGAGCCCGGCATTGATCGCCGCCCACTCCAGAGCTCCGTTGTCACGGTCAGCGAGGCGTGCCGGACCCAGCACCGTGAAGATGGCGAACACGAGGTTAAACAGTGCGAAGTAGCACACGGACGCCCAGACCCACGACCGCTTGGACACCTCGATCCAGCCTTCGCGGAGCTCTCTGAGGAATGGCTCTTGTTTACGCTCTACGGGGGGCAGGCGAAGTCCGAGCAGGAGCAGGGCGCTACCGAGATACGTCAGGCCGTCGATTAGCAGAGCCCAACCTGCTCCGACGGTGACGGTGAGCGTGCCGGCGACGATCGGACCGACGATGAACGCAACGTCGCGGGTCAGTGCGTTGAGCGCATTCGCCTGTTGTTTCATCCCCGCTGGGGCGGTCGCAGCAGTGAGACCGATCGTGGCGGGAAGAGAGAACGCCTGCGCCGCGCCGCTGACGACTTGAAGCATCACCATTGTCCATAACGGAGCCTCTCCTGCGAGGAGCAGAACACCGAAGATGGTCTGCATCAGGAAGCGGACCAAGTCCGTGGACATCATCAATCGGTCGCGGGGCAGTCGGTCGGCCCATACGCCGCCGACCGGCATCAGCACAAACATCGATAGGCTGTAGGACGCCATGACCACGGCGAGTGCGCTGGCCGATCCGGTCGTCTCCAGAACGCCGAAGGCCAATGCGACCGAAGACATGGTGGTGCCGGTCATCGACAGGGCCTGGGCGAGGAACCTACGCCGGAACGGCGGGTGCGCGAGGAGCGGTCGAACCTTCATGCCGTTGCCGCTTCCCTTCGCAGCCACCCGGACACCGTTTCGTCACTGATAACGAACAAGGCTGGAAACGGCATGGACTTCCATTCTCGGTAGTCGACCTCGCCGGTCGAGTTGAGGTGTGCCAGCCAAAGCGAGATCACCAGTCCGTGCGAAACCACTACGACATCCTCGCCCCTATGACGGGCCGCAATCGCCCGTAGTGCAGCATCGAACCGCCCGAGCGCCGCGTTCGCCGATTCCCAGCCGGGGGCGGGAGCGGTATGGCGTTCCTGGAAGAGCCGTCGCACCAGATCGTCATACTTCTCGCTCCAGCCGCCACGGCGCAACTCCACAAGACCATGGTCGGTTGCGATCGAATTGTCGGTCAGGGCACGCGCGGTCGCGACAGCCTTCAATTCCGACGAGCTGTACCAGTGCCGCAGTCGGTTCCAGTCCCGGTCGCCCGCCAGCGCTCGTGTCTGGTCGATGCCTTCCGGGTCTAGCGCCCAACGCTCGGCGGGAACCGCTGGGTCCTGGATGGTCTTCGCATGCCGGATCAACAGCAGCATCGTCAGCTAAAACTTCCTTTCGCACTCCATCCGCCCGCTGCGAGCACCTCCGACAGCAGCAGACCGACTGTTTCCGCCACCTCGTCCTTTGGCCGGCGTCCGTCGACCGTGGCAACTGCCGTTCCGTTCCTGAAGTAGCTGAGCAGTTCTGGCGGCGTACTGCCGAAGGCGTCGAGTCTCCGCTCGATGGTGGTTGGTTGGTCGTCGTCGCGGCGGCTCCCGGTGGTGTCCTTGCCGAGGTTGACGCCAGCGCGAGCCAGCATGCGCTGTCTTAGGGTTGCACGGTCGGCCACCAGATCAACGACCAGTCCCACCGGGCTTCCGACACCGCTCAGCAGAGCGGTGAGCATCTCGGCCTGTGTGACGGTTCTGGGGAAGCCGTCAATTACGAGAAGCCGACCATCTTTGTCGAGGACGGCCCGGCGAAGCAACCCGAACACGATCTCGTCCGGGACGAGATCGCCACGGCGTATGTGCCCGGCTGCGCATAGGCCTACATCGCTGCCAGACCCGACCTCGGCGCGCAGCAGCGCCCCGCTGTTGATGGCCGTCGCACCGAACCGCCGGGCCAGTACGCCGGCGAGCGTCCCCTTACCGACGCCGGGTGGGCCAAGTAGGACTACCGACAAGTTCAACGGCTCGCCTCGCTTTCATCCGGAAGGCCGGATGTCATTCGCCGATGCAGGATGCCTGTCGCGCACGCGAGGCCCCCTGCGCACTTGAGCAACTCGGGGCAGTGCACGGCCGCGACCACCTCGATGCCTGCGCGCGTGAGTGTGTCTTGGACGTCGCTCGAGCCATCGACGACCACGACGCGCCGAGGCCCCATGGTGACGAAGTTGATTGCCTGTCGGGCTGTCACGGATTCGCTCTCCGGCACCTCGACGACGGCGATGCCGACCTCGGCCAAGGTGTCCAGAAGCCGCCGAGGTGCGAGGCCCGTGCGGACCACCGCGAGATCGGACGCCACGACCTGCAGCAAGCCCAGGAGATGCTGGACCTCGGATGGGAGGTTGAACGCCACCGACGCAATGCCCTGCTCCCGTAGAACGTCGGCGACCTGGCTCGCACCCCTCTCGTTCGTGCGGTTGCCGACACCTATGGCCACCAGGTCCGGTCGCAGCCAGATGGCGTCGGCACCCTCGAAGCAGGCATCTCCGCGGATGGTGCGGACGATCGGCGCGCCCTCGGCACCGAGCGCCGCGGTAATCCATCGGGCCTCGGCGGCCCGGGGTTGACTGCCCATCCGCGCCACGATCGCACCCTCGGGGGTCATGAAGAACTGGTCGCGCACGAAGATACCGTTGTAAGCGGGCGAGCCAATCGCCGGCCACTCATAGTGGACAACCTCGACGCCGAGCGACTCGAGCGTCTGTGCGTACGCCTGGAGTTGGTGGCGCAGTCTCGGAAAACCAACCGGCCCCAGGTAGAGCGCATCATTCCAGTCGGCCGGAGCGGGCCAGGACTGGCATGGCAGGGAGAGGACGACACTCTGCAGCGGTGCCCATTCGCTGTTGCTGCCCGACCGCCGCCACAGCGCCCCGGCGCGCACGTCGTCAGCGTGGGTGCCGTGTCGCGGAAGCCAGCCCGTCCCGTGATACGCGGCGGGTCGACTCGCCCCCGACATCATGTCCACCGGCTGTCAGGCTCAGGTCCATATCCGAGCCGTGACGCCAAGTCGCGCAGTCGCGGATCGCCCAGGACGGGGCCGAGAACTGCGGCACGCTCGCGCCAGCGGCCCGGCGTGGGACGCTTCGTCGACATCAGGACGCGGTCCACCGAGTCAGCGCCGTCGGTCGGATCGATGCCGCAGAACTCAAAAATCCTTCGCAACGCCACCGCGCGGCGATGTAACCCGGCCATCACCTCCTCGGCCTGCATGCTTAGCCGCCGTGCTGGCGACGTGGCCAGGGCCGCCAGAATGCTGGAGTTGGCTTGGCACCACTGGAAGGCGCACACCTCCTGTAGCGGACGCCGCACGACGTCGCGCCAGGCCGGCGGCAGGTCGAAGTTCCACCACTCGCTGCCCCACAACGTCTCGGAGTATCCGTCGATGGCTAGGGTGGCGCGTCCGGAAAGATGATGGGAGAAGAAGCCACGGTCCCGCCATCCGTCGTACAGGCCGTTGACGGCGGCTGCAGGATTCCGGGTGAGATGGATGAATCGGACGTCGGCTCCTGACAGGAGTTTCTCCAGCAGGGCAACACGGTAGGCGTCGACCGATGCCTTAATCAGCAATGGCCGGCTTATCAGATCCTCGGGCGTCGCCGGGGCGGCCGGCTGAGGGACGACGAATGGCGGCTCCTCGATAACCCCGTCGGGCAGCGGCGGTGCCGTCGCGACGGTCGCCAGCGCCGGGAAATGCTTCCGTACAACGTCGCACGGTATGTCGTAGTACCGCGGGTCGATGTCCGCGCTACGCTGTCGGAGTTCATCGATGACCTTCAGGAGGAACTGGTCCTGGTCGAACTTCCCATCAAGCGACGTCCGCCTTAGAAGCTGTTCCTCGGCGACGTCGCGGACCTCCTCGACGCGGCTCGTGAGCACGGGCCATTGCGCGACGAGCCGCCTCGCTACCTGGCTGGAGTAGGCCAATGTCGGCCTGGGTCTTTGCCCACTATGGACGGTGCAGTCGGATAGTAGGTCGGCGAGGAACGTCTCACCGTCGGCATCCGGGTCGACATCGCCGTCGTGGGCGTCCGGCCACCCCGGCAATCCCATCGAATTCAATTTGTACAGATGGGTGTGTTCACCGTCGAGACAGACAAAGGAACCGGTGCGCCGGAGGAGATCGAACAACAGACTACTGCCGCTTCGCGACGACGCGAGAATCACCACAACGCGGCGGATATCAGCGACGACCGGAGTGGTGCCGCGTTCATTATTCGGCGGACCTACCCGGACGCGTGCGCGTCGCACCTCATCAATTATCGAAGAATGCACACCTGCCCCCGTTGTCGTCGCTTCCATGTCCTCGTCAGCAACAATCGGCTGACCTGGTTGGACATGGCGCGGCACTTGCACTTGCCGATCGGCGGCAAGGCGCTGATCGATCGATGTGTCACTCTACTGCACGATCGCTCGGCTTTGTCAACCCGCATAGTTGAGCTCCGGACGCCTGTGCCTCCAACCCCCGCACTCCCAATACCGTTAACTTACTGGTAGTGTGGTGTGGTCTATTATCTCTGCTCGTGGCGAGGGCTGGTCAGGTCAAGGCGGGGTCGCGGGTTCGGTTGCCGGATCTGGTGGGGGTCGGGGTGTTGACGGCGGCGTTCCCGCCGGAGTCGGTGGATCTGGCGATCGAGGAGTGGGATGCGCGGGAGCAGCGGTATCGGCTGCTGCCGGCTCGGTTGATGGCGTACTACGTGATGGCGTGCGTGTTGTTTCTCGACAGCGCGTACGTGGAGGTGTGGAACAAGCTGCTGGGTGGGCTGTCGTGGGCCCGGCGGTACCGGATGCGGCGGCAGGTGGGGATGCAGCCGTCGGCGGCGGCGCTGGCCAAGGCCAGGGTGCGGTTGGGGCCGGAGGCGATGCAGGGGGTGTTGGCGACCTCGATGCGGCCGATGGTGACCGACGCGGCCGCGGCGCCGTGGGCGTACTTCCATGGGTTGCGGAAGCTGGCCGCCGACGGGTTCACCATGAATGTGGCTCGGACGCCGGAGAACGCGGCGCATTTCGGGCTGCCCTCGAACTCGGCCGGACCGGTGGGGTATCCGCAGGTCCGGGTGGTGGCGCTGGCCGAGATCGGTACCCGCTGCCTGCAAGGCGCCGCCGTGGGCGTGCTGGCCACCGGGGAGCAGAACCTGGCCCGCACGTTGTGGCCACGGCTGGGAACCGGGGACGTGGTCGTGGCCGACCGTAACTTCCTGTCGTACGAGGACCTGACCGCGATCGTGGCCACCAACGCGCACGCGGTACTGCGAGTCAAGGCGGGGGTGGACCTGCCGGTGCTGCAGGTCCTGGCCGACCGCTCGTATGTGTCGAGGATCGCCGACCCGCAACAGGCACGACGGCTGCGCCGCCGCAAGACGAAGGTACCCCCTGAGCAGATCCCCGGCATCAGCGTCCGGGTGATCGAGTACACGGTGGAATCCGAGCCCGACGAGCACGGCAACCGTGAGGTCAGCGAACTGTTCTGCCTGGTCACCACCCTGCTCGACCCGGACGCCTACCCCCTGCGGGATTTCCCCGAGCTCTACCACGAGCGGTGGACCCTGGAGACCGCGATCGGTGACGTGGAGACCCGGCTGCGCGGCGGCGCCGAGGTCGTCCTGCGGTCCGGGCGCCCGGACCTGGTCTACCAGGAGGTCTACGCATTGCTCTGCGTCTACCAGGCCATCCGCGCGCTGATCGTCGCCGGTGCCGAACACGCCGACCTGGACCCCGACCGCATATCGTTCACCCGCACCGTGCAGGCAGCCGCGCGTCACGTCAGTGACGACGCGGCCTTTTCCCCCTGACGACCTGGCCGACCTGGTCGCCGACGTCATCTACGAGATCACCGACGAACGCAACCTCCTACCGGCCACGCCCCGCATCCGCAGTTTCGCCCGCCAACAACGCCAACCCGGACGCCGCTACCCCCGCCAGACAGACGACTACAAGAAACCCCTACCACCCCGCACCAAGATCAGGTTGTGGGTCCTTACCAGGCCAGACATGTTAAGTTGACGGTATTGCCCGCACTCCGGGTCGGCGCACCGGAAGAGGTCTCCTCGACACGCTGGTCCGCGCCAAGCTCCAGTTCACCAGCAAAGGCGCTCTGAGCCTGGTCAAAACGGGGTTTACAGCGAAGTTGGGCGATGCTAGAGTCACCCTTCTCTACGTAGCTAATGCTGCAGCCTTCCACGACGGGGGACGATTGTGTCTATGTGGAACCGGAGACGTCCTGGCCGATTGCGCGCTCGTACCGGGCTCATTTACGGTAGTGAACTTGCGACACGCTTGAGCTGTCGCGGAGGTCTCGGCGCGAGGTCACACCACGCGGTATCACATTCACCGCTGGCACCCCTCTCGCCAACCATTCAATCGCCGCGCGGCTGACCCGTCCGGCCGAGCTGCCTGCAGCTCGCAGGGCTGGGCCAAATCAATTGGCATGGGGCAGTCGATCGTCAACCGATCGCGGACCAGCCGCCGGGATCGATGCTTCGCTCATATCGATCAGTATGTCAGGAGATTCGGTGAGACGAGTTCTTGAGCCGGGTACATCGCCGGCCGCCGAGCAAACTCTGCCGGCGAGTGGATTGTCGGCCCAGCGGACTGCGATGGAGGAGATTGTGGCTGGTGTGTGGGAGGCCATCCTTGGCCAACCACCAGACCGCACTAGCGACTTCTTCCTCTCCGGCGGCGATTCACTGCTGGCCGCGAAGGTCACCGAGCGGCTCAAGTCCGTTCTCGGCGTGCGGCTCACGCTCGACTTGCTCTTCGATCACCGTCGGCTGACCGACTACGTCGCTGCGATTGAAGCGCACCGACGCGAGAACGAAGGAATCGGTGGCGACACGCTGACTCCCGTTCCGCGTGACGGGGATCTGCCGCTGTCGGCGCTACAGCAGAACCGCCTGCTGCGGGAGGCGCGCAACCTCCGCGAGGGCAGGAAGGCACCCTCGTTCGTGGTGCCGGTAGCGGTCGAGGTCGCGGCGCCCCTCGATGACGCGGATCTGACCGGAGCACTGCACCGGGTCGTCAAGGCCCACGAGGCCCTGCGTACAGGGTTCCGGCTGGACGTCTCCGCCGGCACCGCCACCCCGATTATCGTCGAGGACATCACCCTCGACGTCGCCGTACACGATCTCGGCGACTGCCCCGTCGGGGACCGGACTGTGCTCCTACGTCAAATCCAGAGCGAGTTGCTGCGCGAGCCACTTCCACGGGACGCCCCGCCACTGCTGCGCGCAGCGATCGCCCGCTTCACGCGCACCAACGCCGTCCTCTTGCTGGCCGTCGATCACCTGGTGTTCGACGGCTGGTCCGCGGAGGTTCTCCTCTCCGCTTTAGCCGAAGACCTGTCCGGCCGTCATGCCCAGCCGTCCGCGCTTCAGTTCATCGACTGGGTGGCATGGCAGCGCCGGCAGCTGTCGGGCGCGAGATGGGAGCAACAGCTCGCCTATTGGCGTTCGAAGCTCGCCGGGACGCAGCCATTCCCCCCGCTATCACTGCCCGCCCCCGCAGCGTCCGTCGGCAGCCATCGATGCTGCGAGGCCGCGGTGTCCATCGACGGCACGACCGAGGCCGGGCTGCGGAAGGTGGCCCGCGACGCCGGCGCGACGATGTTCATGACGGTTCTGACCGCTGTCGCCGCAGCGTGGCAGCGCGCCTCTGGGGACGCGGACGTCGTTGTGCACAGTCCGACAGCTAACCGAACCGGCGTGGACGTGGAGCAGATGATCGGCTGGTTCGCCCATTCGATCGTGCTACGCCTCCGTCCGGATGTGGGCGCTCCTGGGCGCAGCCGCCTTGTCCAGGTCCGGCAGCAGGTGCTGGAAGCACTCCTGCACCAGGACATTCCGCTCCCGATGCTGGTCAAGGCACTGCAGCCGGACAGTTTCGGCCGAGCGGCCCGCCCGGCCCGCCTCTTCTACGCATATGAGCCATACGACGACGCTCAGTGGTCGGTGCCGGGCGGGTGGCTGCGGCGGCTGCAGTTCGATGAGGTCGATAGCTTTGCCGAGCCCGGCCTGTCCTTCTTCGTGCGGCAGAACGGCGGCGGCGGACTCACCGTGCGGATCGTGTTCAATCAAACGGCCGTCGATCCTGGGTTCGTCGACTCCCTGGCCCAGGGTATAGCCGCCGAACTCGACGAGCTCGCACTCGAGGGACAGTGATGACCGCCCTGCGGACGCGCCCCATCTACTTTGACAACGCCAGCACTTCGTTCCCGAAGCCGGATCTCCTCTGGGAGACGACCCGCCAGTACCTCAACGAGGTGGGCGCCAGCCCCGGCCGGGGATCCCATAGCCAGGCACGGCAGGCGAAGCGGATCGTGGATGAGGCTCGCGCGGCCCTGGCCCAGGTGGTCGGTGTAACCGATCCTTCGAGAATTGCCTTCACCCTAAACGCTACGCACGCGCTCAACATCGCCATTCGCGGTTCACTGGCGCCCGGTGACCACGTGATCACGACGGACATTGAGCACAACTCCGTACTGCGCCCTCTGGAGGAGCTGCGACTCGCTGGCAAGTGCACTTACACCGTCGTACGCACGGCGCCAGATGGGACGTTCGACCTCGCCGCCTTCCGCGCCGCGCTGCGACCCGAGACGAAACTAATGGTCGTTAACCATGCATCCAACGTGACCGGCGTCGTCGCTCCCGTGGCCGAACTCGCCGCGATCGCTCGGGCACATGGCGCCCTGTTCCTGCTCGACGCCTCACAGACAGCTGGGTTCCTCGATATCGAAGTTGACGAGCTTGGGGTCGACATGCTGGCGCTCACAGGGCACAAGTCGTTGAAGGGACCGCCTGGGACAGGCGCCCTGTTCGTGCGGCATCCTCTCGACATCCGGCCCTTGGAGGTCGGGGGTAGCGGCGTCAACTCCCAGTCCCTACGCCATCCAGCCACCATGCCGGACAAGCTCGAGGCGGGCACGGCGAACTATCTAGGTATTGCTGGACTCGGCGCGGTGGTGGCGACGTTGACACCCGCTGGAATCGCGGCCGATCGTGCTGCTGCCCTCACACTCATGCAAGCATGCCTGGCGAGCCTGCGCACAATGAGTGGCATCACGGTCTACGAAGTCCGACCGGACCTGCCTCGCGTTCCGGTCATCTCGCTCAATATCGAGGGCTTGTACGCCAGCGAGGTGAGCGCCTTGCTCGACGAGCGGTTCCAAATCATGACACGAGCCGGTCTGCACTGCGCGCCCCTCATTCACCAAACGCTCGGTACGACCCCGCACGGAACGCTGCGTATCAGCGTTGGCAGCGGCTCCACCGCAGACGATATCGACCGGTTGATCGAAGCGCTCGATTCGATACGTGAGCAGGCAGTCCCAATGGGCGTCCGGTGAATGATCACGATGCACTCCGCGAGGCGTACGACCGGTGTGCCGATACCTACGGCAAGGTGCGAAACCGACGTTACGACAAGTTCCGGAACGCCAGCCTCGGCTGGTTCGCTGAGGAGGTTCGCCAGGTCGGCGACCGAGTTCTTGATTTGGGGTCAGGACCGGGGCACGAGGCTCTGCTAATCAAGGGAAAAGGACTGGACCCGCTCGCGATCGACTTCTCACCCCGAATGGTACGCAACTGTCGCGAGTGCGGCGTCGAGGCCCTCCAGATGGACCTGTACGACCTGCACCTTCCCGAAGCTGAGTTCGCCGGTGCGTGGGCCTCCTTCTCCCTTCTCCACTTGCCCAAGAAAGACATGTCGGTCGTGCTGAGCGAGATCCGCCGAGCGTTGCGCCCCGGGGGCGTCGTCGCCGTACTGCTGTTCGAAGGATCTGGCGAGGGCCCGCGCCATGAGGACTACGAAAAGTTTGGGGTCGCCCGCTACTTCTCCTACTACCGCCCAGCCGAGCTGAAGACAGTGATAGGTCGGCAGTTCACAATTATCCGGGAGGACCGGCTGGCCGGCTCTCCCCGTCCACGCTGCTCGTCGCCGGTCGGCGCGATAACTGAGACAACATCGAACCAGGAGGAGTCTCCTTTGAACGCCAACACCTACGAGAATATCCTGGGGCAGTACAGGCGCGGATGCGTCTTCTGCGACCCGAACCCTCAACTGCTACTCGCGAGCACCGAGCACTTCGGCGTGTGCTTCGACGCGGCCCCGCTCACGCCCGGCCACCTGATCATCTTCTCGCGAGAGCACTACGGCTGCGCAGGAGAGGTGCCGCCGGAACTTCTCGGTGAACTCACCGCCTTGCGCACGGAGATCAAGGACCGCATCCGCGACCGGTGGGGGTCTGTCACACTCTACGAACACGGACGCGTCGGCCATTGCTTGTCGGACGGACCGGAGCACCGGTTGTGCCATCACTTCCACCTCCACTGCGTACCGGGCGATATCGATGTCGCTGACGAACTCGTTTCGCGCTTCGACCATCTTCCGGTCACGGACTACGCGGACCTGCCGGAGATCTACGCGGACCACGGTGACTACCTCTACCTTGAGACCGACGCCGGGAAGATGTCCTACCTAGTGGTCAACGAGGAGATTGAGCGTCACCTGCTGCGCACGCTGATATCCGCCAAGAGCGGGTACCCGGACCGCGCCGACTGGCGGAAGTACACCGACTACTCGGTGCTCGAGGAAGGGATGGCCGTGCTGGGCCATTCGCCGACATCCGTCGGTAGTTAGCCGCCAGTCGAGCCTCTGACGTCCGTAACCCCCTCCCCTCCAAGGAGCGCCCGTGCTCGCATCCTGGCGTCGTCACCGCGCCTGGCATAAGATCAACTTTCGGCGGACTGAAACGCTGCTCGCCGCCGAATTCCTGCATGGCCTCTATCAACGACACAACCCGTTTCTGAACCCTTTTCGATTCGCCAACACCGCGGTCGTCTTCGCGCCCTGGGAGACGACCAGCTATGCCCCGACAGAGGAGTGGGAACGGCTTGCCCGGCGCTTCGGAGCCCGCTTTCTGCTTGAACCCGAGGCCACTGCGGCGGAACTCGAGCAGGTGTTGACGAATAGACGGCCACGATCGAGGGCTCTCGCCGCCGAACTCGAGGACATGACCTTCGCGGAACTCGACGACGCCACCCTGCTTTCGGCGCTCGTGCGACTTCAGCACGTGCCGCTTGGCGAGATCTACGAGGTGAATCTTGTGCAGGTGGAGCATGCTCTACATGCTGCGTCACGGGCTCTCGCTTCCGAATACCTGCCCGACGCCTCCGCCGCTGACCGATATCTGGCGGCGCTTTCCACATCGGCAGAGACTACAGCCGCCGGAGATGCCGACGAAGCATTTCTGGACCTGGTGCGCCGGCACCGCGCCGAAGGCGGGCTGGATCCGACCGAGGAACGGGCGGCGCTTTTGGAGATTGTCGAGCGGCACACCGCTTTGGGTTCCGCCTATGGCGCGCAGACGGTCACGTACGAAGGCGTCGCGCACCGGTTCCGCCAGTTCGTAGAGCTTCCCGAGGATCAGCTGCGCCACTGGCTGCAACGGAAGACGGAGCTACCCGAACCGGTCATCGATGACCCTCGGCTCAATCGTCTGCTCGGATTGCTCCGATACACCGGTGAAGTCCGCGACCGCAACAAAAAGTTGCTGGGATCCGTTACCCGGCATCGTCTTCCGCTGCTGACCGAGATCGCCGGTCGTACCGGCACGGACCTTCAGGAGTTGCGCCTCTACCTACTCGAGGAGATCATCCGCTTGGTCGAAGACGCCGCCCATGTGCCGGGACCGGTGATCGACCGCCGCCGGGCCGAGGGCGTCGTCCTACGGCGGCACGAGGGGATGGACTGGCCCGACGACTGCGGGCTGCCGGACGGTGTCCTGCGCCCGATGCACCTCGACGGCTGGGGACAGCAGGAGCTTCGTGGACTGTGCGCTGCGCCGGGACGGCACACCGGCGTGGTACGGAACGTTTCTTCCGCCGCCGACCTGACTCGAATGCAGGTCGGAGACGTGATCGTCGCTCCCGGCACCGACTTCGACCTGATTCTCCTCCTGCGGATGGCTGGCGCCATCGTCACCGAGGAAGGCGGGCTCCTGAGCCACTCCGCGGTCGTCGCGAGAGAGAGGGGCATCCCGTCTCTGATCGGGGTAGCCAGGGCCACCAAGTTGCTGCGCGACGGCGAGGTTGTCACGGTCGATGCGGATCGCGGGTTGGTCATCACCAATCGAGATCGGATCATTGCCGCGGCTGTCCCTCACGGTCCAGGTGCCGACGACGCCCTGCTCCTGCCGCTCAGCGACGACCTCAATCTGCACACCATCGGGCGCAAGGCGGCCGGGCTTCTCGCGATCCGCGCCGCAGGCCACACCACTCCTGCAGACGCGATGGTGGTGCCGACAGCCGTCTGCGACCAGATCCGGGCCGAGATGCCAACGGGCGGCAGCGACACTGCCACCCGGCTGGCCCAGCGCATCGCAGCAAGATTCGCCGGGGACCGGGTGTCGCTGCGGTCTAGTTCGCTGCTCGAGGACATGCCGGACGGCACCGCCGCCGGCGTCTACCATTCCGAGGCCGGGGTCGAGACGAAGCCCGCCGTCCTCGTAGATGCGATTCACCAGGTCGTGAGCAGCGGCACCGGCGACAGGTCCCGCGCGTACCACGGGCTGCGCGATCACGACGGCGAAGCAGGGATCGCGATCCTCGTTACTCGGTACGAGCGATTCACCTACCAGGGCACTGCCGTGTCCCACAGCCCCTGGGACGGCGCCTACGTCATGGTCGAGTACTACGAGTCCGACGGCACTGGCGGGTGCCCGGATCGGGGTGGGGAGATCGTCCATTTCCCACATGCCGGCCTGGCAGGGACGTCCGCACCACCCCCGGTGCCGCATCTCGTTTCCGATCTGGGCTTGGTCGCGAGCCTGACGCTGAACCTCGCGAGCAGGTTTGACGGACCGATCGAGGTCGAGTGGGGCATCCGCGATCACGTTGTGACCCTGCTGCAGGCCCGTCGGCTCCACGCGTCGGAACCGGCCCGGTCGGAGAGCCGCGCCTTCGATACCAATTACGAGGAGGACCAATGGCACGCTTGGACGCGCTGTACCCAGCGGCGGCCGAGAAGGTGATGGTGATGCCGAAACTCCCGACCCCACGATTCCCGGAGGCGGCATCGGTGCGTAACAACACCAGCGCCCGGAAGTTCTACGGCGAGCGGCTCATCGCCGAGTACGAGGTGGCCGGCTCCACCGACCGGCTCGGGGTCGTGGACAAACTGTTCCCACACAGTCGATATGACAGCATGCTGTTGGCCTCCAACGACGACATTCGCACGGCGACCACGGAACTCGCTGCGGCTACGATCGATGCGATCTTCTCACTTGGACACCGCTTTGTTCGCTACCTGAGCGACCCGACGACGACGGAGCGGTTCGGGCTACACGGTGCCGAGGTCCACCTCTGCTACAACTTCGACCGCGACACGATCGATCGCGAGAACGCGATGTTCTACGACAAGAGATTCCACCTCCACCTCAACTGCTGGCCCGGTCGGGACCTTGAGGCGGTCTCCGGCCTGCCGTACCGTGACCTCGACGACCGCCTCCTACGCCTGCGGCTGATCGACCCGATCGCGTTTCTCGCGCCACGGGTCATCCGCGACAAGCTCGGTCCAACGGTTGCCGGGCATCGAGTCATTGTCGACCCAGCCGAGATCCCACAGGCCCCGGTCGGTCTAGCGCTGCAGTTGCCGGGCTGGAGCGCGCTGTCCGACGGTACGGTTCCGGCCATCGTTCGTACGCTTCACGAGGCGGCCAGCGCCGCCTACGCCGAAGTTCGGTCGGCGTTCACCGGTGGACAGTTGGTGGCCCGGCCACGCACGAGGCCGCCGCTCCTCTCCTCAACCGATATTCGCAAGCGGTTGGGACGTTATCGCTGGTTGAGCAGCGACACCCGCGCCGAACTGCTGCGACTCGCCTCACTGCTTGACTCGCTGGACGAGTCCGAGGTAGCCGCCCGGTGCGACCACCCAGCCCGAGCGACCACCGGCCTAGCTCTCGACGGCCTCGACTACTCCGTCGGCATCTTCTGCCGGCAGGCCCATTCGACGAGTTATCCCCTACTCGACGCTCCCGAGATCGTGCTGGTCATGCAGTGCAGGCTCTTCAGCGACGTCGGAGGCGCCGGCATCCCTCCGCTGCGGGGAGTCAGCGCTGTCCGGCTCGACCGGCGCTCCGGTACGGTCATGACCGAGGAGGAGATCAAGCAGCGATCAGCCTTCCGGGACGGGTACCTCGAGTTCGGTCCGGGCGAGGCAGCTGCCCGCGGCGTACTAAGCCGAGTGGCGCCGTGAATGGGCCCTTTTTGCCAGTTGCCGGCTGTCGCTGGCCGCGCCGCTCTCTGCTCCCGGTTCTGGAACGCAACGACCGACCGAACCCCAACCACGCGAACGTGCCCGACGACATGCAGGTAGGCGGAAGGCCGTACCTGCTAAGCGTGCGCGACGCTCTGACCCAGAAGGTCGGCCGCGGCTTGCATCCCGACACCAGCCGGCAACCCACGACTTGGGGAGGACTCGCTCGCCTAAGCAATGTGCAAGCCGGTGAGGGGGTATGACCACGATGGCCGATCACCCGTGCACGGACGAGCCCGAGCGACAGGTAGGACAAGGCGTGCACGATCTCGTTGCCAAGTGGGTCCGACAGACCCCGAACGCGCCGGCAGTGCGGCATCCAATAACCGGGCAATCACTCAGCTACGCCGAGCTTTGGCATCAGGCCGGACTGATGGTCGACGACCTCGCCAACCGACGTGTTGGCCAAGGCAGTGTCGTGGCCGTTCGGCTACCACGCTCCGTCGACCTGATCGTGGCACTGCTCGGCATCGTCCGAGCGGGGGCGGCATACCTGTGCTTGGACGATGCCGCACCGCCGGACCGACTCGCGGTGATGCTTGACCAGGCTGCGGCGGCGCTGGTGGTACATCCACCCGGGCAGGACTCCCGCGCGGCGACCCGTGGCTTGCGGCTAGTGCCACACGCGACACGCACCCAACCCGCGACGCGCGGTCCTGTCAGTGGAGACGACGCAATCTACGTGATGTTCACCTCTGGCTCAACCGGGACGCCAAAGGGGGTGATCGTGCCACATCGCGCCGTCCGTCGACTTGCGGTCGAGCCCCTGTTCTGCACGATTGAGCCGGGCGACAGAGTCGCCAACGGCTCCAACCCTGCATTTGACGCCGCGACATTCGAGATCTGGAATACGCTGGTAGCTGGTGGCACCATCGTTGTCTTTCCCGCCTTGACGGGCGTCACGTTCAGCCGATGGGCTACATTGCTGGCGGATGAGTCCATCTCCACGATGTTCCTTACGACCTCGCTGTTCCACCTGATCGCCCGCGAACGGCCTGAGGTGTTCCGGACCCTCCGCACCCTTGTAGTCGGTGGCGAGCAACTCGAGTTGGCGGCTGTCCGCCGGGTGTTGGCCGCCGGTCCGCCCACACGGCTGGTCAACGGTTACGGTCCCACCGAGACCACAACCTTCGCAGCGTACTTCGACTGTACGGAGGAGAGCCTGGCTGGTCTGGACCGCGTCCCGATCGGTATCCCGCTACAGAACACATCGCTGCAGATCCTCGATGGCGAGCTAAAGCCGGTACCAGCCGGCGAAACCGGTGAACTCTGCGTGGGTGGTCCTGGAGTCGCCATCGGCTACCTCAACCGCCCGGAACTGACGGCCGAGCGGTTCGTACGTGAACCCAGCAGTGGATGCCGCATCTACCGGACAGGCGACCTTGCTCGGCTGCTACCGAGCGGGGCGATCGAGTTGCTCGGCCGGATGGATCGGCAAGTGAAGCTCTGGGGCTTCCGCATCGAGTTGACTGAGATCGAATCTGCGGTCATGGCCACTGGCCAAGTCGACGCCGCCTTCGTCGAGACGACGGGCTCCGGTGCCGACGCCATGCTGGTCGGTTTCGTGCTCCCGACTCAACCAGTCGAAGAACCCAGCGAATTCCGCCGTTCACTCAACAACGCGCTCCGTCGACGCCTGCCCGGATACATGATCCCGGCAAGGTGGATTTTCCTGTCTCAGGTTCCGCTTGGCGCTACAGGCAAGGTCGATCGCAGCCGACTCGTGACACTCCTTTCGGAGGCTCCGTGACAGGCCGTGGTTCTCGTCATTCCGTCACGTCAATCCGCGGTGGAAGGCGTCGAGTTTCGGGTAGTGGTGCCCGGGGAGGTCGGTCGCGACGGCCTGGAAGCGTTGCCCGCGACGTTTCTCGATCTCGGATGCCTGCTTGCGGTGTTTCGGGTGCAGCGGTTCGGTGCGGGCCAGGGTTCGCATCTTGTCTGGCCAGCCGTCGGCGAGATCGAGGATCTCGGTGAGTTCGGTGACGTGCGCGCCGGAGCGGACGGTGCCTTCCGCGGTCAGCGCGGGTGCCCACACCCCGGCTGGGACCTTCGTGATGGCGGTGCGCACGTTATCGGTGACGTCGAACCCGACGCTGTAGTGCCAGAGAGGAGCGCGCTCGACTGAAGGAACTCGAATGTCGCAACCGGGAACTCGAAATGGAGAACAGCTTCCTGAAAAAAGCCGCGGCGTACTTCGCGAAGGACCCTCGGTAACGAGCTTGTACGAGTTCATCGAGACGATGCGATTTGAGGGGCCTCGAGTTTTCCGGACAGTGGTTCGGCCGGTCTTTCACGCCGCGATTTGAAGGTTCTCGAACTCTGCGTGGACTTCTCGGGGAGGTCGGTAGCCCACCGCTGAATGCAGACGCTGACGATTGTACCAGAATTCGATGTAGGCAGTAACGTCCCGGCGTGCCGCCTCACGCGTGGGATACTTCACACGCGACACGCGTTCGTTCTTTAGCGCACCAAAGAACAATTCCGCCATTGAAGTGATCTCACCGACTTTCGGGTAGATATTTGTATTCGAAGTGGGTCAGGTGTAGTGCTGCCGCGACGATGTCGCCGATTCCGCTTGGGCTGGCGGTGGTGTGGCGTAGCGCTTTCCACCGTCCGACGAGGATGGCGAAGCCGCGTTCGCCCTGGCAGCGTAGGCCGCGCAGGAGTCGGTTGTAGAAGCGGTTGTCGGGGGCGAGCCGGCTGCCGTCGGTGGGCTGCTTGACCGGGGTCTTGATGCCCTGGCCTGCGTTTTCGTAGCCGGAGTCGGCCAGTGTCGGCAGGCCGAGGGTAGCGGCGGCCCAGTTCAGTGCGGCGGTGACGCCGAGGGTCTGGGCGCAGGTCAGGTCGTGCAGGTGTCCGGGCATCGCGGCAGAGGTCCAGATCGGCAGTCCGTCCGGGCGGGTCACCGATTGGACGTTCGCGCCGAAGTCGCGGTGCTTTCCGGAGTACCAGGCGTCGATCGTTTCGCCTTTGACGGACAGGGTGGTCTCGGCGAGCCGGTCGCAGTCGAACAGTTTGCCGTCGAGGATGACGTGGGACCAGCCGTCGGCGGCTACCCGGCGCAGGACGGCGTGTAGATCCTCGGCCTGTGCGGTGAGGACCGCGATGCCCTCGGTCAGGTAGCGGTAGGAGGTTGCCCGGGAGATGCCGAAGCCGGCTCCGATCAGCGCGATGTCCTCGCCCTTGCGGAACCAGACGAGCACGAGTAGTGCCTGGTAGAAGCAGGTCAGCGCCCGAGTCTTCTTCCGGGTGCCGCGGGCGCGGCGTTCGGCGTGCAGCAACCGCGCCACGTGCTGCACCAGTTCCCTTGGGACGTCGACCATGGCACGATATGTCAGCACGTGGAGCCTCTCGAAGACGTGGATCTGTCGCAAGACCTGTCTATCGATGGCTCCACGTCTGTTTCGAGGACCGTCCGGTACTACCGATATGACCGTGTCGTACCGGATTAACCGGCATTCCTTGCTGAGATCAGTTCATTGCATTGTCGAAACAAATTCCGGTCCGGCCAGCAGATCGCCGCAACCTCAGCCTCGATCCACCGACGCGGTTCGTCTTGAGCTCGGTTGAGTAGTTTCGGTATTGG
>NZ_JBHMIN010000076.1:0-22769 GCF_048060215.1 Micromonospora sp. LOL_021 | reverse complement strand
TCATGGACCCGGCCGACCCCCAGCAGATGCACGGCTACGCCTACGCCAACAACAACCCCACTACCTACTCGGACCCCACCGGTCTGTACATCACTGGAGACAACGACGGTCACGTATGGTCCTATGGGAAAAAGAACGGCAAACACGTCACCAAAAACTACACGCCGAAAAGTGCGTCGCCGGAGTCCTACGAAAAAGTAACGGTTGTTGCGAACCAGAATTATCGTGTCGAGACCAACGGGTTCGGTCAGGTTTTCCTGAACGACTACCCCATCCCCTCGGGCGGACCCGACGCCGCTGAGCTAGTGGGATACCTGGCAGAGCACTGCCAAGGTGACCGGTGGTGTCACGGTGAGTTCCATTGTGGGAATTACTTGAGTTGCGACCAGATGAACACATACCTGGACGCAAATGCCGTTTTGTATCAGATTTGTACGAAAGGCTACTGTAGCAATGACTTTTGGGAAAAGGTGGCCGACGACAACATTATTTTGGTCGGACTCGTGCATGGAATGTTCGAAGGGTTGGGGGCCGTCGGTGGCGGTGGTCGTAGGATAAAGACTGGCTTGCCGCTTCACAGTGACTTCCGATACTATTTGAGTGCCTGCAAGAATAGTTTCGCTTCGGCGACATTGGTCCTCATGGCAGACGGAAGCACCAAGAAGATCGAGCAGGTGGAGGTCGGCGACATGGTGCTGGCGACCGACCCTGAAACCGGCCGGACTGCGCAAAAAAGTGTCACCGACACGATCACGGGAGCTGGCGACAAAAGCCTCGTTGCTGTAACAATCGAGTCAGATAAGGGCAATCCGGGAGCCGAAGGTAAAACCCTGATTGCTACCGACCGGCACCCATTCTGGCTTCCAAAACTTGATAAGTGGGTGGATGCTGATGATCTCGAAATCGGACAATGGCTTCGCACCTCCACTGGCACCTACGTGCAGATTTCGGCGATCAGCCGGTGGGTCGAGCGTCGCACCGTCTACAATCTAACCGTCGCCGACATCCATACATACTATGTGCTCGCCGACAACACGCCGGTACTTGTGCACAACTGCCCGGTCGCTCCAGGGGGGCGCCCCGGCAAGGATTTCACTCCTGCCGAGAAAAGGGCAGTGTGGGACGAGAATGGAAATAGTTATGGTGTGAATGTTTGTGAGCGTTGTGGCGTAGAGGTTTCGAAGCCGAGAAAATCGGAGCGCGGTGTCACTCCACCCACCAACGAAGGGCAGGTTGATCATATCGTACCCAAGTCCCGTGGCGGGTCGGGCGACAGGTCGAACGGACAGTTGCTATGTCGTTTATGCAACCGGGAGAAGTGGGATAACTAGATGCAGACAAAGTGGCCGCATGACGAATCCTGTGAGCTTTGTGGTGTTGAGCGTGAGTCAAAAATAAAGGCCGCTGGTCGGCGTGCTGGCCTGCTCGCAAACATACGCAATTACGGGTTTCATAAAGTGGGTGTGTTTTCTGAGATTCCGGAAGAGCCAAGCTTCTCATATTCGATCGGATTATACCACACTCGCGGCCATCCCGAGATCATTATCTTGGGCTTAGATATTGATACGGAATTTGCGATTCTGGATACAATCGCAGGACTCATCAAAGAGGGTGGCGAGTTTCGGCATGGATCTGAATCGTCTGATATATTGAGTAATATGGCAGTCAAGTTTGTGGAATTTTCAAGATCTCATTATGGGGATTACTTGGGGCAGGCTGAGAACTTTTATCTGACGGACAACTTTCCGGTCCTGATGGTTGCTTGGCCTGATCGTGATGGGGTGTTTCCGTGGGCAGAGGGAAGTCCGGAATGGCTAATGCGGAGGCAGCCAGCCTTGTGGTCTAGATTGCCGAGTGTGTAGTGGTCGTCATGGCTGGTGCTCCAAGTCCTGGCTGCGGTCCCCGACCCACGTCCCACAGTGGAGGTCGTTCGGAGTCCAGGACCGGCCGGTGACCCGGGCTAGAGGTTGTCTAGTAACTCGGTGATACGTTGCCGGTCAACGGTGTCGGCATCATCCCGCCAGGATGATGTTGTTGAGGTGGGCGATCCCAGAAGCGGTGTCGGTCAATGTGTGGGCGGCGCAGGCAATCAGGGACGCGGTGAAGGAGATCGACAAGTGAACGCTGGCGTGATTCCCGCCGCTCGGTAGTTCAGGTCGAGCCGGAGCAACGGGCAGAACAACTGTGTGGAGGCCGCGTTACTGAGGGACGGCAGTGTGGCGCTACGGGACAGCAAGGACATGTCCGGTCCGGTGCTGCGGTTCGACCCGGGCACGTGGTCGACCTTCGTCGACGGTGTGAAGGCGGGCGGGCTCGCCTGCGCATGGCGCCGGTAGCCCGCCGCCCGACGAACGCGGGTCCCGGGTCCTCAGCTACTCGGCGGTTACTCCTTGCATCATCAGGAGGATCCCGGGCCGGTCAGGGCACGGTGGGCGGGTACGCAGAGTAGGGTCAGCCGCGTGAGCGCGAAGACGTGAACCGCGTACCGCCGGGCTCCCCCGACCATGCCCGGCGGGCGCGTGCAGGCCGCGAACGAAAGGCACCCCTGTGACCAGCCCAGCCAAGACCCGCGTCGCCATCGTCTTCGGCGGCCGCAGCACCGAGCACGCGATCTCCTGCGTCAGCGCCGGCAGCATCCTGGCCGCCCTGGACACCGACGAGTACGAGATCGTCCCGGTCGGCATCACCCGCGCCGGGCGGTGGGTGCTCACCACCGGCGACGGCAGCCAGCTGGCCATCACCGACCGGCAACTGCCGGAGATCACCGACCGGTCCGGCTCGGCCGTGGTGCTGCCCGCCGACCCGACCGGCAACGGGATCATGGTGCTGGACCCGGCCGACGGTCCGGCCGCTGCCCTGGCCGGCGTCGACGTCGTCTTCCCGGCGCTGCACGGCGCGTACGGCGAGGACGGCACCATCCAGGGGCTGCTGGAGATGGCCGGCATCCCGTACGTCGGGGCCGGGGTGTTCGCCTCGGCCGCCGCGATGGACAAGGAGTTCACCAAGAAGCTGGCCACCGTCGAGGGCATCCCGACCGGCCCGTACGCGGTGCTGCGCCCCGGGGTGAGCCTCAGCGACGCCGACAAGGAGCGCCTCGGCCTGCCGGTGTTCGTCAAGCCGTCGCGGGCCGGTTCGTCGTACGGCATCACCAAGGTCTCCGACTGGGCCGACCTGGACGCCGCCGTCGCCACCGCCCGGGAGATCGACCCGAAGGTGCTGATCGAGGCGGCGATCGTCGGCCGTGAGGTCGAGTGCGGGGTGATCGAGGGCGAGGCCGGCGGCGGCCCCGAGGCGTCCCTGCTGGCCGAGGTACGGGTGGTCACCGACCACGAGTTCTACGACTTCGAGGCCAAGTATCTGGACAACTCCTGCGAGTACGACATCCCGGCCGGGTTGTCGGAGCAGGTCACCCGGCAGGTGCAGGACTACGCCTGCCGCACCTTCACCGCGCTGGACTGCGCCGGTCTGGCCCGGGTCGACTTCTTCGTCACCGACGACAACCAGATCTACCTCAACGAGATCAACACCATGCCGGGGTTCACCCCGACTTCGATGTTCCCGCGGATGTGGGCGGCCGCTGGCCTGGAGTACCCGAAGCTGGTGGACCGGCTGATCCGTACCGCGCTGAGCCGGGGCACCGGGCTGCGCTGACCGGCCGCCAGGACCCCAGACCGGCCCCGAGCAGAGCGGGACCAGAGCGGACCGGACCCAGAGTCAGGCGCGGCAGCCGCGCGGGGCGGCGTCCGCGTCGCTGGGCACCGTCTCGATCAGCGGGTCGGCGAACGCGGTCACCCACTGGCCCGGTTCGTCGTACGAGCCGGGCACGCTCACCCGCACCGGGATCTCCCGGTCGACGGTGGTCCAGACGGTGGCGTCGGCCTGCTCGGCGGCGTGCCAGCAGACCCCGTCCAGCGCGTACACCAGGTCGGTCGGCGGGAACTCCGCCGCCGGCACCCCGCAGGCGACGGTGATCGGCGGTTCGCCGTACGCCGCGTTCTGCTCGGCGCCGTCGGTGACCCGACGCTGCGGCAGGTCGCGCAGCGCACCCGGCAGTTGGGAGACCAGCGCCCGGCAGACGATCTCGGCGCGTTCGTCCAACGTCGGGGCGGCGATCTGCACCGGCGTGGTCGGCACCGGCGCGACACCGGCCGACGCCGCCGCCGACGGGTCCGCGGCGGCCCCCGGGTCGTCGTCGGACCCGGCCGGGGCGAGCCGGCTGAACGCGGCGAGCGCCACGATCACGGTCAACGGCAACGCCACCACGGTCGCCCAGATGGCCGCCTGCCGGGTCGTCCGGTCCGGCCCATCCGGAGCCGCCGGCCTGTCCGGAGACCGTCCGTCCGGAGCCGGATCGCCGGCCGGCGAGCCGGCGGCAGAGACGTCCACCTGCTCAGTCGTCACAGTCGTACCACCGAACACGTCAGGGTCCGGGTGATGCCCGGCACCATCTGGACCCGGCTGACTATCATCGTCCCGAGTTCGTCCACGGTGTGCGCCTCGGTGAGCACGACCACGTCGTACGGCCCGGTCACCGCGTCCACCCGGACCACGCCGGAGATGTCCGCGATCGCGTCGGCGACGTCGCGTGCCTTTCCGACTTCGGTCTGGATGAGGATGTATGCCTGGACCACGACCCGACTCCTATCCGCCGCCCGGGAGCGGCTCGAACGTGAAACTACCGTACGGAGCAGGCCGGATTCATGACGGTGCCCGAGTGGAGACGACAATGATCGAGGTGGACCGGTGAATGTGGCACAGGCCGGTGAATTCGGGCTCATCTCCCGGGTCACCGCGCGGCTGCACCCGGGGGCCGCCACCCTGCTCGGCCCCGGCGACGACGCGGCCGTGGTGGCCGCCTCGGACGGCCGGGTGGTCGCCTCCACCGACGTGCTCGTCGAGGGCCGGCACTTCCGGCGGGACTGGTCCAGCGCCGTCGACGTCGGGCACCGCGCGGCCGCCGCGAACCTCGCCGACATCGTGGCGATGGGGGCGGTGCCGACCGCGTTGCTGGTGGCGCTCTGCGCCCCGCCGGAGACCGACGCCGGCTGGGCCGAGGACCTGGCGGTCGGCCTGTCCGACGAGGCGGCCAAGGTCGGCGCGAGCGTGGTCGGCGGCGACATGTCGGCCAGCCCGACCCTGACCATCGCGGTGACCGCCCTCGGCGACCTGCACGGCGCCACCCCGGTGCTGCGCGGCGGCGCGCACGCCGGTGACGTGCTGGCCATCGCGGGCCGGCTCGGCTACGCCGCCGCCGGCTACACGGTGCTGTCCCGCGGCTTCCGGTCACCGAAGCTGCTCGTGGAGGCGTACCGACGCCCCGAGGTGCCGTACGCCGCCGGCCCGGCCGCCGCGAACGTCGGCGCCAGCGCCATGATCGACATCTCGGACGGGCTGATCGCCGACCTGGGCCATGTCGCCACCGCCAGCCGGGTCGGTATCGACCTGCGCCGGGCCGCCTTCGAGGTGCCGCCGCAGATGCGCGACACCGCCAACGCGCTCGGCGTCGACCCGTACCAGTGGATCTTCGGCGGTGGTGACGACCACGCCCTGGCCGCGACGTTCCCCGAGGATTTGCCGCTGCCGAAGGGCTGGCGGCGGGTCGGCCACGTGGTCAAGGGCGCCGGGGTCACCGTCGACGGCCAGCCCTACCAGGGCGTCGCCGGCTGGGAACACTTCCAGTGAGGCCGCGCCGGTCACCGCTGAGCCACCGCCGGTGACCGCACTACGCTTTACCGCGTGACTGATCTGCTTCAGGCCGGCGTCGAGATCCGCCGGGTCCGCTACACCGACGCGGTGGCGCAACGCCTGGTGGCCGCCGCCATGGCCGATCTGGGTGCCCGCTACGGCGGCACCGGCGACGACACCCCGGTCGACCCGGCCCACTTCGACCCGCCCGGCGGTGCCTTCCTGATCGCCCACCTGGACGGGGCGCCGGCCGGCTGCGCCGGCTGGCGCAGCCACGGCAGCTCCGGCGAGGACGCCGAGCTGAAGCGGATGTACGTCGCCGACGCCGCCCGCGGTCGCGGGGTGGCCCGCGCGCTGCTCGCCGCCGTCGAACGCTCCGCCGCCGGCCAGGGCCGCCGCCGGGTCATCCTGGAGTGCGGCGACAAGCAGCCCGAGGCGATCGCGCTCTACAGCAGCAGCGGGTACGCCCGGATCCCGAACTTCGGCTACTACCGGGACTCGCCGGGCTGCCTGTCCTTCGGCCGGGTGCTCACCGCCGAGTGGTGACGGGTGCTCAGCGCCGACTGGTGACCGTACACAGTCAGCCGCCGGACCCGATCGGGTCCGGCGGCTGCTGAAACGTCGAGGTCGTGGGCGGCGCGGTCAGGCGCCCCGGACCACCTTGCCGGCCTTGAGGCAGGAGGTGCAGGCATTCACCTTGCGGGTGTTGCCGCCACCGGCCGGGGTGCGAACGGTCTGGATGTTCGGGTTCCAACGGCGGTTGGTCTTCTTCTTCGACCACGGCACGTTGTGACCGAAGCCCGGCCCTTTGCCACAGACGTCGCACACGCTAGCCACGGGATACTCCTGGGGATTTGTCGTTCATCAGGTCGCCGGTCGCCGGGACACACCACGCCCAGACAACCTGGCCAGGCTACCCGATCGACCACCCGGGCGGCCAATCGCCCTGCCCCGGCCGGCCCGTTGCCGCCGCCCGGCCGCACCGGGTCGTCTCCGCGTGCCGCCCGCCCGGCCGCACCCGGGTCGTCTTCACGGCGGCTGTTGGCGTGCGCCAGTAGGCTCATCGCCGTGCTGGACACCCTTGACGCCGCCGCCGTGCGCCGGTGGTGTTCGGGTGCGCTGGCCGCGCTGCGTCGCCACCAGGGCGAGATCGACGCGCTCAACGTCTACCCGGTGCCGGACGGTGACACCGGCACCAACCTGGTCCTCACCCTCACCTCGGCCCAGCATGCCCTGGCCCTCGACCTGGACAACTCCTCCGAGGGGGAGCAGACCTCGCACGGGCGGGTGCTGCGGCTGATGGCCCGGGGCGCGCTGCTCGGTGCCCGGGGCAACTCCGGGGTGATCGTCTCGCAGATCCTGCGCGCGCTGGCCGACGCGCTCACCGACACCGCCGTGGTGCGCGGCCGGGCCCTCGCGTCGGCGCTGACCGCCGCCACCGACGCGGCGTACGCGGCGGTCGCCCGCCCGGTCGAGGGGACGGTGCTGACCGTGGTCGCCGCCGCCGCGCGGGCCGCCGACCGGACCGGCTCCGACGACCTCGCCACCGTGGTACGGGCCGCCGCCTCGGCCGCTCGCGACGCCCTCGCCGCGACCCCCGGTCAGCTGCCGGTGCTGGCCCGCGCCGGGGTGGTCGACGCCGGGGGTCGCGGCCTGTGCCTGCTGCTCGACGCGTTGGCCGCCGTGGTCGGCACCCTGGTCCCCGACAGCACCGGCGATCACGCGGCCGACCCCGGCGATTCCGCCTACCGGGTACCCGGTAACCCCGGCGGCGTCGGTTCCGCCGTCGACTCGCACAGTGGGGCCGGCTCCGAGTGGTACGGCTACGAGGTGCAGTTCCTGCTCGAAGCGCCGGCCGGGGCGGTCGACCGGATGCGGGCCGCACTTGCCGAGATCGGCGACTCGCTGGTCGTCGTCGGCTCCGACGCAGGGGACGATGACGACGGGGGCTACGACGCAGGGGACGGCGACAGGGACGATGCCGACGGGCACGATCCGGTGTGGAACGTGCACGTGCACGTCGACGACATCGGCGCCGCCATCGAGGCCGGCATCGCCGCCGGTCGCCCGTACCAGATCTCGGTCACCCGGTTCGCCGACCAGCCGGCGCCGCCGGTCGCCGGCCGGGCCGCCGTGGTGGTCGCCGCCGGCACCGGCCTCGCAGCCCTGTTCACCGGTGAGGGCGCCGGCGTGGTCGGCGGTTCGCCGTCCACCGCCGAGCTGCTCGACGCCATCCGCCGCACCGGCGCCGCCGAAGTGGTGGTGCTGCCCAACGACCCTGACACCCAGGCCGTCGCCGGTCTCGCCGCCCGGGAGGCCGAGGCCGGCGGCGTCACCGTCGCCGTCGTGCCGACCCGGTCACCGGTGCAGGCCCTCGCCGCGCTCGCCGTCCGCGACCCGCGACGCCGCTTCGCCGACGACGTCATCGCGATGGCCGAGGCCGCCGGCGCCTGCCGGTACGCCGAGGTCTGCCACGCCGCCCGGGAAGCGCTCACCGTCGCCGGCCGCTGCCGCCCCGGCGACGTGCTCGCCCTGGTCGAGGGGGAGGTGCTGCTGATCGGCACCGACCTGGCCGGCACCTGCCGCAACCTGCTGGACCAGCTGCTCGGCGGCGGCGGTGAACTGGTCACCCTGATCATCGGCGAGCAGGCACCGGACGGCCTGGGCGAGGCGGTTGCGGCGCACGTCGCCCGCTGCTGGCCGTTCGCCGAGGTGCACACCTTCGTCGGCGGGCAGCCGCACTACCCGCTGCTGGTAGGGATCGAATGACGCAGCCGTTGTTGGGGGCCGGATGACGCAGCCGTGCACGATGGACAGTCCGTTGAAGGTCAACCTGGGCGCGAAGACCGCCAAGGCGATGGCCGACCACCTCGACCTGCACACCGTAGGGGACCTGCTCTACCACTTCCCGCGCCGCTACGACCAGCGCGGCGAACACACCGACATCCGTTCGCTGGAGGTGGGGGAGCAGGTCACTGTCCTGGGCCAGGTGCGGCGGACCTCCGTACGGCCGATGCGCCAACGGCGCGGCAAGCTGCTCGAAGTGGTCGTCGAGGACGGCACCGGCGGCACCCTGACGTTGACCTTCTTCGGCAACCAGGCGTGGCGGGAACGGGACCTGAAACCGGGCCGCTGGGGGCTGTTCGCCGGCAAGGTGACCGAGTTCCGGGGCGTACGCCAGCTCAACGGCCCCGAGTACGTGCTGCTCGGTGACGGCGCCGCCGATGGCGAGGTGGCCGCCGAGGACCCGGTGGAGGAGTTCGCCGGTGCGCTGATCCCGGTCTACCCGGCCGCCGCCGCCGTGCCGACCTGGGTGATCGCCCGCTGTGTACGGACCGTGCTGGACGTGCTCACCCCGCCCGAGGATCCGATGCCGGCGGCGGTACGGGCCAGCCGCAACCTGCTCGGTATGCACCCGGCGCTGCGGCAGATCCACCGCCCGGCCGACGAACCGGAGCTGTTCCAGGCCCGGCGGCGGCTCAAGTGGGACGAGGCGTTCGCCGTACAGCTGACGTTGGTGCAGCGCAAGCTGCGCGCCGCCGACTGGCCGGCGCGGCCCCGGCCCCGCGCGGACGCCGGCCTGCTGGCCGCGTTCGACGCCCGCCTGCCGTACGAGTTGACCGACGGTCAGCGGCGCATCGGCGAGGAGATCGCCGCCGACCTGGCCACCGCGCATCCGATGCACCGGCTGCTGCAGGGCGAGGTCGGCTCCGGCAAGACGGTGTGCGCGCTGCGGGCGATGCTGCAGGTCGTCGACGCTGGCGGGCAGGCGGCGCTGCTCGCCCCGACCGAGGTGCTGGCCGCCCAGCACCACCGGGGCATCCAGGAGCTGCTGGGCCCGCTGGGGCGGGCCGGTGAGCTGGACGGCGACCCGGCCGGCACCCGGGTGACGCTGGTCACCGGGTCGCTGGGTGCGGCGGCTCGGCGGGCCGCCCTGGACGAGGTCCGCGACGGCCGGGCCGGCATCGTGATCGGCACCCACGCCCTGCTGTACGAGGGCGTCGATTTCGCCGACCTGGGCCTGGTCGTCGTCGACGAGCAGCACCGGTTCGGGGTGGAGCAGCGCGACGCGTTGCGGGCCAAGGCCGAGCAGCCGCCGCACGTGCTGGTGATGACGGCCACCCCGATCCCGCGGACGGTCGCCATGACCGTGTACGGCGACCTGGAGGTCTCCGCGCTCACCCAGCTGCCCGGCGGCCGGTCGCCGATCGTCTCGCACGTGGTGCCGGCGGCGGAGAAGCCGGCCTTCCTGGAGCGGGCCTGGCGGCGGGTACGCGAGGAGGTGTCCGCCGGCCATCAGGCGTACGTGGTCTGCCCGCGCATCGGTGACGCGACCGGAACCGGCGCCGACGAGGAGCCCTCCGGCGCCGGCGACGATCCCGGGGCGCGCCGGCCGCCGCTGGCGGTGACCGAGGTGGCGCCGCTGCTCGCCGACGGGCCGCTGCACGGGCTGCGGATCGAGGTGCTGCACGGGCGGCTGCCGGCCGACGCCAAGGACGCGGTGATGCGCTCCTTCGCCGCCGGTGACGTCGACGTGCTGGTCGCCACGACGGTGGTCGAGGTCGGGGTGAACGTGCCGAATGCCACCGTGATGATCGTGCTGGACGCCGACCGGTTCGGGGTGTCGCAGCTGCACCAGCTGCGCGGCCGGGTCGGTCGGGGCTCGGCGGCCGGGCTGTGCCTGCTGGTCACCGACGCCGCCGACGGTACGCCGGCCCGCGAACGGCTTGACGCGGTGGCGTCGACCACCGACGGGTTCCGGCTGGCCGAGCTGGATCTGGAGCAGCGCCGCGAAGGTGACGTGCTGGGCGCGACTCAGTCGGGTCGCCGGTCCCATCTGCGGCTGTTGTCGCTGCTGCGCGACGCCGACCTGATCGGGCAGGCCCGGGCCGAGGCAATCGACCTGCTCGGCGACGATCCGGAGCTGACCCGGCATCCGGCGCTGGCGGCATCCGTCGGCACTCTGGTCGACGCCGAACGCGCCGAGTACCTGGAGAAGGGCTGAACCGCGGCCGGGGGAGACGGTCTGTGGGCAGGCAGGCGGAAGGGCGCCGACCGGGGGGATGGTCGACGCCCTTCCTCGGGGTGGTGCGGGGGGATGACTGGTCAGTCAGTCACGACCAGGTGTGGCTGACTCAGGCGGTGAAGGTGACCCGCCGACGACGCGCCAGGTAGAACAGCACGCCACCGATGGCCAGCAGCGCGATGGCGCCAGCGGCGAGACCGCCAGCGGCGGCACCGGTGACCGGCAGGGAGCCTTCGTCACCGTCGCCCGCGCCGCTTCCGCCGTCCTCGTCGCAGTCCTCGGGCTGCTCCCAGAGGAACGGCTCCACGGTTTCGAGGCCGTCACCGCTCGGGGTGACCTCGAGCCCGTCGAACGCCTCGAAGGCGACGCTGCCGGTCTCGCCCGGCTCGACGGTCAGCTCCTGCGCCTCGCCCTCGTTCGGGGTGAAGGTGACGGTGATGCTCTCGCCGTCCTCCGGGTTCGTGAGGGTGAAGATCATCTGGTCGCAGGTGTACTCGACGGTGCCCTCTGGATCGGCGGGCTCGACGCAGTCTTCCGGCTCGGTCCAGGCGCTCTCGGCGAGCGGCTCCTCGGAGCCTTCCTCGGTCACGACGATCGAGGAGGCGTTCTCCGCCGGAACGGTGACGGTGATGTGCGCTGCGGGCTGCACGGTGACGGATTCGGTGAAGTCGGCCGCACCGGTGACGGTGAACTTGGCTGGCGCGGTGCCGCCCTCGCCGTTGACCAGGGTGACGGCGACCGACCCGTCACAGGCCGACGCGAACGTCACGGACGGGTTGGGCGTGGGCTTGATGCACTCGCCGTCGAAGGTCACCGAGCCGACGCCGGTCCGCTCGACCTGCTTCTTCCCGCCCAGCACCCGGAACTTCCACTTGGCGGTGACCGACAGGGTGGCCTCGGTCGCGTCGCCCGGTACGACCTGGGTGCCGGTGAGTTCGCCCTCGCCGGCCGTCGGGATGACCGCACCCTTGCCGAACCCGTCCAGGGTGGTGCCCTCCGGAGAGAGGCTCATCTCCTTGACGGTCGCGTCCCGCTTGACCTGGAAGTCGTGCTTGGAGAGCTCCTCACGCTCCAGCTTGTTCTGGCTCACGGTCCAGTCGACCAGCCAGTTGCCGGTTTCCGCGTCGCAGGTCGCCTCGCCGGTGACGGTCACGACGAACAGCTTGAAATTTTCCTTGTGGTTGCCGGTGGCGGCCGCAGGCGCGCCGAAGGCGGCGATGCTCGCCAGGCCGATCGTCGCGCCGGCCGCGATGGCCAGGGCGCGCCGAAGCGGAGACTTCAGACGGTTCACAGGTACTCCCGAGTGAGGGGTTCAGGGGCCCGGCGCGGGCGTGCGCCACCTGACTGGTGAGGTGCAGTCGATGACCGGTGCGACAACGTCCCGCGTCGTGCGTGGTGTCCGGCGTGTCCCACCGGCACAGCGCCAGACCTTAGCTGTTCCTGAACTGGCGTGGTGACCCACAGGTCCGGCTAAGAATGATGTTGTCGATCCGAGACAATTGATAGACGCAACGTGTTCGCCGTCCACCTCGCGAGTGGCTTTCTCCGCCTCATCTGCTTCTGCGGCAACGAGAGATCCACCTGGTCACACGAGTGCGGATTCGGCCGTCCGGGTCGGCATTCGACCGGTTTGGCTGATCGCGTAGCGTGCCGGGGATGAGCGCACCGGCCGCCGTTGGGGTCCGCCGCCGATGACCCGGATCATCTCCGGCCGGCTTGGCGGCCGGCGGATCGCCACGCCGCCCGGCGCGAACACCCGGCCCACCTCCGACCGGGTCCGTGAGGCACTGTTCAGCACCCTCGGCACGATGACCGACCTGGTCGGGGCGCGGTTCGCCGATCTCTACGCGGGCAGCGGCGCGGTGGGTCTGGAGGCGCTGTCCCGGGGCGCCGAACACGTCCTGCTGGTCGAGTCCGACGCGCGGGCCGCCCGTACCCTGCGGGCGAACATCGCCGCGCTGGGAGCCAGCACCGGTGCCCGACTGATCACTGCCAAGGTCGCGACCGCGCTGGCCACGCCGCCGGACGGCGGCGGCTACGACGTGGTCTTCGCCGACCCGCCGTACGCGGTGACCGACGCCGAACTCCGGACCGTCCTGGACAGCCTCGTCGTCGGCGGCTGGCTCGCCCCGCACGCCGTCGTGGTGATCGAGCGGTCCGCCCGGGGACCGGCGTTGACCTGGGTGGAAGGCGTCACTGCCGAGCGCGGGCGGCGTTACGGCGAGACCATGCTTTGGTACGGTCGGCGATCATGAGACGAGCGGTGTGCCCCGGCTCTTTCGACCCGGTCACCAACGGACATCTCGACATCATCGGCCGGGCCAGCCGGCTGTTCGACGAGGTCATCGTGGGTGTCCTGATCAACCAGTCCAAGGCTGGCCTGTTCACCATCGACGAGCGGATATCGATGCTCCGCGAAGTGACCGGGTCGTACCGCAACGTTCGGGTCGCGTCGTTCCGTGGCCTGCTGGTGGACTTCTGCCGTGCCCAGGAGGCGGCCGTCGTGGTCAAGGGCCTGCGGGCGGTCAGCGACTTCGACTACGAACTGCAGATGGCGCAGATGAACATCGGCCTGGCCGGGGTGGAGACGCTGTTCATGCCGACCAACCCGCTCTACTCGTTCCTCTCCTCCAGCCTGGTCAAGGAGGTCGCCAAGTGGGGCGGTGACGTCTCGGCGCACCTGCCCGAGGCGGTCCACGACCGGCTGCTCGCCCGGGTCACCGCGCCGCCCACCCAGCAGGTGTGAACCGGGCCGGTCCGGCAGCTCCGGGCGGGCCGACCGAGCCGCGATCAACCGCCCGGCGCGTCGCGACGCGCCCGGACTCGGGGTGGGATGGACCACATGTCGTCCTGGGTCGCATCATGATGGAGCGCCGACCGGTCCGGCAGTTGGGATGATGACGTTCTGGCCCGGCCTTGCCATCATGGTGGGTCGACCCTCCGACAACAGGGAGTGAGATGCCGGTGGATCCATTCGACCGCATCGACGAGATCATCGCGATGGTGGAGACTGCGCGGGCCGTGCCGATGTCCCGGAACAACTGCATGATCGACCGGGCCGAGATGATCGGTGTCCTGGACCAGTTCCGGGCCGAGCTCCCCGCCGACCTGCGCCGGGCGGCGGCGCTGCTGGAGGAACGCGACAAGATCATGGACGCCGGCAAGCGCGAGGCGGACCGGATCATCAGCGAGGGCGAGGCCGAGCACGCCCGGCTGGTGTCGGTGAACGAGATCACGGTCTCCGCCGAGCATGAGGGCGCGCGGATCGTCGCCGAGGCCCGCGCCGAGGCGCAGCGGCTGCGCGCCGAGGTCGACGACTACGTCGACACCGCGCTGGCCAACTTCGAGCAGTTCCTCACCCGGGCGCTGGCCTCGATAGAGCGTGGCCGGGACAAGATGCACGCGCTGCGGGAGATCGGTACCTTCTCCGGTGAAGAGAACGAACGCCCGCTGCCCTTCTGACTGACCGGTGCCCCGGTTCGACGCCGTCGCCGCTGCTCGGGTAACCTGTTTTGTCGGCCTCTACCAGGCCGGAGTCCAACTATGCGCAATCACTCGTCGAAGACACTCAACCCCAGGTCGCCGCTGGTTCTCGATACCCGGGAACTGCCGCGTCGCCCTGGCGCGTTGCGTACGGTGAGCCGGGTGGTGCCCGCGCCGGCGGACCTCGGGCTGGAGCTGAACGGCGTACCGGAAGGCGCCGACCTGAGCCTCGATCTGCGGCTCGAGTCGGTCTCCGAAGGGGTGCTCGTCTCCGGGACGGTCTCCGGGCCGGTCTCTGGCGAGTGCGGGCGGTGCCTGCGCCCGATCAGCGAGTCGCTGACCGTCCCGATCCAGGAGCTGTACGCGTACGAGAACAGCACCACGGACGAGACGACCGACATCGACGAGGTGGGCCGGTTGCAGGGCGATCTGATCGACCTGGAGCCGGCACTGCGGGACGCGGTGGTGCTTGCACTGCCGACCACCCCGCTGTGCCGCAGCGACTGCCCTGGGCTGTGCCCCGACTGCGGGGTGCACTGGGACGAGCTGCCGGACGACCACAACCACCAACAGGTCGACCCGAGGTGGGCCGGCCTGTCGCAACTGACCCGCCAAGAGGAGTAAGAGCCGTGGCCGTTCCCAAGCGCCGGATGTCCCGCAGCAACACCCGTTCCCGCCGGTCCCAGTGGAAGACCACGCCGGTGGTGACCGTCGAGTGCCCGCAGTGCAAGTCCGCGAAGCTGCCGCACACCGCGTGCACCGTCTGCGGCACCTACAACGGCCGCCAGGTCATCGAGGTCTGATCCGGTCGTCGTGACGCCGCCGGTCTCCGACCGGGCGGCGCGGACTTCCCGGCGAACGCCGGGTGCCTCGTCTCGGGAGCGGGCCGGCCGGCCGGCACCGGCCGGCGCTGACTCCGGGACTGGCACCTCGCGGATCGCCGTCGACCTCCTCGGCGGGGATGGGGCACCCGCCGTCGTGGTTGACGGCGCTCTGCGCGCCTGCCGCGCCGATCCCGATCTCCAGCTCCTGCTCGTCGGCCCGCCGGACGCGGCGGACGACGTTCGCGCCGCGCTGCCCGACGACCAGCGCCGACGGATCACCGTACGCCCGACAGGCGCGCCTGGCGGGATGGCGGCCGGTGCCGCTGCAGAGCCCGGCACCGGCCGGGCCGACGAATCGATCCGGGCCGGCATGGCCGCCGCCGCCGACGGCGCGGCCGACGCGTTCATCTCCGCCGGGTCCAGCGGCGCGATCGTCACCGCCGCAGCGCTCGGGCTCGGCCGGTGGCCGGCCGTACGCCGGCCCGCCCTGGTCGCCACCGTCCCGGCGGTTGCCGGCCCGGTGGTGCTGCTCGACGTCGGCGCCACAGTCGAGGCACGCCCGGCGACCCTGACCCAGCACGCCCTGTTCGGGGCCGCGTACGGTGCCGCGCGACTCGGTTTGGACCGGCCCCGGGTCGGACTGCTCTCGATCGGTGCCGAGCCGGGCAAGGGCGACCGGGTTCGGCGTACCGCCGACACTCTGCTGCGGAGCCTCACCCTGCCCGCCGACGGCCGGTACGTCGGGCTGGTCGAAGGGCACGACGTCACACTTGGCGACGGCATCGACGTGGTCGTCACCGACGGCTTCACCGGCAACGTGCTGCTCAAGGGCATCGAAGGCGCGTACGCGATGGCCGGCGGCCCGGAGCCGGGCCGGATCGCGCCCCGGGCGGCGGCCCTGCTCGGCGTCGCCGGGACGGTGGTGGTCTGCCACGGTGCCGCCAGCGGCGCCGACATCGCCGCCGGCATCACCCTCGCCGCCGGGCTGCATCGTGGCCGGGTGACCGCGACAGTCGCCCGGATGCTCGACGACATCACCCGGCTGATCGCAGAACAGGACGAGGTATCGCCATGAGCAACAACCAGTTCCGTCGTCCGCCGGTGGCTCACCTGGAGGCCGCGTTCGGTGTGGCGTTCGAACCGGACCTGCTGGAACGGGCGTTGACCCACCGGTCGTACGCGTACGAGAACGGCGGTCTGCCCACCAACGAGCGGTTGGAGTTCCTCGGCGACTCGGTGCTCGGTGTGGTGATCACCTCGGCGTTGTTCCACAGCCACCCCGACCTGCCGGAAGGGCAACTGGCCAAGCTGCGGGCCAGCGTGGTCAACATGCGGGCGCTCGCCGAGGTGGCCCGATCCCTCGGCCCGCACGGGCTCGGCCCGTACCTGCTGCTCGGCAAGGGGGAGGAGAGCACCGGCGGGCGGGACAAGGCGAGCATCCTGGCCGACACCCTGGAGGCGCTGCTCGGCGCGATCTACCTGCAGTACGGGCTGGACACCGCGTCGATCGTGATCCGCCGGCTGTTCGACCCGTTGATGGCGGACTCCGCGAGCCGGGGCGCCGGGCTGGACTGGAAGACCAGCCTGCAGGAGCTGACCGCGACGCTCGGGCTGGGCGTGCCCGAGTACCGCATCGACGACGCCGGTCCGGACCACGCGAAGACCTTCACCGCCTGGGTGGTGGTCGCCGGGCAGCGCTACGGCGGGGCCGAGGGGCGCAGCAAGAAGGAGGCCGAGCAGCGGGCCGCCGAAGCCGCGTGGCGTACCCTCTCCGCGCAGCTGGCGGACTCCACCGCGGTCGCCGGCACCGCAGCGGCCGTTGACCAGCCGGGTCCGGCTTCCGACGCCGACGCCGGTCCGGCGGAGCCCGAGGACGGGCCGCCTGCCCAGGTCTGAGCACGAGAACACCACCGGCACCGGTCGGAGAAAGGCCTGTCATGCCAGAGCTGCCCGAGGTCGAGACGGTCCGGCAAGGGTTGGCCGGCTGGGTGATCGGCCGGCGGCTGGACACCGTGGAGGTGCGCCATCCCCGGGCGATCCGCCGGCACCTGCCCGGCCCGGTGCACTTCGCCGCCGTACTCGCCGGCCGCCAAATCATCGACGTACGTCGCCGTGGCAAGTACCTGTGGCTGCCGCTGGACAGCGGCGACGCGGTGGTCGGCCATCTCGGCATGTCCGGACAGCTGCTGCTGCAGCCGGCCCACGCCCCGGACGAGACGCACCTGCGGGTCCGCTTCCGGTTCGTCGACGGTGACCCGCAGCTGCGCTTCGTCGATCAGCGGACGTTCGGCGGGCTCGCCGTCTCGGCCGGTGGCGCCGAGTTGCCGGCCGAGATCGCGCACATCGCGCGGGATCCGCTCGACCCGGATTTCTCCGACACCGCGTTCGTCGCGGCGGTACGCCGACGTCGCACCGAGATCAAGCGGGCCCTGCTTGACCAGTCGCTGATCTCCGGGATCGGCAACATCTACGCCGACGAGGCGCTGTGGCGGGCCGGCCTGCACGGCACCCGACCGACCGACCGGCTGCCGGCCGCGACGGTCACCAGGCTGCTGGCACACGTACGGGACGTGCTGCGGGCGGCGGTCACCGAGGGTGGCACCAGTTTCGACGCGCTCTACGTCAACGTCAACGGCGAGAGCGGCTACTTCGACCGGTCACTCAACGTGTACGGGCGGGAGGACCAGCCCTGCACCCGGTGCGGGGCGCTGATCCGCCGGGAGTCGTTCATGAACCGGTCGTCGTTCAGTTGCCCGCGCTGCCAACCTAGGCCGCGGGCCGTCCGCCGCTGACCGACGTCAGCTCAGCGCTCCGACCCGAACATCTGCGTCCAGTAGAGGGTCCCGTTCGACGAGGTGGCCGTGCCGACCCCCATGGCGACCGCGTCGCAGTTGAGGATGTTGGCCCGGTGGCCAGGGCTGTTCATCCAGCCCTCCATGACCGCCTCGGCGGTGGGGTAACCGGCCGCCACGTTCTCGCCGATCGCCTGCTCGTAGCCGGCCCGCCTGGCACGTTCCCACGGGTCGCTGCCGTCGCTGCCTTCGTGCGACATGTCGTTGTTGGTCGCCTGGTCCTCGCTGTGCAACCGGGCCGCCTCGGCCAACTGGTCGTTGATCGTCACCGCGCCGCACCCGTTGTCGTCGCGCGCCGCGTTGACCAGCGCCAGGACCTGCTGCTGCCGGCTGGTGTCCCCGGTGGCGGTCTGCTGCGGCGCGGCACTGGTCTTCGCCGGCGCGGCAGTGGTGCGCTGCGGCCGGGAGCTTTCCGGGGCGGCGGTGCTACGGCGTGGGCTCGGGGCAGCCGAGGTCGGCGGTGGCGGTGCCGGGCTCGCAGCCGGGGTCGGGGCGGCACCGAGTTCGGCGTCGAGCACCTCCGGCTCGCCGATCTGCGGGTCCTCCGTACCAGCGGACTGTTCGGTGAGTGGGTCGGGAACCGGATCGACATCCGTTGTCACGACGGTGTCGTCGGTGCCTTCGGTTGAGTCGTCGCCGAACCCGGCGCGCAGCATCGCGCCGCCGCCACCGATCGCCACCAGCAGCACGACGACCAGCGTGGCCAGGGTGACCGGCCCGACGGCGAGCCGGCGCCGCCGGCCGTCGGCAACCTCCGGGTCCGAGCCGCCGCGCGCGTCGGACCGCCGCCGGCGGGCGGCACGGGCCAGCGGCCCGGCGTCGGTCGGGTCCTCACCCGGTCCCGGTCCCCGGTCGTCGTCGGCCCAGCGATCGTCGCCACCGGCCCAGCCGTCGTCACCACCGGGCCAGCCGTTGGCGTCGCCGGGCCCGTCGGCCAGGTCCCGCAGTACGCTGTACCGGTGCGTCCCGGTCTCGGCGTGCCAGGCGTCGCTGCCGGTCCTGTCGTACCCGTGCGGAGCGTCGGCGTACCCCGGTCCCTCGGCGTACCCCGGTCCGTCCGGGCGGGCGATCAGGTGGGTGTCGTACCCCTCGTCGGCGGGGCGGCCGTACGGCTGCGGGTGGTAGCCGTCCCCGATGGGGAGCTGCCCGGTCGGGTCGGCGGGGTAGTCGCCGTGGTCCACGCCGTCGTACGCCGAGTGCCCGTGGCGGTCCGCTCCGTAGGCCGGGTGACCGCCGCCGCCGTAACCGCCGTCGCCGGGGAACCGGCCGGCGGTCGGGTAGTCGTCGGCCGTCGCCGGGCCGGAGTAGCCGTCGGCCGAGGAAGGGCCGGGTCGCCAGCCGGCGTCGAGGTGGTCACGCCAGTAACTCTGCCCGAACCGGTCGGTGTCCCAGCCGGCGTCACCGAATGCGGTGTGGTCAGCGGGCGGCGTCGGATCGCCGGGGATGGATCCATCGACCCGGTCGTTGCGCCGGTACAAGGTCGTTGCCTCCGCAGGTGGGTGGTCGGCCCAGCGGGCCGCGTCCGGTGGGACCGGGGGCGCTGTGCCGGGTGCGACGCTAAGGCGTCCGACGGCACCCGGCAACGCCGCTAAGACAAACCGGCGATCCCGCTAAGGAAGAGATAAGGCGGACGGCTGTCCGGTTGAGGTTCTGTCGTTGACACTGTGATCTGTGCCGCTGAACCGCCGATCTTCGTACCTTTTGGGCGATAGATTCGGTGGAGGAGGTGGGGATCCTCGTCTGGTGGAACTTGACGAAGCGGCGACTTCGGCGGACCATGGGGGTGTCGCCAGTCGCGCCCAGTCGCGCCCCCGCATGCCCGGGGGTTGACCGACACGAGGGTTCACGGGCGCGCGTTGGCCGGCCTTTCCGGCAGCGCATTACAAGGAGACGAAATGGCGAAGGCCCTCTACGGCCACGTTGGTGCAGCACCCGACCGGCGCCTGCTCGACGAGGTCACCCGATTGCGTGCCACAGTACAGGCACTGGAGTTTGAGATCACCCGACTGCGGGCGGAGAACGACCGGCTCGCCGCAGCGGTCGCCGAGAGCGACGACCTGCTGCGGATCCCCGAGCCTGCGCTCACCTGATCTCCACGGGCGCCGGTGCAGGCCGGCGCCCGCCGCCAGTGACCGTACGTACCGCTGATCGCACGCACCCATCGCGCGCCGACACTCAAGTGCCGGCGCGCAGGTTTTTGTCCGGCCCCGTCCGTGGCCCCGTTCACGTCCCGTCCGTCTGCGGCCCCGGTCACGCGGTGCCCCGGCCGCGTCGGATCCGGTGACCGTCCGACCTACGGGTTAGCCTGTGCGGTACTGACCAGCACTGACGGCCGCACGGCGACCCGTCGGACGAGGAATCGGACCGTGCATCTCAAGAGTCTGACGGTGAAGGGCTTCAAGTCCTTCGCCTCCGCCACCACCCTGAAGCTGGAGCCCGGGATCACCTGCGTGGTCGGCCCGAACGGCTCGGGCAAGTCCAACGTCGTCGACGCCATCGCCTGGGTCCTCGGCGAGCAGGGCGCGAAGGCGCTGCGGGGCGGCAAGATGGAGGACGTCATCTTCGCCGGCACCGCCGGCCGGGCCCCGCTGGGCCGGGCCGAGGTCACGTTGACCATCGACAACACCGACGGTGCGTTGCCGATCGAATACACCGAGGTGTCGATCACCCGCCGGATGTTCCGCTCCGGTGAGAGCGAGTACGAGATCAACGGCAACCACTGCCGGCTGCTCGACATCCAGGAACTGCTCTCCGACTCCGGCATCGGCCGGGAAATGCACGTCATCGTCGGCCAGGGACAGCTCGACGCCGTACTGCACGCCAAGCCGGAGGACCGGCGGGCCTTCATCGAAGAGGCCGCCGGGGTGCTCAAGCACCGCAAGCGCAAGGAGAAGGCGCTGCGCAAGCTGACCGCGATGCAGACCAACCTGGACCGGTTGACCGACCTGACCGGCGAACTGCGCCGCCAGCTCAAACCGCTGGGCCGGCAGGCCGAGGTGGCCCGCCGGGCCGCCGGCATCCAGGCGGATCTGCGCGACGCCCGGCTGCGGCTGCTCGCCGACGACCTGACCACCCTGCGGACCACCCTCGACAAGGAGATCGCCGACGAGACGGCGCTACGGCAGCGCCGTACCGAGGTGGAGTCCGAACACGCCGAGGTGCAGTCCCGGCTGGCCGAGCTGGAGTCGGCGCTGGCCGAGGACGCGCCGCTGCTCGCCGCCGCCCAGGACACCTGGTACAAGCTCGCCGCCCTGCAGGAACGCTTCCGGTCGACCGAGCAGCTGGCCGGTGAACGGCTGCGGCACCTGTCCGGCGTGCCCGACGACGAACGACCCGGGCGTGACCCGGACCAGCTCACCGACGAGGCGCACCGGGTCCGCGAGCAGGAGGAGGAGCTGCGGGCCGCGTTGACCGAGGACCAGATCCGCCTCGCCGAAGCGGTGGAGGGCCGCCAGCAGCTGGAGGCACAGCTGGCCCAGGCCGAGCGGGCGCTGGTCGCCGCCGCCAAGGCGATCGCCGACCGGCGGGAAGGGCTGGCCCGGCTGACCGGCCAGGTCAACTCGGCACGGGCCCGCACCTCCAGCGCCGCAGACGAGATCTCCCGGCTCACCGCCGCGCACGCCGATGCGCAGGCCCGCGCCGACCAGGCCCAGCAGGAGCTGGACGCGGCCGCCGAACTGTCCACCGAGGCGGACCGGGACAACGCCGACCTGGACGCCCAGCACGCCGAGGCGGTCGCCGCGCACGACGCCGCCGCCGCCCAGGTACGGCAGCTGTCCGACGCCGAGCGCCGGGCCGAGAAGGAGGCCGCCACCTGGCAGGCGCGGGAGGACGCGCTGGCGATGGGGCTGCGCCGGGGCGACGGTGCCGGGGCGCTGCTGGCCCGGGCCGATCAGGTTCCCGGGCTGCTGGGCAGCCTGGCCGGCCTGCTCACCGTCGCGCCCGGAAACGAGGCGGCGCTGGCCGCCGCGCTGGGCGGTCTCGCCGACGCGGTGGCGGTCACCGGCGTCGACGAGGCGGCCGAGGCGATGCGGCTGCTCAAGATCCAGGACTCCGGCCGGGCCAGCCTGCTGGTCGCCGGACCCGCCGGACCCGGGATGATCGGCTCGCCGGACACCCTGCGGCCGGCGATGCCGCCCGGGGCGACCTGGGCACCGGACGCTGTCAGCTGCCCCGACGAGCTGCGCCCGGCGCTGCACCGGGCCCTGCGGGACGTGATCCTGGTCGGCGACCTCGCGGCGGCCACCGCGGCCGTCGCCGACCATCCGCAGCTGCGGGCGGTCACCCCGGACGGCGACGTTGTCGGCACCTACGCCGCCGCCGGCGGGTCCGCCAAGGCCCCCAGCTTCATCGAGGTGCAGGCGGCGGTCGAGGAGGCGCGCAGCAACCGGCTCACCGCCGAAGCCACCGTCGCCGAGCTGCGCGGGCAGCTGGACACCGCGCGGGAGGCGGCGGCCGGTCTCAAGGAGCAGGTCGCGCAGGCCGCCGCCGAGCGTCGACAGGCGGAGGGGCAACGCAACGCCGCTGCCCGCCGGCTCGCCGAGCTCGGCGCCGCGGCCCGGTCGGCACGGGCCGAGGCGGAGCGGCTCGGGGCCTCCCGGGACAAGGCAGCCGAGGCCCGGGACCGCGACCTGACCGCGTTGGAGGAGCTGGAGGAGCGGCTCCGGCTGGCCGAGGCGACCCCGATCGACGAGGAGCCGTCGACCGCCGAACGGGACTCCCTCGCCGCGATGCTGCCCGGTGCCCGGCAGAACGAGATGGAGGTCCGACTCGCGGTCCGTACCGCCGAGGAGCGGGTGTCGTCGATCGCCGGCCGGGCGGACTCGCTGCTGCGGCAGGCGGCGGCCGAGCGGGTGGCGCCGTCGAACACCGTGAGGTACTCGGGGCCGTCGACGATGA
>NZ_JBHMIN010000075.1:0-22785 GCF_048060215.1 Micromonospora sp. LOL_021 | reverse complement strand
GGGAACTCCAGCACCCCGGCCGGATCGAACAGCTCCACCCACTCCCGGATGCGTCCTGCGGTGATGTACTCGAGGCTGCGGGCGAACACCTCCTGCGCCTGCGCCCGGGTCTGCTGGTCGATGTCCACGGTGTCCACCTTTCGAGGTCGGTCGTCACGAGCCGAGGTTCCGGGGCCGGGCCGGGCCTGGTCTCTGCCCGGCACCGCGTGGCCGTGGGTCAGCCCTCGCGGGGCCGCACCCGCGCGGCGAGGTTGCGGTCGATCAGGGTGTCCGGCAACAACCGGGCGGCCAGGCTGGCGAACCGGACGTCCGGGCCGACCGGATAGCGGGTCTTCGGCCGGGACGCGGTGAGGGCGCGAGCCACCGTCCGGGCGTACCGCGCAGGTGTGGTCCTGCTGCGGAGCACCTGGCGTGCGTTGTCGCGCAGGAAGGCCCGGAACGGACCCCGGTACAACGCCACGGTCGACTCCGGCACGCCGTCGATGACCTCTTCGCCGGCCTGGTCGAGCTTCTCCCAGATCGGGGTACGGATCGCGCCCGGCTGCACCACCGACACCGTGACGCCGGACGGACGCAGCTCGCGCCGCAGGCTGTCGCTGATCGCCTCCTTCGCGAACTGCGCCGCCGCGTACGCGCCGAGGTACGGCAGCGCGACCCGGCCGAGCCCCGAGGTGACGTTCACGATCCGGCCCCGGCCGGCCCGCAGCAGCGGCAGGAACCCCTGGATCGTCTCGACCTGGCCGATCACGTTCGTCTCCAACTGCCGCCGCAGCGCTGCCGTGGGCAGGCACTCCAACGGACCGGGTTGGGCGACACCGGCGTTGTTGACCAGACCCCAGAGTCCGGTGTCGCCGAGCCGCCCGGTCACCTCGTCGACCGCCTGCCGGATCTGTTCCGATCGGGTCACGTCGATGCGCAGCGGATGCAGCCGGCCGCCCGACGACTCCGCGAGCAGCCGCTCGCCGTCGGCCGGGGCGCGTACTCCGGCGAAGACCTGGAAACCGATCCGGGCCAGGTGCAGCGCCGCTTCCCGGCCGAGGCCGGACGACGCGCCCGTGACCACCACGGTACGGCCTGTCGGGGAGATGCGTCGCGGTCCCTTGCTCATGGCCGGCTCCGCTCCGATTGAGAGTCGATCGCGGCGAGCACCGCGTCGACGCTCGCCGCCACCAGCGCGGCCGCCCGATCCGGTGACAGCGCGTCGGGCACGTAGGTGAAGTTCCAGAACAGTTGCCCGTGGCTGGTGTTCACAGTGGATACGAAGTAGCCGACCACGGACAGTCCGGCGACGAACTGGGCACCGGAGAGCCGCCACGGCCCGACCCGGTCGGGAAAGTCGTACCGACCGATGTTGGACAGGCACAGGTTGACCGGTCCGGTCCGTTCCATCATCGCGATGAACCGCCCGGCGGTGGCCACCGACCTCGGGCAGGAGATCGTGACCAGGTCGACCATGGCGAAGTGGCCACCCGCCCGGCGGCGGACCGCGAGATCCGCACCGATCGACCGGGCAACGTCCCAGAGGGGGCGGTCCGGACGGTACGCGACGAAGGTGGGCACGGTGGCGACGTACGTGCCGACGGCCTGCTCGGGTACGGCGGGTACCAGCGAGTCCCGGAAGGTGATCGGGGAACCGATCGTGACGTGTCCCGGTGCCGGTGAGCCGGCCTCTGCGGCCACGGCCAGCACCATCGCCGCCGCGAGCGCGCCGTGCACCGTGGTCTGCTCCCTGCGGCAGGCCGCTACCAGCGCCTCGACCTGCGCCGGGGCGAGGGCCCGGGAGATCAGCCGGGTACGTCGCTCGGTGAACGGCACGAAGCGGCTCGGTGCGACCCGGGCCGGCCGGTACCGGCGTACCCGGAACAGGTCCTGGGCCAGCAGCCACCGCAGCCGCAGCCTCCCGACCAGGCCCCGGTACCGTCGGGGAAACATCGCCTCGCAACCGGGCAGCGCCGGCTCACCCGGCTCGGTGTCCCCGCCGCCGTCAGTGCCCGCGGCACGGGAACGCTCCTGCTCTGCGAGGTCGATCCACTGTCGCAGCAGGGAGAGCACGGTCGTGCCGTCGGCGACACAGTGCGGCATGGTCAGCAGCAGGTCGTGCACCTCGTCGTCGGCCACCGCGCGCGAGGGGCGGGTCAGCGCCACGGCCCGGCACAGCGGGTTGCTACGCCAGTCGACCCGGTCGACGAGTTCGTGCTCGTTGACCCACCGTTCCCAGCCTGCCTCGTCGTCGGCGACCAGGCGCAGCGGGATCGGCCGGTCGGTCGGCACGAACCGGGGGGAACGCCCGTCCGGCTCGGTGGCGATCGCCACCCGCAGCAGCGGGTGTCGCCGGCGCAGTCGGTCCAGCGCGGCGCGCAGCAGCGGTTCCGGCAGCGGCCCGCGTACCTGGACGCGGGCGATGACGTTGAGCGGCGAGACCTGATCGGCGATCCAGTACCAGCGTTCGAGCGGGCTCAGCGCCCGCCGCACCTCGGTCGGCGACTGACCGCCCGCCGGCGCGGTCATCGAGGTGCCACCGTCTCGTCGCGCACACCGGGGAAGGTGAGCGCGATCTCGTTGCGTCGGTCGAGGAGACGACCGGGCAGCCAGCGCAGGTAGACGCGGCGGGCCAGGTCGGCGAGTGGGTGGGCCAGCTGCTCGACCCGACTCAGCGCGTACGCCTGGTGGACCATCCAGCGGGTCCGCTCGCGTCGCGCGGCCTCGTAACGCCGCAGGGCCAGCGGCAGGTCGACCGCCTGACGCAGGCAGTGGGCGAGGACGACGGCGTCCTCCACGGCCACCGCCGCGCCCTGACCGAGGCTCGGCAACATCGGGTGTGCCGCGTCACCGAGCAGCGTCACCGGCCCGTGGCCCCAGCGTTCGAGGAACGGCCGGTCCCGTGCCGGCACGGCGATGATCGCCGACTCGGGGGTCCGGGCGATCGCGGCCCGGACCTCCTCGGCCCAGCCCGTGTACGCCCGTTCGATGTCGGCCTTGCCGCCCCGCCAGTCGCGGGCCATGGCCGGTGCCATGTTCAACGTTGCCCACCAGTAGACCCGGTCGCCGTCGAGCTGTACCAGGCCGAACCGCTGGCCCCGTCCCCAGTAGTGGGCGGCGTAGCCGTCCCGAATCTTCGGGTGCCGCATCGGGACGGTCGCGAGCCAGCAGACGTACCCGGGCTCGCGGGGCTGTTCGGGCCCGGCGATCTGCCGGCGGACCACCGAATGGAATCCGTCGGCGCCGATGAGCAGGTCGCCCTCGGCGGTCCGCCCGTCGCGGAACTCGACCCGGACCCGGTCACCGGCCAGCTGGAACCGCCGGGCCGCCGCGTCGAGGCGCACCGGCGGGTCGCCGGCCGCCGCGAGCAGGGCCTGATGCAGCTCGGCGCGGTGGATGGCGACGCTCTGCGCGCCGACCCGATCGCCGAGGTGCGCGAACGGAACGGTCCTGATCAGGCGGCCGGCGGCGGTGCGCAGCTGCAGTGCCGGGTACACCCGGCCCCGCCGTTCGACGTCGAGATCGATGCCGAGGGTGCGCAGTGCGACGCGCGCGTTGCCGGTCAGTGACAGCGCCGACCCGGCCGGTCGCGGTTGGGCGCCCTGTTCGTAGATTTCGACGTCGATGCCGACCCGCCGCAGCGTCGCCGCCGCCGCCAGCCCGCCGATGCCCGCGCCGACGATCAACGCCTTGGGCGCGGTCACTGCGCACCGCCGACCGGGCTGGACTCGACCCGGGCGGCCGACCACGCCGACGAGTCAGCCAACAGCCCGGCGATCCGGTCCGCCACGCCCGCCACGTACGGCGGTTCCATCAGCGCCAGGTGGTTGCCGGGTACGTCGAGCACGTCGATCCGGCCGGTGGTCAGTTCGCCCCATCCGTTGCGGGGGTCGCGATGCAGCGTTCCGGCGATGTCGTGCATCGGTACCAGCAGCGTCGGTAGTGGGTCGCCGGCCCGCAACAGCGTGATGTCCTGGTCGACGACCTCAGGGTGGTAGGTGATGATCGCCTCCCAGTTGGCCTTGAAGACCTCGAACAGCCGCCGCACCGCCGCCCGCGACCCGCCCGGGCGCAACACTCCGGCGGCGCCGGCCCGGCGGGCGACGAAGTCGAGCTTCTCCTCAGGCGTAACCAGATTCGCCGGGATCGGCTCCAGCGACGGCCGGTCCTGATCGAGCGGGATCAGCTCCCAGAAGAACCAGTCGAGCAGCACGTCGTCGGCGACCGGCACCGGATCACCCGGCCGCCGGGCGATCGGGTCGATGAGGATGAGCCGCTCGACCGGGCCAGCTCCGGCGGCGCCGAGCTGGCGGGCCATCTCGAAGGCCACCACGCCGCCGAACGACCAGCCGCCGATCACGTACGGCCCGTCGGGCTGGATTCGGCGGATCGCCGCGACGTAGCTGGCGGCCAGCGCCGGCACGGACCGCACCGGCTTGGTCCCGGGGTCGACACCGGCCGCCTGCAGCGCGTAGACGGGTTGATCGCCGGGCAGCTGTCGGGCGAGCTGGAGATAACACAGGACGTTGCCGCCGATCGGGTGCACGAGGAACAGCGGCGGCCGGCCGCCGCCGGCGCGGATCGGCACCAGCGGGTCGAACGCCGCCGGGTCCGCGCCGCCGACCCGAAGCAGCTCGGCCAGGCTGGCCACGGTGGGGGCGGTGACGAAGGCGGAGACCGGTACGGCGACGTCGTACCGCTTCTCGATCAGGGTGACCAGGCGCATCGCGGTGAGTGAGGTCGCGCCCAGTTCGAACAGGTTGTCGTCGACGCCGATCTGCGGCAGGTGCAGCAGGTCCGCGACGATTTCGGCGAGAACGTGTTCGCGTCGGTTCCGTGGCGCCACCGGCCGGGCGGTCTCCACCCGCAGCGGCAGCTCCCGCAGACGGCGGTCGTCGCGCTTGCCGCTCGGCGTCAGCGGCATCTCGGGTAGCCAGCTGAAATTGGTGGGAACGAGGTGTTCGGGCAGCGTTTCCCGCAGCCGTCGACGCAGGTCGGCGAGGTCGACCCGGGCTGGATCGCCGACGAGGAAGGCGGCCAGGAAGGCATCGACGCTGTCCCGCCGGCGCGCCACCACCGCGGCCTCGCGGATGCCCGGATGCTGCGCGGCCAGCTTCATGATCGCTATCTCGGCTTCGAGCGGTTCCACGCGGAAGCCCCGGATCTTGGTCTGGGTGTCGGTACGGGCCAGCCAGACCAGGTCGCCGTTGGGCAGCACCCGGGCCAGGTCGCCGGTGCGGTAGATCCGGTCGCCGGGCGGGCCGAACGGGTTGGGCAGAAACCGCTGGCTGGTCAGTTCGGGCTGCCGGTAGTAGCCCTGCGCCACCTGGACCCCGCCGAAGTAGAGCTCCCCGGCGACCCCGGTCGGCACCGGGCGTAGCCGTTCGTCGAACAGGTACGCGTCGACCCCGGGAATCGGCGGTCCGATCGGGGGCAGGTTCGGGAAGCGCTCCGGGTCGCCGGCCATCGGGTACGCGGTGACCAGGTGGGTTTCGGTTGGTCCGTACTGGTTCTCCAGGATCGCGCCGGCCGGCAGCGCGGCGACGAACCGGCGGATCTCGGAGGTCACCCGCAACTGCTCGCCCGACGAGATCACCACCCGCAGCGCCCGGGGATAGATCCCGAGCACCACCGCGGCCTCGGCGAGCTGCTGGAGGGCCACGTACGGCACGAAGATCCGTTCGACGGATTCGCGGTCGAGTAGCCGCAGCAGCTCCGGGGTGTCCCGGCGCTGCAACTCGTCGATGATCTGGAGGGTGCCGCCGGCGCTGATCGTGGTGTAGATCTCCTGGAACGACACGTCGAAGCTGAGCGGGGCGAACTGCAGGGTGACGCCGCCCGCCGCCGAGCTGGCCGCCGCTACCTGCCACTGCTGGTAGTTGTCGAGGGCGGCGTGGGACATCGCCACCCCTTTCGGGGTACCGGTCGAACCGGAGGTGAACAGCACGTAGAGCAGGTCGTCCGGCCGGATCGGGGGCAGCGGAGCCGGCACGATCGCCCGGGACGGCGTACGGAGGTCGTCCACGACGAGCACCGTGGCCGGTTCGCCGATCAGTCCGGCGTGCTGCCGGTCCGCGACGACCAGGGCCGGTCGCGCCTGGGCGAGCATCGCCGCGATCCGCTCCGGCGGGTAGGTCACGTCCAGCGGGACGCAGGCCGCCCCGGCCAGGGCGATGCCGTAGATCGACGCGATCATCTCGGGGGAGCGGCCCACCGCGACCCCGACCAGGTCGCCCCGCCGTACGCCGGCGTAAGCCAGCGCGGAGGCGATCCGGTCGACCTCGCGGTGGAACCGCGCGTACGTCCACCGCCGGGTTCCGGCGGCGACCGCGACGGCCTCCGGGGTACGCCGTACGTGGTCGGCGAGGCGGCGGACGATGTCGTTGTGCGCCCCGCCCGGCGTGCCGGTGGGCTCGGCTGTGCCGCTCGGCCCGGCTGTGCCGCTCGGCCCGGGCGTGGCCAGCGCCCCGGCCGGGGCGGCCAGGAACCCGAAGTCCGGTACGGCGTCCGGCTCATCGACGATCCGGCCGAGGATCCGCAGGTACGTGTCGGCGATCAGGCCGCTCTGCGCCCAGGTGATAGTCCGGCGGTCCGCGTCGATGCGCAGCGACACGCGCTGCTCCGCCGGGTGCACGAACACGTTCAGCAACAGCGTGAAGTTGGTTTCCTCCCAGGCGTCGAAACCGAGCGGTTCGATCGTGGGCAGTTCGAGCAGTGGCGCCAGGACGTGCATGTGCACGTAGTTGAAGGCGAGTTCGAACACCGGCCCGGCACCTCGGTCGTGCTGGATGGCGTGCAGCGGATACCGCCGGTACGGCTGGCACTCCTGCTCCCGCCGGTACACCTGCCGAACGGTCGCCAGCCAGGAGGCGGGCTCGGGTCCGGGCCCGAGGCGCAGCGGCACCGTGTTGAGGAACAGCCCGGCCATCCGGTCCGCCCCGGCCAGTTCCGGGCGGCCGTGGGTGACCAGCCCGACGGTCACGTCGGTGGCACCGGAGTACAGCCGTACCGTCAGGCAGTAGGCGGCGAGGAACAGCGACTTCACTGGCAGACCGTGATCGCGGGCGAATGCGCGTACTCGCTGCTCCAGGGGTTGCGGCAGGGCGACCAGGTGGACCGGCGGCTCGTCGGCGCCCGGCGGCTCGTACTGCCGGAAGCCGTCGAGCTGGGTCGGCTCGGCACCGGCGAGCCGGTCGGCCCAGAACTGTCGGGCCGGTTCCGAGGCGAGCGCCCGACGCTCCTCGGCGGCGTACGCGGCCGGTGCGGGCAGCGCCGTCTCGCTGACCGCCGCGATCGCGGCGCCGGTCAGGTGCAGGTAGTCGCGGAACAGGTCACCGATGACGGTGGCCACGCTCCAGCCGTCCAGCAGGACGTGGTGGAAGCTGAACACCAGGTCGACCACACCGGACGGGAGCAGGTGCGCCCGGAACAGGAACAGTGGGGGGCGGTCGAAGGCGTACCGGTGGCGGCGCCGCTGTCGCATGTGCGCCAGCACCTCGGCGCGGGCGACCTCCGGATCGCGGGTGCGCAGATCGACCACGTCGAGGCCGCCGGCGATCCGGTTGTGCACGATCTGCAGCGGCTCGGTGAAGCCGCCCAGGTCGAAGGAGGAGCGTAGGCCGGGGTGCCGGGCGACGAGCCGGTCGTACGCCGTGCGGAACGCCTCCTCGTGCCACGACATCCGGACCGAGTAGCGGAAGACGTCGTGGTAGGCGGTGGCCGCCTCGTGCTCGCTGCTGTGGTACAGGAGGCCGAGTTGCAGCGCGGTGGCCGGGGAGGCGTCGGCCGCCTCGCCGAGCCGGGCCCGGTCCAGCCGGGAGACGAGCGCGAACGGGGCGGCCGGGTCGGTCGGCTGGTCGGCCGGCGCGAGGTGCCGTACCTTGCTCGCCAGCGCCGCCACGGTCGGCCGCTCGGCCAGGTCGGCGAGGGTGAAGTGCAGGCCCTGCCGCTGCGCCTCGGCATGCACCCGCAATGCCAGGATCGAGTCGCCGCCGACGGCGTAGTAGTCCTGGTGGACGCCGATCGACGGCAGGTCGAGCACCTGCGACCAGATCGCGGCGAGCGTCCGCTCCACGTCGTCGCGGGGCTGCTGGTCGAGCTCCCGCTGCTGCCGAGCCACGGGGTCGGGCAGCGCCTCGACGTCGAGCTTGCCGTTGCGGGTGAGCGGAACCCGGTCCAGCCGGGCGAACAGGGCGGGCACCATGAAGTCCGGCAGCTGGCGCAGCAGGTGGCCGCGCAGCCGTACCGGATCGAGATCCGTCTCCGCCACGTAGTAGCCGGCCAGGTAGGCGTCCCGGCTGGCGGAGGTACGGGCCACGACCACCGCCTCCCGGATCCCCGGGTAGCTGGCGAGTACCTGCTGGACCTCGCCGGGCTCGACCCGGTTTCCCCGGATCTTCACCTGTCCGTCGATGCGGCCAAGGTATTCGAGGCTGCTGTCGGCGAGCCGGCGTGCGAGGTCACCGGTGCGGTACATCCGGCCCTCGCCGCGTACCGGATCGGTGACGAACCGTGTTGCGGTCGGGGCCGCCCCATCGGCTCCGGCATCGCCGGCTCCCGCCCCATCAGCTCCGGTGCGTCCCAGGTAACCCCGGGCGACGGCGACCCCGGCGACGCACAGCTCGCCGACCGCGCCCACCGGCTGGGGCTGGTCGTCGGGGCCCAGTACGTAGAGCCGGACGTTGCCGATCGGGCGGCCGATCGGCACCCGACGCGTCGGCCGGTCCGGATCGTGGTGGCACTCGTGATGCGAGACGTCGACCGTCGCCTCGGTCGGCCCGTACAAGTTGACCAGCCGTGGCCTGGTGGTGGGATCAGCGCCTGGTGGCGGGTGCCACAGTTGGTGGAACTGGTCGACCCGCCGGGCGGGCAGCTCCTCGCCGCTGGCGAAGACCAGCCGGAGCGTGTCGGCCTGCCGACGCCGGTCCGGCGCCTGAGCCAGCAGGTCGAGAAACGGCCCCAACATCGACGGTACGAAGTGGATGACCGTCACGCCGTGCCGTGCCACGATGGCCGCCAGCGTACGAGGATCCCGGTGCGCCCCGGGGCGAGGCAGGACGAGCCGGGCACCCGCGAGCGCCCACCAGAACAGCTCCCACACCGAGACGTCGAACGAGACCGGCGTCTTCTGCACCAGCACGTCGTCGCCGGTGAGAGGGTACTGACGCTGCATCCAGGCGAGCCGGTTGACCACCGAGCGGTGCTCGACCATCACCCCCTTGGGCTCGCCGGTCGATCCCGAGGTGTAGATGACGTAGGCGAGGTCGGTGGCCCGGGCGAGTGGTCCGACCGGGTCGCTCGGACAGGTCGTCAGCGCGTCGAGGTGGCGTACGGTCAGGTCCGCGACGACGTCGTGGTCCCCGCGTTCCCGCTCCGCGTGCGCGGTCGTCAGCAACACCTTGGCGCCGCTGTCGACGAGCAACCGCCGGATCCGGGCCGGCGGCTGGTCCGGGTCGATGGGAACGTAGGCTCCGCCCGCCTTCAGGGTGCCGAGGATCCCGGCGATCAGGGGCACCCCCCGTTCGGCCAGGATGGCCACCCGGTCGTCGGGGCCGACGCCGTCGGCGCGCAGCGCTCGTGCCACCTGGTTCGCGCGGGCGTCGAGTTCGGCGTAGCTGAGTGTGCCGCCGGTGCCGTCCGCCACCACGGCGACCCGGTCGGGTGTCCGGGCGGCCTGTTCCTCGAACAGGCCGTGCAGCGTCGCCTCGGTCGGGTACTCGACCTCACTGCCGGCGTGCGCCCCGGTGACCAGGTCGCGTTCGGCGTCGGTGAGCATCGGGATCCGGGCCAACGGCTCCCCGGGCCGGTCGAGCGCGTTGACGATGAGGGTCTCGAGGTGCCGGGCCAGCGCCGTGACGGGGAAGTCCCCGTCGAACACGTCGAGGGAGTAGTCGAGGTCGACCGTCAGCGCGCCGTCGTCGTACTCGTTGACGAGCACGGCCAGGGCGTCCTGTTCGTGTAGCCGGCTGGCGGCCACCGTCCGGTGGGTGATGCCGGGAATCGGCTCCGGTCGTGGCCAACGCAGCCAGGAGAGAGTCACGTCGTAGAGCTGCCGGGGCCCGCCCGGTGGCATGATCTCGCGCAGCAGTTCGCCCCGGGACAGGCGTTGGTGGGTACGCAACGAGCGCAGGGTCCCTTGCAGCTCGGCTACCAGGTCGAGCATGGTGTGCGTACCGGGAACCGCGACCGGTACCGGTAGCTCGTTGGCGAAGTGTCCGACTGTCTGCCGCTGCGCGTACGTGCTCCGGTTGAGCACCGGTACGCCGAGTACGACCTGCTCGGTGCGGTGTATCCGGCCGAGGTAGACCGCGAGGGCCGCCGCGAGGAAGGTGAACGGTGACTGGCCGGTGGCCCGAATCCGGTCGACGACCTCCGGACGCAGGGGGAAGCCGTGCCGGGCGGTCCGGTAGCGACCGGCGGTCCGGCCAGCGAACAGCGCGGGGGTGACTCCGTCGAGGCTGGCGCGGAAGTATTCGACGTCGCGTTGTCGCTGGGGAGAACCGGCGTAGTCGACAGTGCTTCGCGCGAGGTCCAGGTAGGAGGGAGCACGGTCGGCCGCAGGCTCTGCTCCCGTGACGGCCGCCGCGTACCCGGCGCAGAGCTGCCGCAGCAACAGCCGGGCGCCCCAGCCGTCGGTGACCAGGTGGTGCGCGTTGAGGTACGCGTAGGCGACGGACTCGCTCTCCCGGAGCAGGGCCACCCGGTACAGCCGGTTGCGGCGCAGCTTGAACGGCTGGGAGAACGCCTGCGCCATCCAGGAATGGCACGCCTGGTGAGGGTCGGGTGCGTTGGTGAAATCATGGACCTCGACCACCGCCGACTCAGGCTCCACCCATTGGACGAGCTGCCCGTTCTCCTCGTCGAAACGTAGTTGAAACGCGTCGTTCCGTTGTAGGGCCTGTTGCATACAGGACAGCAGGAGCTCGTGGTCGATCGGGCCGACGAACTGTTCGTATCCGCATACATTAAACTGTGGAAGATCAGGAGATAAGCGACTTGCGACCCAGATGTCTGATTGGTAGGTGGTTGGCGGCGTCCGACCTGAGTCCATCACGGGGCACCTTCTACTCGCTGCCGCTCACTGACCTGGACCTTTGCGGATCAATCATGATCAAGAACCGGGTCAATGTGCAGGCGACGCTGCTGCAGTCGAAACCTGGCCACCACGGAGCGCCCTCGTGACGGCAGAGTCCATGCGAAGACCGTACTCGGCTGTTTCCTGAAGCCTGTTCCTGGCGCACGCGCGGCGCAACTCGTTCGAGTGTGGCTTTGTGTCACAGCCGCCCAGTTGATCACGCTGGGTCAGCATACCCGAGAGGCTACGCAATGCCATCGCCACGAGTCAATCCTCGCCACTCGAGCCTGATGTCGGCCAATCTGGAGGCGTTGCGCACCGACCATCGACTGCTGTATAAGTGTATTCGGGTCGGCGCACTCGACAACCAATGAACAGCATCGATGTCGGGCCGGGGTTGACGTATCGGTGTTCAGCTCTGGTCACCAGCGGTTTTGGAAGGGAATGGGGCGGGTGGACTCGTCGGATCGACGATCTGAAGCCGGCATCGCGCACCGGACGAGGGGAGTGCCGAGGGCCGGGCCAGGAACCTTCCTCCGGTGGGCGACCCGGCACGGACTGCTGCGGCTCAGCGTCGCCGCCGCGGCACGCCGGAATGATCCACAGGCCCGCCACTTCCTCGACCCGATGATTCGCGAGGACCCGTACCCGTTCTACCGCCAGGTCCGCCAGACCGGTGCGCTCGTAGGTGGCCACCTGACGTGGAGCACCGCCCGACACGACGTGGCCACCGAGGTGCTCCGCAGCGACGCATTCAGTGTCGATCCGGACACGTTGCCGATGCCCGCCCCGATCGCGATGCTGCGCGACCTCGGCCGACGCCGGATGCCGGTCGGGCCGATCGACCCGCCGTCGATGCTCGTCACCGACCCACCCGAGCACACCCGTTACCGCCGGCTCGTCGTCAAGGTCTTCACCGCGCGGGCGGTCGAGAGCCTCCGACCCCGCGTCGAGCGGCACTGCGCCGACCTGCTCGACGAACTGGGGCGGGCCGCGCCGGACGGCGGGCCGGTGGACCTGGTCGCGCACTACGCCAGCCTGCTGCCGGTCACCATGATCGCGGAGATCCTCGGCGTACCGGCACTGTTGCGGCAACGCTTTCTGGACTGGGGCGCCGCCGTATCGCCAGCATTGGACCTGGGACTGTCCCTCGGCCAGTTTCGGCGCGTCGAGGCGGGAACCCGGCAGCTGAACGACTGGCTGCGGGGACACTTCGCCAACCTGCGCGCCGACCCCGGTGATGACCTGCTGAGCCAACTGGTGCTGCCGAACAGCGAGGGTGAACGACTGACCGAGGACGAACTGGTCGCCCTCGCCGGACTGCTCATGGCTGCGGGCTTCGAGACGACCGTGAACCTCCTCGGCACGGGCACGGCGCTGCTGCTGGCTCACCCCGAACAACTTGCCCTGCTGCGTGCCGAGCCGCGCCGGTGGCCCAACGCGGTGGAGGAGATCCTGCGCTACGACTCCCCGGTGCAGACGACCGGCCGGTACTGCCGGGCCGACACCGAGGTGGCCGGTGTACGGCTACGCCGAGGCGAGATCGTGATACCGATGCTGGGCGGGGCCAACCGGGACCCGGCCATCTTCGCCGATCCGGACCGCTTTGACGTGACCCGGCTCAACGCGCGCGACCACCTCTCCTTCTCCAGCGGTGCGCACTACTGCCTCGGTGCCAGCCTGGCCCGGCTCGAAGGCGAGATCGGGCTGCGTAGCCTGTTCGAGTGGTACCCCGACCTGGCGCTCGGCGGCGTGCCACGGCGTCGGCCGACCCGCGTCCTACGTGGCTACGACCACCTGCCAGTGCGGTTGCGGTCATGATCGGGCCCGCGCCGTCGCCCCGACCGATCATGTTCGCCAGCTCGTCCCACTCTGGACAGCTCAACCCGCTGCTGACCATCGCCGCCGAGATGTCTCGGCGGGGGGAACCCGACCTCTGGTTCAGCGTCGACGCCGAGGCCCGGCACCGGGTCGAGTCGGCAACGATCGGCAGCCCGCTGCGGTACCTTCCCGGCGCAGACACCCCCGTGCGGATCGACGGCGAGCTGTACGCCGCGATGGCCCGGGGGCCACGTACCACCGCCGGCGTGGCCGCACTCGCCCGGACCATGCGTACGGCCGATGCCACCGCGCGGGTCTACCAGCGGACCCTGAACCAGATCGATCGGGTCAACCCACGATTGATAGTCATCGACGTGATGAACCTTGGCGCGCTCGACGCGGCGACCACCGCAGGTGTGCCCTTCGTGCTGAGCGTGCCCTATCCGGTAAGTGCCGTCTACCTGAGCCGCCTGCCGTGGAACTATCCGACGCCCACCTCCGGGCTGCCGCGCCGGCTGACCAGGACACAGAAGTTGACCAATGCGCTGTTCCGCGTACGGTTGCACTTGGCGCTGCTGCGTGCGGTGGCCGGACCGACCCGGCGGCGCCGGACCCTGGGGCTGGCCAACGCGTCGGGCGACCCCGCGAAGCACGCCGCCGTCGCGGCCGCTGTCTTCGGCTACACGGTGTTCGGGCTGGAGTATCCCTTTCCCGCGCCGGACCATCTGCACCTGTTGGGCGCGATCGTGCCCACCGACGTCACCGGGCCCGGCCAGCCCGTCGACGAACTGACCGCCTGGCTGGACCAGCATCCCAGCGTTGTGTACGTCGGCCTGGGTACCCTCGCCACCCTCTCAACCGCCCAGCTTGACGCGTTCGCCGAGGCACTGAACCGGATCGGCCCGCGACACCGGGTGCTGTGGAAACTCCCGGCCGACCAGCGCGCGGCACTGACCAAGCCACTGCCCCCGCACGTCCGCACCGAGGAGTGGATTCCGTCCCAGCTGGCCGTGCTCGCCCACCCGCACGTACGGGCCTTCGTCTGCCACGGCGGGGCGAACGGCTTCCACGAAGGCGTCTACTTCGGGCAACCCATGCTGCTCACCCCGTTCTGGCTGGACTGCTACGACATCGCGGCCCGGGCCGTCGACGCGGGCGTCGGACTGGCTCTCGACGACCCGCCCACGGTGGACCCGGACGAGGTCGCCGGCAAGTTGCTCCGGCTGCTGTCGGAGGACGGTTTCCGGCAGCGCAGCCGGTACTGGGGCGATCAGAGCCGTAAGGCCGGTGGGGTGGAGCGCGCGGCGGACCTGTTGCGCGAGCTCGCCGGCCGCGACGAGCGACCACGGGAGACGGCATGATCGCGCAGGTACTACGGATCGTCGACAAGGTGGCTCCGGGCGAGTTCTTCCCCGCCGTACCGCAGAACTTCGTGACACGCGCGGACGGGCAGCTCCCGGCGCGGGACCTGCTGCACCGACCGGACGTCAGTCTCTACTGCCTCGACATCGACGACCAGCTGGCGTACTTCGTCGAGACCGCCCCAGGTGTCGACCTGACCAGGGCGCCATTCGTCTACCTCGCCCAGTACCGGAACGCGCGGCGACTGTTCACCGTGCCGTACGAGACGCTGCACCGGATCGCCGAGGAGGTGCCGGACCCGGTGCGGCCGATCCTGGTCTACTCCGTGGGTCGCTGCGGTTCCACCGCCCTCAGCCACGCGCTCGGTGCGGTGACCGGCGTCCGCAGCTATTCCGAGCCCGACGTCTTCACTCAGATCGCCGTGTCGCGGCACGAGGATCCCACCCGTGACGACGAGTACGCGAAGCTGCTCCGCAGCTGCGCCCGGCTGCTCGGGCGGGGAACCGGGACGCTGGCCGTCAAGTTCCGCGCCAGCGGCATCCAACTCGCCGACCTGTTCCAGCAGGTCTTCCCCGACGCCCGTGGCATCTTTCTCTACCGGCACGCCGAACGGTGGCTGGAGTCGATGCACGAGGGCTTCACCCCGCACCTGTCCGGTCTCCAGGATCAGCAGACGATCCTGCGGTACGTCACCGCACAGGCGCCGCTGCTGATGCCCTTCGCCGTCCGGCACCAGCGCCAACCCGCCCCGGTCGAGGCGTACCTGCTCACCTGGCTTTCCGCGATGGAGGCCTGCCTGCGGCTGGGCCGGGCCGGCGTGCCCCTCCGGCCGGTTCGCTACGAGGACCTCACCGCCGATCTGTCGGCGACGCTGGCCGCGGTGCTGGCATTCTGTGGACTGCCCGCCGACGAGATCGACGCCGCGTACCGGACGTTCGCGGCCGACTCCCAGGAGGGCACGGCGCTGTCCCGGGCCAGCCGCCAGCGCACCGAGACACCGGTGCTGCGCGAGGAGGAGTACGCGCTGGCACGTGCCGTACTCGCCGAGCATCCCACGATCAACGTGCCCGACTTCGCCGTACCGGCGTGAATCAGGGCTGGGTGCCGCGCCGGTAGCGATGTGCGGCTCGCCGGTGCCGACGATCACCTGTTACAGCGGGTATATCCTGCGTGCACAGCTGCGGAGCCGAGTCCGACTCATGATCAGTAAAACTCCACCAGAACTGGTGTCCGAGGCCCGAGTTGATCTCCAACTACATGATCGTCCTTCGCGAGGAACTCCTGCTCACGTAGCGGTAGTGAGCGTTTCAGACTGGGCGGCGCAGCCCAGGTCGGTGATTGGGCGCTGCGTACCGGGTGTCCCGTCGCGATCCTGGCTTGATCGTCGGGTCAGGGTGGGACGGGCTACTGGCCGACGTCGCCTACTGGGCGGCGGGTGCCTCGCGGGATCGGTCCGTGATAGCGGAATCCCGAGCTCGTGGTGTCCACGACGGATCTGGTTTGTCGGTGCCTGGTGGTTCGGAGGATGTGACATGGCCGTCGCGATGTGACGGGTGCGGTGCTCACTCTGCTGTTCCGACTAGTTGGTCTTGACAGGACGGCGGCTGGTCCCCTTAGATGAAGATGGTACTCATTTTCAACAAGATCTGGGATGTGGGGCACAGGCGAGTCGTTCCGCGTCCACCACGTACTCATCAGCGGCTTCACCCCCCCAGCTAGCGAGAGGCGACCGAGACATGACTGTTGTCCAGACACCAAGGAATGTCAGTCTTCTGCGTGGAGCGAGACGGCGCGTGGTCGCCACGCTGGCGGCCGGCGCCTGTGGATTCCTGTTGGCCGTGGCGAGTGGGTCGCCTGCCCATGCTGGCGTCTACGCCACCAACGACATCTCCGCTGGCCACATCGACATCGTCAACATCGAGTGCCCGTCCAGCCCGACGCTCGCGCTGACCACGAAGATCGGTTCGGGTACGCCGATCAACCCGGTGGACATGCACAACTACGCGTTCGTCTACGACGACGTGAGCACCGCCGTGACCTGGGTGCCGACGACCGGGACCGCCGGATACTGGAAGATCGACATCGGTTCGGCGACGCAGTCGTCCGCACCGTGGGTCGGGTTCAACTTCGAAGGAGCCTGCCCGGGAAGCGGGGCGGTGTGGATGAGCGCCGCAGGCGCGAACCCGGGTGACGTCCGTTTGTTCGACTCAGCAGGCTCGCAGGTGCTGGGCGCGTCGTCGGGCACGTTCACGCTCGGGTCGGGAGATCATAGCCACTTCGAGTGGCGCTTCTACGCACCGTCGAAGGCGACCACGCCGCAGACGTACAACCTGTACTTCGGATTCTCCGCCTCCGCGCCGCTGTCCACGCAGAACTGGCTGGCAGCGAAGTTCGTCATCGTCCCCTGATCTGTGGCCGGGGGCGGGGTGGCCCGAGACGCGGGCCACCCCGCCCCCGGGCGAACAGGGCCGTAGAAATCGAAGGGAATCCCGTGGAGTCTGTTGGTCGGTGTCGGTGGGCACCGAGGTCGACGTACGCGGTGCTGGCGGCGGCCGCCGTCGTGGCCCCGCTGATTTCTGCTCCATCGCCGGCTGTCGCGACCACATCGCCGGAGGTCTCCGCAGGTGAGTACGAGTTGACCTCGTATCCGGTCGAGGGCGGTCCGATGGTCATCGGTGTCGCTGACCGTGGTGAGATCACCGAGGTAACCGGCGGCGTACTGCGGTTCCGGATCCCGGAGCAGGCGTCCTACCCGGTGCCGGACGCCGAGGCGTACGCCTGGCTCGGCGTGGCGGGATCGCCGGGCTACGCGACCGAGGGATGGCTGACCGGTTCGACGGCGGTCAAGTTGTCGCTGTCCACCCGGGGCGTCGCCGGCTTCGACTACTACGACGACCTGCTCGCCGATGGTGGCCGTATCTCCTTCGCCTTCTCGGAGGTGACCGGTCCGGGCGACTTCGCCTTCTACCAGATTCCCGACCTGCCGTTCCTGTCCCCGGAGCCGAACGCTCCGGCTGGCGCGCGGTTCGGCACCGGGGTCCGGCGTGACGGCACCCCGCAAGGGGCGACCCCGATCGAGCTGGCACCCCGTGCGACGATCAACGACCGCTTCCGCTTCTCCGCGGCCGGGATGTACTGCCTGACCGTGACGACGAGCGCGCTGCTGGCTGACGGCGCCACCGCGAGCGCCTCGGTGCGGCTGCGCGTCGCGGTGGGTGACGAGATTGCCTCCGACGCCGGATGCGGTGACACCCCCGGCAACACCGACCCCGGTGATCCGACCGATCCGACGGACCCCACCGATCCGACCGATCCCGGTGGTCCGTCGGTCGCCGACTGGGTGGTCCGCGACGGCCACATCGACGCCATCGCGGCACGGATCGACCCGGTCGGCGGCGTGGACACGTTGTCGCTACAGGCCAGGTACGACGTCCCCGGCGAATTCCGGACCGAGTGGATCGAGTACGACGATCTGGTCATGGTCGTCCCGGACTCCGTCAAACTGACCACCCCTGCCGCGTACGGCCGCGGTGACGACTGGTCCTTCATCGCCCCGCCGGCCACGTCGTACTGGAACCTGCCACTGGGCCAGCAGACCGGCGCGCCGTGGGCCGGGCTCAGCACCGAGTCGCCGACCCTGGCCGGGCTGGAGCAGGACAGGGTGCTGTGGCGGGTCGACGCCGTCACCGGCCCAGGCGACCAGCCCGCCCCCGGCGACGTCGTGCTGTGGGAGGGGCAACCCCAACGGGCCGGCATCGGCATGGAGCGCATCGACCTACCGGTGTTCAGCACGAAACTCGGCCTACCCGCGGCACGGTGGGTGCCGTTGTACACCCACGCCCACTTCAACTGGTCGATCACCCAGCCTGGCATCTACTGCGTCGCGATGACCCTGGAAGCGCAGATCGCGCAGGGACACCGCATCTCGGCCGCGCAGCAGCTCACCCTCGCCGTCGGGAACGACATCGACGCGTCCACCGTCCTGCCGTGTGGGCGCACCCGGGACTACCCCGAGCGCGGCGCCGCCGCGCCGGCACCGGACCCGGTATCGACGCCGTTCGTGCTCGGTGCGGCCGGGTCCTCCCTGGTCAGCACGGTCGCTGATGGAGAGTTGGAGACCCAGCTCGCGGTCCTTGACCCGACGCTGGCCGCACCCGGCGTGCCCCACGACCCGGAGAGCGTGATCTTCCACCGCCCGGCTGCGTTGTTCCGGGCCGGCACCGGCAACGTACCCGGGTTCGACACCGGCGTGTACGGCAACTCCATGCAGGTGATCCGCTGGGACACCACCGGGATCCGACCCGAGCAGCTCGACGGTGACCTGCGATGGTCGCTGCACTCCGTGGCAGGTCCGGGCAACGTGGCGCTGTCGCACGGTCTCACGCAGAGCGGGCCGTTCGTGTTCAACACCGCCACCGGCCAGAATGAGCCGCACCGGTTGTGGCCGGGCGCCGGTGGTGGTGAGACGAACAGTGCCGTCCGGTGGTCCTTCAGCCGGCCGGGGAAGTACTGCCTGACCCTGGAATGGGCGGCGGACCTGCCCGACGGCCGTGAAGCGGTGGATCGTAAGACGCTCACGTTCGTCGTCGACGGCCCACTCGACCCCACCGTCCGCGCGAACCTCGACGGCACCTACCCCGGTGCCGCCTTCACCCACGACGACGAGACACTGACGAAGACCTGTGTCGACGGCGGACGGCCCACGCGGCCTGAAGAGGTGCCTGTCCCCGGCGGCGAACCTGACCCGGTCGACGACCCCTGGAACGTGCCGAACTGGTCCCGGACCGCGTCCGGTGCGGTCATCCTCAACCGCGGGCACGTCGACATCGCCTCGACCCTCGACGAGGGCGGACTCCGCATCCGGGTGAAGGACACCACCACCGAGGGGATGTCCCACTCACCTGACGGCGACGCAGCGTACTGGCATGAGATGTCGGACGTGGTGCTGCAGGTGCTTCCGGAAGCCGCGACAACCGTGCCGGATGAGGCGTACGCCTTCCTCGGGCCGGTCGGGAGCCGGATCTGGAACCTGCCGCAGACCGAGCAGCCAGGGCTGCTCTGGCCGGGTTGGTCCGCGGCGACGATCCGCCCGGCCGACCTCGTCGGAGGTGGTCTGACCTGGTCTTTCACCGCGGCCCGTGGACCTGGTGACGTCTTCGTCCATCAGACCGGCCCGCTCGGTGCTCCGGTGCACGTTTTCGACTCCGCCGGCGGGCTGCCGGACACGGCCCGGATCGACGCCGGCTCGCATGTGCACGCCAACTGGACGTTCACGGCACAGGGCAGCTACTGCCTCGCGTTCGAACGCACCGGCAGTCGGCCTGACGGCACCGCGCTGTCGGACGCCTTCACCCTGGCGGTCGTCGTCGGTGAGGTCGACCCGACCGGAGTCGACCCGCAGGGCTGCGCTGACCTGCTACCCGGAACCGATCCGGACCCGGGGAACGAGCCGTGGAACGTGCCGAACTGGTCCCGGACCGCATCCGGTGCGGTCATCCTCAACCGTGGGTACGTCGACATCGCCTCGGTCCTCGACGGCGACGGGCTGCGCACCACGGTGCGGGACCGCACCGTCGAAGGGCTCGCCCACGCTCCAGCGAGCAGCACCGCGTACCTGCATGAGACCTCGGACGTGGTGCTTCAGTTGGTGCCGGCGGCCCGGACGGCGGTGCCGAGCGAGACGTACTCCTTCATCGGACCGGTGGGCAGCCGGGTCTGGGGCCTTCCGCAGGCCGAACAGGCGGGCCTGCTCTGGCTGGGCTGGTCCGCGAAGGCCGTCAGCCCGGCTGACCTCGCCGGGCACGGGCTGTCCTGGTCGTTGACGGCCGTTGACGGACCCGGTGACGTCTTCGTCTACCAGACCGGTCCGCTCGGTGCTCCGGTGCACGTTTTCGACTCCGCCGGCGGGCTGCCGGACACGGCCCGGATCAACGCGGGCACCTACGCCCACGCCAACTGGATGTTCACCGCGCCGGGCAGCTACTGCCTCGCGTTCGAACGCACCGGCAGCCGGCCCGACGGCACCGTGCTGTCGGACGCCTTCACCCTGGCGGTCGTCGTCGGCGAGGTCGACCCGACCGGCGTCAACCCCCACGACTGCTACCGTTCGTAACTGTTCGGGTCCTATCGCCGATCTGGGTGGTAGGACCGGAGAAGGAGAGTCACCGTTGCTCGACCAGTATCAGGACTCCGGCGAGTTTCTCGACCTGTTGAGCGTCGATGCCTGGCGGGCGCTGCGGGCACCGGTTCAGCAGGCGCTCGCCGGTGCCCGTGCCGATGCGCCCGCTGTGGACCTGGGCGCGGGGAGCGGGCGAGGCGTTCGGATCCTGGCCGAGGCCGTACCGGGATGCGAGATCATCGCGGTCGAGCCGTCGCCGGTGCAGCGGGCGGCCCTGCACACGCGGATCATCGACGATCCAGATCTCGCCTCCCGCACGAGGGTCGTCGCCGCGACCGCCGAGCAGGTCGATCTGCCGGAGACGATCGGTGCGGCGCTGGCGATCAACATGATCGGACATCTGTCGGTAGCGGACCGCCGGGTGCTCTGGCAGCGGCTGGCCACCCGGCTGCGGTCCGGCGCCCCGCTGGTGGTGAACCTGCAGCCGCCGTCGGAAGCGGTCGCGGTGGCCGAAGCCGAGTTCACCACGGTACGGGTCGGTCGGTTGCGCTACCGGGGCAGCGGGTCCGCACAACCGGCCGGACCCGACCAGGTCACCTGGTCGATGCGCTACCGGGTGCTCGACGACGAGGAGCGGACGGTGCGTGAGGTCTCGGCCGAGTACCCTTGGCAGGTGCTGTCGCAGGGCCAGCTGCTCGACGAACTGTCAGCTGCCGGTTTCATCACCGAAGTCGGCCAACTCGGCGTCGTACGCGCGGTTCGAACTTGAACGAGGCCTGGCCGCAGGTGAGGCTCCCAGCTGGTCGCCCGGCGGCAGAAGGACGTCAGAGGAACGCCGGACGGAGGTAGCCGGACTCGTCGCCGATACTGCTCATCACGGCTACCTGCGTTGGCATGGGACTGCTGATCGTGGATCTGCTCGGCTGGGCGGTCCCGACCGTCCGGATCGGCCGCCTGACGGGGGCGCTGCCCGACGCCTGGAAGTCAGCGCCTCGCCAGGCCAGATCGGTCGACGAGCAGCAGTGCGAGCCCGAACAGCACCATGGTCGCGGCAGTGACGAACGGCAGCGGGTACGCGGCCGCGTACAGTGCGCCGCCCAGCGCCGGTCCCGCGACGAAGGCGAGTCCGTTGGTGGCGGTCAGCAGTCCTGCGGCGGGTGCCTGTTCGTGTTCCTCGACCACCATCGACGGGGCGGCGGTGTAGCCCGGCGTCGCGATCCCCATACCGGCGGCGACGACCAGCATGGCGGCACCGATGCCCCAGACGCCGGGCACCACCGCGATGGCCAGCAGGCCCGCTGCGGCGATCGGGGCACCGACCAGCATCAACCGGCGCGGCTGCCACCGGATTCTCGGCACGAGGACGCCCTGCGTGCCGGCGAGTACAAGGCCGCAGGCGAAGATGATCGCGCCGGTTGCCCGGGCGGCCGCGTCGGTGTCGAGGCCACCACGGTCCTGGACGGCGAAGCCGATGGTCAGCAGGACCAGGCCCAGTCCGGTGTAGAGCAGGAACCCGACGAGCAGTACCCAGCGTATCCGTGGGTCCCATGGCCGCAGCCGGGCCGGGCCGCTGGCGGGCGGCGGCCCGGTCGTGACTGACGGCGGCACCAACACGAACATGAGCAGCAGGGCGGCCAGCACTGCGGCAGGGGCGGCCCACAACGGGCCGAGCAGTCCGGCGAAGGCGACCACGGCCCCGATCGCCGGCCCGAGCACGATCGCCAGCCCCTGGGCGGCACCCAGCTTGCCGACCGCCCCGGTGCGCTCCTGCGAGTTGGACCCGGCGACGACGATGGCGAGCGCGGCGACCGGCACCGCAGCCAGCCCTGCCCCGAACAGCAGCCCCCGGGTGGCCAGCATGAGTACGAAGGTGAGGGTCGGGTCGAGGTCACCAGCCAGGGCCAGGGTGGCGACGGCACCGAAGGCGGTCAGACCGGCCAGGGCGACCGTCAACCCCGTTACCAGGACGGCACGTGGCCCGAACGTGGTGCAGCGGCGTGCCCACCAGGGTGCGGCCAGCACCAGCACCGCGGCGGCGGCGCCGATGGTCAGGCCGAGTTGTGTCTCGGTGAGCCCGGTCTCACGGGCGAACGGCGCCAGTGCCGGCAGCAGCACCTGCTGGGCGCAGAATGCGACCAGGACGGCCAGCAGCAGCACCCCGGTACCGGCCTTGCCGGTGCCGGTCGGCTGGCCGGTTGAGGTGTGACTCGTCATCAGAGTCCTTCCGTGGATACGTCGGCGTTGCGGCCGGGGAGGAAACGGAACCCCTGCGGAGCAGGACAGGGAAAGCCGATCCGCCGCCGAGGCGGATCGGCGTCCACCCCACACGCCACCCCACGGCTCACGACCGAATCGCTAGTACGGCAGCCGCCATTAGGGCTGTGACCAGGTAGGACGCGTTGGCAGGGTGGTGCGACGTAGACGCAGCCGC
>NZ_JBHMIN010000074.1:0-22836 GCF_048060215.1 Micromonospora sp. LOL_021 | reverse complement strand
GACCCAACCCCATCCCCACCAACGGACACGCCGTCCGACACACCTATCGCAAACACTCACTTACGGGACCGACGCTGGCAGCATCACCTCCGCTCCGTCGTCGCGCGGCCGAGGATCTCGGTCAACGTCTGGTAGACAGCGCGGCTCTGGTCGACAGTGAGGTGGAATACCTGCCGGTCCTCGAAGTCGCTGCGGGCGATGCGAATGAACGTCCTCGGATTGGGATCGTCGACATACTCCACCAATTGCATTTCCACCTCGACTGCCTGCCGCTCACTCGACGGATTGCACTCGAACCACCGGCTAGCGTGTGCAGGGGGCGAGGAGTCTGGATGGAAATCTGTGAATCCTGCCGTACACTCGCGCGGGTCACACCAGGGCTTATGCAGTTCTTTCGCCACCTTTTCCCCAAGGCTAGTTGATTCGGATGTATCTATATATTCAGTCGCCTTCGCGGTCGGTCTGCATAGACTTTTTGTTCCGCAAGGCATCTCGGCCCGCATAAGCGCGATGTGCCCCGCCTTCGAGTGGGCGGGCGTGCGGTCGGATGCGGTTAACGCCTTCGTTGTCTGTCGAATCCCAGAGGGCGAACAAAAATCGTCCTGTGCTCCGTCTCGCGATCCTGCCAATCTGATAGCCCTCCAAGTAGTCGACTCACAGTACGCGGTAGGATCATCGATGTGAATCACGCCGGAATGCGAAGGCCGGTGCTCTCCAAAATGTATGCTCACGGGGCGCCCGACGTGCGCCACGTGACCGACCCTCACTCAGATCGGGCCCGCTGAATCAGAATCCACGGTGGAAAATCTCAGCCTGCCCGCGCGAGCAGGCCCGGCGCACTCACCAGCCGTGCACCGATCAACTCTGGCCGCGTCGCTCCCGGAATCCGACGGGGCAACCGCAACGCGAACGCGAAGACAGCGGCTGCCCGTTCGTGGTCGGCGCACGGGCCTGGCACATTGCAGGCGAGGCAGAAACCGTCCGCGCTGGATATCGCATGCCGCTCCAACTCTTTCTGTGCGCGATCGATCTGGCCGCCGCCGTTATACGTCGACATCCTTTCCCCTTCTTGTCGCTGACAAATTCCGGCCGGCCACCCCTGTCATGATTTCTCTAGGGATGGGGTGCGCATTCCTTTCCTCTATACCTTTAGTCGATCGATACCGAAAGGGCCTGCTGCGCCCGCGTAAGCAAGTGCAGGCGCGGCGTCCCCGGGCGGCGACGTGTCGGCGGGCATCGCTTGATGCTGCCGAGTCGATCAGTGCGTTAACCGACTCTTTCTGCCCGGCCGTTACCGCTGTAGCTGGCGCGTCCTGCATAGCTACCTGCGATTCATAAACAAATGGGCTCAAGATTGTCTGCTCTCGATTCCGGCGTCACGGCGAGCGTGTTTCCGTGCCCCTGTCTCAGGCCACGTCAGGTTGCCCTTGCGCGCGAATGGCCGGGGCGGGCAGTCACCTGTGCCCCACAACCAGCGCCAGCGGCCTGCCAAGCGGCAGCCGGTCGAGGCTGCCCGGCTCCTGGCCGTGTACCAACGACGTGACCGCCCCAGCCGCCTCGATCGCTACCTCACAGACCCGGTGGGGACCAGCAGAAGCCCGGACGGTGATCGTGGCCCCTGCTGGCACCACCACCCGAACCCCGTCACCCGACCCGACGGGCAACGGCCACTCTGGAAGACTCGCGGCCCGCCACGGGTCTACGTCCGGCCCATCAACGCAGACATCCATACGGCGGTTGACGAACAGGCCCAACTGCGCATCTGTCGCCGCGCCTAACACCTGACGCAACGCCTGCCGTGCATGCGCCCGAGGCCACCGCGCCCGACCCTGCTCCAATCCACCGACCCACCGCGCGCTCACCGTCCCCGCGCGAGGACCCATGGGATGCAGCACCTTGTTCACCGCGTCGGCCAACTCCTGCCGCGACATCGGCCGTCCAGAGCCCGATGGTGAGATCAGGCGCAACCGCGCCCGCCGCAACAACTCGTTCGGCCGACGAACACTCTCCCCGTTTCGGGGAGTGCCCAGCTCGCCAGCACCGACCCTGACGGACGCGGCAGGGGGGACGAAGGCGGGCGTGCTGGCATCGGGATGCAAGTGCCCCCGACCCGATGCCAGCACGCCCGCCGCATCACCCGACAGCACGGAGACGTCGTCACGTACCACCGGGGAGCTGCCAAACGCTTGTTCGTCTCTGGTTGCCCTGGTCACCGTGTTCCCTCGCAGGATTGGCCCACCACCGAACTACGCTCCAGCGCCGTCCGGCACTGTAGGCGGTTCACCAGCGGGTCGTTGGTCGCCTATGGTTAGGAACACAATCCCGAACGTGACGACCAAGGGGTATGGCGGGAAGCGGGTATCGATATGCGCCCGATGCATATCTCTACCCGGCCCTCGTAGTGGACCCTGGTGACGTACCTCGTAGTGTTGTTTCCGCTTGCCCACAAGGACATCACGATGACCGCGACACACAAGGCGCGCTACTGCCGCTGCGGCACGCGTCTTGCCCGAGACAACTCCGGGACGCGCTGTTCCGGCTGTACTGCCGCCAACCGCGACCGGCTCCTCGCCGCACCCGAGGTGCCGGCCGACTTCTGGGACGAGGTGGTACTGCGAGAGGCGCTGGCTAGCCGACACATGGGCCGGGTGATCCGAGCGTGGCGCACCCACCCCCACCACGGCCGCCAGGACTTCCCACAAGATCAGGTAGCCGCCTGGGCTGGGATCACCCAGACCCAACTGAGCCGGATCGAGAACGGCCAGCCGCTGATGCATCTCGACCGACTCATTCAGTGGGCTCGGGTGTTACGCATACCCGCTGACCGGCTGTGGTTCGCCATGCCGGACTCAGCAACCTTCCCCGTTCAGCGGGACAGCGCCGCCACGGACGCGCTGGGCCTCACCGGAGCCGCGTCGTCCATCGCAGTGGACACGCCGGGCGGGCGCACTGCCGAGGAGGTTGATGGATCGTCAGCATGGGTACCGTCAGAGACGATCGAGCTAGTCACCCGTTTCACCCGAGAGGATCTTTCCTTGGACCGGCGAGAGGTCACCCGCACCATTGCCGGTGTGGTCTTCGGCGGCGTCATCCTCGAACGACTGGAGCGCTGGCTGTCCAATGCAGAGCCACAAGTGACCCTGCGGCGACCACAAGGTATCGGCAGTCAGGAAGTTGAACAGGTCGAGCATGCTGCCCAACTCTTCCGGAACTGGGACGACCGGTTCGGCGGAGGGCTCCGAAGGAAGGCGGTCGTCGGTCAGCTCAGCGAAGTCGCGGAAGAGTTGCGCGACTTCTCGCACTCGGCGCACTTGACCCGACGGCTGTTTGGTGCCATGGCGCAGCTGGCCGAAACTGCCGCTACAATGTCATGGGACTCCGGACAAGGCGCTATGGCCCAGAGGTATTACGTCATTGCCCTTCGGGCGGCTAAAGAGGCCGGTGACCGGGCATTCGGTGCCAACATCCTGGCAGGGATGGCTCGCCAACAATTCTATCTAGGGCGCGTTACCGAAGGTCTCGAACTGATCCGCCTCGCGCAGGATGGTGTCGACGGGCATGCGACGCCGAGGGTTCTCGCAATGCTACACACGCGCGAGGCATGGGCGTACGCCGAACAAGGAAGGATTGCCGCGTTTCGCCGCGCAACCAGCCGCGCTGAGGACTACCTCCGCGATGCGAATAGAGACGAAGACCCATACTGGATATCTTACTTTGACGAGGCTGAACTTGCCGGGGTAACCGGGGGTCGACTCTTGGAGGTTGCTCACCAAAGACGAGAGATCGCCGATGAGGCAGCGATCTATATCGGACAAGCGGTCCAGTTGCGCAGGCCGCACAGTCTTCGTAGCGCAGCACTCGATCATCTCGGTCTAGCTGAAACCCGACTGATCCAAGGCGAGGTCGATGAGGCCGTAAGGCTGAGTAACGCTGCTACAGACATCGTTGAAACGACGCATTCTGACCGAGTCAGAGTCAAGCTGACAGAATTGTATGGGCGCACCGAGGAATTTATCTCGGTGCCGGCGGTCGATCAACTGCGCGACAGAATCAGAAGCACCTTGGCTAGCCACACGACGTTGTGACCGTCGACATGAGACCGCGAGGATGGTATCACTTTGCCAAAGATCGGTGTGACCGGCCACATGAACCTGTCTCCAAGAACTGTCGAGCTGGTACGGGAGGCCCTGCGTGAAGCCCTTGTCCCTCATGTGTCAGCAGAACTCGTCGGCTTGAGTTGTATAGCTCGGGGTGCGGACAGTATCTTTGCTGAAGTGCTCCTCGATCTTGGTGGTAAGTTGGAGGTGATCCTCCCCGCCGCCGATTATCGCGAAAGGAAGGTTAAGCCAGATCATGCGGACTGCTTTGACGCCCTCATTCGTCGTGCGTCAAGCGTGCGGGTCATGCCATACGAGACCTCCAGTCGGCACGCCTACCAGGCGGCAAACGACGCTTTGATCGGCTCGTCAGATCGCCTCATCGCGATTTGGGACGGCGCCTCAGTCGTAGACAATGGCGGAACGGCGGCGGTGGTTCACGATGCCACCTCCAGAGGGCTTCCCGTCGACATCATCTGGCCTGAGGGTGCGGAACGATGCTGACCTGCAATCGTCGACGAATCGTCTTATACCGACATCCGCAGCACTCCCAACGCGCCAATTTAGCATTTGGGGCCATCGTCTATCTCGAAGATCTCTAATAGAGGGCGCCGGCGTCGGATACGCCGCCCGCCAGTTCCTGCTGCGAGATGCCCTGCCGACGCCGGTACGCCCACACCATCTCCCCGAGCACTGCGGTCGTCCTGCTCGACAGGCCGTTGTCGATCCGTGTCGAGGATAGCGGCGCGTCGGTGGTGGTGACGGACGAGTGACCGCAATACTGGCGAGGGTCGGCACAGCGGTCCCCGCCGGACCCGGTGGCTCAGCTGAGCCGGAAGGCCGACTGTGCGCCGGCGGCGGGACCGATGGTCAGTTGCCCGTCCTCGTGGCGTACGAAGGCCGACGGGACCCCGGCGAGGCGTAGCGAGACGCGTCCGTTCACCCGGTCGATCCGGTGGAAGCTCGCCTGGGCGGCGAACTCGGCGTCGTCGGCGACCGGGTCGAGGCGTACCGTGCCGTCGACCGCCCGCAGGTAATGTCCGGGCAGGTCGACCGACTGGATCGACACGGTGTCCGCCCCGGCCAGGCCGGCACCGATGCGGAACTGGGTGTCGGCCAGCCGCTGGGAGTGGGTGTCGACCAGCACGGTCGCGCCGACGTGGCGGACGAAGGCGCTGCGGGTGGTGTCGGCGGGGGAGAGCCGCACGATCGGGCCGCCCTCACCGACCGGTACGCCGAACAGCGGGTTGCCGTCGGCGTCCCAGTAGAGCTTCTGCACCCGGGCGTGCCGGTTCGGGTCGTACAGCGGGTCGCCGGTGATGTCCCGGTAGTCACGGGCGTGGTAGACCAGCACGGTGGTCTTGCCGTCCTCGGCGACGGTGAACGAGTTGTGTCCGGGGCCGTACCGGCTGGTCTGTTCGTTGGTGACGAAGACCGGCTCGGGGGTCTTCGTCCAGGAGCGGTGGTCGAGCAGGTCGGCGCTGGCGTCGGCGGTGAGCAGGCCCATACAGTAACGGGAGTCGGTGGCGCTGGCCGAGAAGGTCATGAACACCCGTCCGTTGCGGACGATCACCGCCGCGCCCTCGTTGACCGCGTAGCCCTGCACCTCCCATGGGCGGGTCGGGGTGGCGATGCGCACCGGCTTGGTCTTCAGGGTCCACGGGTCGGCCAGCTCGGCGATGTACAGGCTGGAGTTGACCGCGATCTCCGGCTCGCCCTGGGCCCAGACCAGGTACCGCCGGCCGTGATGGTGGAACGTCGTGGCATCCAGGGCGAAGCTGTCCCACTCGGTGACGATCTGACCGCGCAGTTGCCAGCCGGCCGGGTCCCGGGGGTCGTCCAGTGGGGACTCGAGCACGTACATCCGGATCCGGAACACGTTGTCGGAGTCGCCGGCGGCGAAGTAGACGTACCACTTGCCGTCGATGCGGTGCAGCTCCGGCGCCCAGATGTGGCCGCCCATCCGGCCGCTGGCCGGCCGCCGCCAGATCACCGTCTCGGTCGCCGTGGCCAGCCCGGCGATGGTGGACGCGCCGCGGATGACGATCCGGTCGTACTCGGGCACCGAGCCGGTGAAGTAGTACATGCCGGCGACCGGGTAGGTGACGAACGGGTCGGCCCGCTGTTCGACGATCGGGTCGATCGTCGGTACGCGGTAGACCTGCGCGTCGGTGGGCGCGCCGACCGGGCCGGGGGTGTTGCCGGCGGTCGGTGCGGCGGCGGCCGGGTCCGGCCGTCCGGCGCCGGCGGTCAGCCCACCGGCCAGACCGGTCAGGCCGGCAGCGGCGAAGCCCAGGCCGCCGTGCAGCAGGGCGCGCCGGTTCACCTCGTACGTCATGGGGGCCACCTCAGTCATTTGGTGCGGATGCGGATGAAGGTCACGGAGTACGGCTCGAAGGTGTGCGTGAAACTGGACGCCACGCCGGTGAGCTGGGTGGTGACCGGCTGGATCGGCTCGGCCGACCGGGTGTTCTGCTGGCCGGGGTCGCCGCTGATCACGGTCATCCGGGCATGCGAACGGACCGGCAGGTCGCCAAGGTCGATCCGGGTCACGGCCGCCTTTTCCTGCGCGTTGACCACCTTGACCAGCAGGTCGCCGGTGGCGTCGTCGCGGGTGACGACCTGGGCGAACGGGCGGGTGACCTGGTCGTCGACGAACTCGCCCCACACCTCGCCGTCCAGCAGCAGGGTGACGTGATCGCCACGCACCTTGACGGTGATGTCGTACGTGGTGCCGGTGGTGATCTGGTTCGGTCTGGCGATCAGCGTCTGCTTGGCCCCGTTGGTGGCCTTCTCCACCGCCCCCTGGGTGTTGTTCCAACCGCCGAGGTTCCACCAGTAGAAGTTGCCGGCGTCCTTGACCCCGAACCCGATCAGGAAGCCCTCCGCGCCGGCGTTCTTCGTGGCCGTCAGCGACAGGTCGTAGTCGGTGGCGGTGATCTCGGCGGCGGCGACCATGGTGTCCAGCGCGGCGGTGTCGCTCTGCGTGTACGCGCCGTCGACCACCGCCCAGCTGCCCCGGTTGGCGACCGGCGTCCACTGGCCCGCCCCGGCGGAGAAGTCGTCGCTGAACAGCATGGTGCCGTCCGGGGCGGTGACCGTCACATCGTCGTACGTCGCCGAGGTGGCCCAGGTGGACAGGCCGATCCGTCCGGTGATCGGCTGGGTGCCGAGGGCCGGCCCGGTGGCCTCGCTGGGCACCGTCCGGTCACCGACGTTGGTCATGAACAGCTTCTGTACCTGGTAACTGGTGGTGCCCCAGGACTCGTCGTTGTCGAACCAGATCAGGTCCGGCCGCCACTGGACGTGGTCGATGTTGGCCAGCAGCGGGGCGTACGAGGCCATCTCGACGATGTCGGCGTTGCGCTCCAGCCCGGTCATGTAGGCCGCCTCGGCGAGCGAGTTGAACAGCTTGTTGTCCTGAGAGGCGTACTCGCCGAGGAACACCTTCGGTCCGGCGCGGTCGTAGCTGTCGTAGCGGTCGTTGTTCTGCAGGAACCAGGCCGGGCTGTTGTAGTAGTGCTCGTCGACCAGCTCCACCCCGTCAGCCCGGTTGAGCTGCCACAGCCGGTCGAAGGTGGCGCCCTGGTCGTCCGGTCCGGAGTTGCTGACCACCGTGATCTCCGGGTGCTGTGCCTCGATCGCGGCCCGGAAGCGCCGGAAGTTGGCGAAGAACTCGTCGGGCAGGTTCTCCTCGTTGCCGACACCGATGTGGGTGAGGCCGAACGGTTCGGGATGGCCCATCTCGGCGCGCAGCCCGCCCCAGGTGGAGGTGTCCGGGCCGTTGGCGAACTCGATCAGGTCCAGGGTGTCGGAGATGTGCCGGGCCAGCAGTTCCTCGTCATCGGTGGCGTGGTTCTGACCGCAGCCGGTGACCAGGGCCGGTACCACCGGCAGCGGCATCGCGCCGATGTCCTCGGCGAACTGGAAGTACTCGAAGTAGCCCAGCCCGTAGGACTGGTTGTAGCCCCAGAAGTTGGCGTTGGTGGCCCGGGTCTCCACCGGGCCGACGGTGTCCTTCCACTGGTAGGAGCGGGCGCGTTCCCAGCCGGACCCGGCGTCGTAGCCGTACATGCTGCCGGTGTTGACCAGACAGCCGCCGGGGAAGCGGACGAAGCCCGGCCGCAACGCCTCGATCTTCTGGGCCAGGTCCTTGCGCAGGCCGTTGGCCCGGCCCCGGAAGGTCTCCTGGGGGAACAGCGACACCATGTCCAGTCGTACGGTGCCGGTCCCGCCGGCGAGCACCACCAGCCGGCCGACGTCGGAGCTCCGGTGGGCGGTGAACGTGGCGGTGTACCTGGTCCAGTCGTCGCCCTGGACGCGCAACCGTTGCGGTTCGGCGAGCCGGCGGCCGTCGACGTCGACCAACCGGACGGTCAGCTGGTTGCCGGCGGCGTCGGTACGGGCCCAGACCGAGAAGTCGTAGCGTTTACCGGCCTCGATCGCGATCCCGCTGTTGTAGCCGGAGTTGGTCACCCCGTAGCGTCCGCCGTCGCTGTTGTCCAGGTCGAGCCGCAGGTAGGTGCGGTTACGGTCGTTGAGCCGGCTGTCGTCGTCGACCGGGGTCGCGGTGCCGGACCCGCCGGCCTCGGCGCCCGGGGTCCAGGCGGTCAGCCCGGTGAAGGACTGGTTGTCCACCGGCAGGAACTCGAAGGACCGGTTGCGGACCAGTTCGGCGTAGAGGCCGCCGTCGGCGGCGTAGTTGATGTCCTCGAAGAAGACGCCGTACATGGTGTCGCTGATCGGCACGCCGGCGCTGGCGGGGTCGACGGTGATCACGTACTCCGGCTCCGGTCGCGGCGGGTCGGCCAGGCTCGGCCCGGCGGCCGCGACCCCGGCGGCGACGAGCGATCCGACCAGCAGTGCGCTGCCGGCCAGCCCGGGTCGTGCGGATCGTCGGAACATGGGCTGCCTCCTGATCGCCCGGCCACGGCCCTGACTCCGGCCCAACCGACATCATCGATGTGAACGTTAACAGGGATGGAGTATTACGGCCGGATCACCACGTCGTCAATACCGTCTTCCCGGCTTCACGGTCACGGTCGCCCGAGGACCACCGCGTCCGTCACGGCGTCCGGCGTACGCCCGTAGACTGGAGGCACCGTTTGCCCACGACAAGGAGCCTGACCGCGTGACCGTCCAGCCCATCCGACTCTTCGGCGACCCGGTGCTGCGCACTGCGGCCGAGCCCGTGGTCGACTTCGACGCCGAGCTGCGCGGGCTCGTCGCCGATCTGACCGACAGCATGACCGATCAGAACGGTGCCGGCCTCGCCGCGCCGCAGCTCGGAGTCGGGCTGCGGGTATTCACGTTCCACGTCGACGACCTGCTGGGCCACCTGGTCAACCCGGTGCTGGACTTCCCCGACGAGGAGGAACAGGACGGCCCGGAGGGCTGCCTGTCCATCCCGGGGCTCTACTTCGACACCAAACGTCGACAGAACGTCGTCGCGAAGGGCTTCAACGAGTACGGTGACCCGATGCAGATCGTCGGCAGCGGTCTGCTGGCCCGCTGCGTCCAGCACGAGACGGACCACCTCGACGGGGTGCTGTTCCTGGACCGGCTCGACGCCGCCACCCGCAAGGAGGCGATGAAGGCCATCCGCGAAGCCGACTGGTACGACGCCGCCGCGCCGCCGACGGTGAAGGTCAGCCCGCACCGCTCGCCCGGTGGCCTGTTCCGGCCGGGTGCGGCGACCAGCCCGTTCGGTCTGGGCGGGTGACGGCGATGCGACTCGTCTTCGCCGGTACTCCGGCGGTCGCCGTCCCCGCGTTGGACGCGATCGCCGCCAGCGGCCACGACCTCGTCGCGGTGGTCACCCGGCCGGACGCTCCTGCCGGGCGCGGCCGCCGGCTGGTCCGCTCCGCGGCCGGCGCCTGGGCCGACGAGCGGGGGATCGAGGTGCTGACCCCGCAGCGCCCACGGGAGCCGGAGTTCCTCAGCAGGCTGACCGAGCTGGCCCCGGACTGTGTACCAGTCGTCGCCTACGGTGCCCTGGTCCCGCCGACCGCGCTGGCCATCCCCACCCACGGCTGGATCAACCTGCACTTCTCCCTGCTGCCGGCCTGGCGCGGGGCGGCTCCGGTGCAGCATGCGGTGCTGCACGGCGACGAGGTGACCGGCGCGAGCGTGTTCCAGCTGGAGGAGGGTCTGGACACCGGCCCGGTGTTCGGCACGGTGACCGACCAGGTCGGCCACACGGACACCGCCGGCGACCTGCTGCAGCGGCTGGCGTCCAGCGGCTCGCAGCTGCTGGTCGCGGTGCTCGACGGGATCGCCGCCGGCACCGCCCGGGCGGTGCCGCAGCCGGGTGACGGGGTGTCACTGGCCCCGAAGCTGACCGTCGACGACGTCCGGGTGCGGTGGACCGATCCGGCGTTCGCGGTGGACCGGCGGGTGCGGGCCGGCACCCCTGCGCCGGGCGCCTGGACCACGTTCCGCGACGAGCGGGTCAAACTTGGGCCGGTCCGGCCGGTGCCGGACGGCCCGGAGCTGAAGCCGGGGGAGGCGCTGGCCGAACGTGACCGCCTGCTGGTCGGCACGGCCACCGTGCCGGTCGCGCTCGGCGAGGTCCGGGCCGCCGGCAAGAAGGCCATGTCGGCGGCGGACTGGGCGCGCGGTGCCCGCATCACCACCGGCGAGTTCTTCGGGTGAGCGCGAGGAGTGAGCGAGCGCAGCGAGTGAGCCCCCCAGCCGCGAACGGCCGGGGCGAGCGTGGGCAGCGTGGCCGCCGCCGGCGGGCCGACCCGGCGCGGGACGCGGCGTACGATGCCGTCGCGGCGGTGTACCGCGATGACGCCTACGCCAATCTGGTGTTGCCGACGATCCTGCGGGACCGGGAGCTGCGGGGGCGTGACGCCGCTTTCGCCACCGAGTTGGTCTACGGCACGCTGCGGCTGGTCGGCACGCTCGATCTGATCATCGCCCGGGCGGCCGGGCGGGAGGTGGACCGGATCGACCCACCGGCCCGTGACGCGCTGCGGCTGGGCGCGTACCAGCTGCTGCGTACCCGGGTTCCGGCGCACGCCGCGGTGTCGGCCACGGTGGATCTGGTGCACGACGTGGCGCCGGGGGCGGTCGGGTTCGCCAACGCCGTACTGCGGGAGATCGCCAGCCGGGACCTGGACGACTGGCTCGCGGAGCTGGCACCGGACGAGCAGGCCGACCCGGTAGGTCACCTGGCGGTGACCTACCACCATCCGCCGTGGATCGTCCGGGCGTTCGCGGAGGCGCTCGGCGAGGACCCGGGTGACGGCATGGCCGAGACGACCCGGCTGCTGATCGAGGACAACGAGCCGCCACCGGTGCACCTGTGCGCCCGACCGGGCCGGGTTGACGCGGTCGAGCTGGCGGATTCCACCGGCGGGGCGCCGGGCGCGTTCTCGCCGTACGCCGTCTATCTGCCCGGCGGGGCGCCGGGTGAGGTGCCGGCGGTCCGTCAGGGCCGGGCGCACGTGCAGGACGAAGGCTCGCAGCTGGTGGCGGCGGCGTTGGCCGCCGCCGAGGTGTCCGGTTCGGACCGGCGGTGGCTGGACCTGTGCGCCGGTCCGGGTGGCAAGGCGGCGCTGCTCGGCGCGCTGGCCGCCGGTCGCGGAGCCGAGGTGACCGCGGTGGAGGTCGCCGAGCACCGGGCCCGGCTGGTGGAGCAGGCGGTACGCGGGCTGCCGGTGGCGGTGCACGTCGCCGATGGGCGTCAGGTGGGTGCCGGGACGGAGCTGCCCGAGTCGTCGTTCGACCGGGTGCTGGTGGACGCGCCGTGCACCGGACTTGGTTCGCTGCGCCGCCGACCCGAGTCGCGTTGGCGGCGCCAGCCGTCGGACCTGCCGCCGTTGACCCGGTTGCAGCGGGAGCTGCTCGCCGCCGGGCTGCGGGCGGTCCGGCCGGGTGGCGTGGTTGCCTACGTGACGTGCTCACCACACCGGGTGGAGACGCACGTGTCGGTGACCGAGGCGGCCCGTCGGTCCGGCGTACCGGTGGATTTCGTTGACGCCCGGCCGTTGCTGCCGGCGGGTATGCCGGGGCTCGGCGCCGGGCCGTCGGTGCAGCTGTGGCCGCACCGACACGGCACCGACGCGATGTTCGTGGCGTTGCTGCGTCGGGTCGGTCAGCCCTGACGGACCGGCAGGGCGGCGGTGCCGCCGTCGCGTACCGATCGGGTCAGCGGTGGTTCGTCGCGCCAGAGCAGACAGCGTACGGCGAGGTTGCCGTCGTCCCACTCGTCCTTGAACGGGTAGTCGTAGATGGTGCCGAAGCGGTGTCGCAGGTCGTCGTCGACGGGTAGGCCGGCATAGTCGGCGACGACCCGGCGGCACCGTTCGTGTACCTGGTCGGCGTTGGCGGCGAACTCCTCGTAGGGCAGGTCGGCTTCGAGGTACAGGCCGGCGAATTCGCTCTGGTGTGGTTCGGTGCAGGCCACCGGTGCGAGGATTCCGACGTCGCCGGCGGCGTTGGCGCTCGGGTTGAAGCAGCCCCAGCGCAGCGGGCTCGGCTGGTCGAGGGCGCCGGCGAGGCTGCCGGTGCGGGCGACGAAGGTGCGGTCCTGCATGCTGACCACCTCGCCGATGTCGCACCGGTACCAGCGAGCGCCGCCGTTCCAGGCCGTCGTGGACGGGACGATGACTTCGAGCCGGAGCCGGCCGGCCTGCCAGTCGTCGCCGAGGAACTCGTGGACCCGCTGGTCGCAGTCGGTGCGGGCGGCCCGCCGGCTGGACGAGCCGGGGGCGGGGGAGTGGTCTGGTACGCCGTACACCCCGGTGAAGATCCCGACGAAGACCGTCTCCACTTCGTGAGACTGTCCGCAGTCGACGGGTGTGTACTCGGTGCCCTGGCCGACGGTGCCGGCGGCGACCGGATGACACTCGCCGGCCCGTGGTACGAACACTTTCGGTGTGGCGATCCCCGCCCAGTCGTTGGTCAGGTCGCCATCGCCGATGTCGGACCGGACAGCGGGCGCGCATCCCGCCGCTGTCGTCAGAACCGCGACCGTCAGAACCAGCCTTACCCACCGCCGCATGTCGTACGCCCTCCCCGTGGTTGGAAGATCGTAGACAGCTAAGTGTACTTCACGTAGTCAAATGACTCTCCACGGTAACCGTGACCTGCTGATTCGACGGACAGCGACCCGATGCTCCGCGATGGAGCATCGGGCCGCAGCCGGACAACTGGTGGCGGATCAGGCGGGTTGGACGAAGGTGATGCTCTGCGGACCGTTGGTACGAATCGGTTCGCCGGTGGCACTGCTGAAGTCGGTGCCACCGTGCCAGCGGTGCTCACCGCTGCAGACACAGTGGATCTTCACCTGCTGTCGCGGCAGTACCATGAGCGACGCGCCGGTCGCCCCGTCGGCCAGCTCGACGATCCCCACCGGGTCCTTCGTGCTGACGTTGAGCAGATCCAACCGACCCGGGCCCTGCGGCGGGTCAGCGATTTCGATGCTGATCGAGGTCCCGGCCTCCAACTGGTACGCGTACGGCGGGGCGTTGACGTCCGCCGCTACCAGGTCGGCGCGCAGCCGGTTGCCGACGTGCCCGCTCCACTGGTACGGGTAGCCGTCCGCCTTGAACAGCAGCGGCCACTCGTACGGTCCCAGCCAGTCGATGACGAACGAGCCCTTGTCGTCGACCGGTGAGTAGCGCGGATCCCGCGAACCGTCGGCGACCGGCGCGACGAGGCCGACCGTACCGTTCGTCAGGGTCTCGTCGTCGGCGCCCTGCACGGTGCCGGTGATCATCGAGCGCGGGTCCAGGCGGATCGTCGGTCCGGGCCGCACCTCGTCGGTGGAGAAGGTGAACCACCGGGCATTCTTCTGGGTGCCGGTGCCACCGTCCTGGCTGATCCACTGGGCACCGTACCGGCTACCCGAGTCGGGCAGTGCGAACAGATTGTAGGAACCCGGCCCGGGAACCGGGACATTCACCCGGCCCTGCGAGTCGCTGCGGGTCGGACAGACGTCGGAAAAGCTGAACGTGAATACCGGAACGGCGAATACACAGATGTCGGCCACCGGCTCGCCGGTGATCGCGTCCACCACGTCGGTGCGGATACCCGGCCCGTCGAAGGTCGTCGTCGCGTACGCCTGCGGTGCGATCGTGGCACCGCCCAGCAGGGCCGCAGCGACCACCGAACCGAGGACGATCCTCCGTTTCCGGTTGCCGACCGAGCGCGGTTCGACGGCGCGGTGGGCCCCGCCTCTGCCGCCTGTGGAAAATCGAATGATCCTCAACGAGGTTGCCCCTTTCGCATTTCACTGAACTGCCTGGTGCCAGATGAGTTTGTAGCACGGAAGACAGCGTGAAGTCGGCTACGGAGGGCTGATTTCTGTGGTGTTTTGTCTCCGCTGGAGGGGCGATTTTCCGAAAGTCGGTGAAATCGGAACGCAAAATGAGGGTGAAACGCATTCAGTCGGTTGACCGGAGGGGCGTCGCCGTGGCGTCACCGGCCGGACCCGGCTCGCCCGCCACCGGTAACGACCGCGTGACGGCTCGTCAGAGATCGTCGACCGCAGCACGGACCGGCCGCACGACCTCCGCGACACCCGGTCGTCACCCGGCCCGCCAACCAGTGTCGCGTGAGCCGTCAGGGAGCCCACATGATCAGGACGATGCTGCGGATCCGCGCCCGTCGCGGATCCGCGAAGACGGTCGAAGCCGCGTGGCGAGCCGCTGCCGACCGGGTCGGCGGTAGCGCCGGCAACCGTTTGTGGCAGTTGCTCGCCGCCGCAGACGATCCGTCGACCTACGTGATGGTCGCCGAGTGGACCGACGAGGCGGCCCGGCGTCACTACGAGAACGGGCCGGTCGCCGCGTACCTCGCCGGTGTGGTCGAAGCCGCCTGCGAGCCGGTGACCCCTGACAGCTACCGGGTGATGGGCGGTCGGCCGGACCCGGACTCGCTGATGTACGTGGACGTGACGGTCGACGTACCGGCCGACCGGGTCGCCGACTTCCAGCGCGGCCACGCCGAGGTCGTCGCCCGGATGGCCGCGGTACCCGGCTACCTGGGGGAGGAACTGCTACGCGAACCCGGATCATCGGTGCACCACATCTTCGCGCAGTGGCGCGGTGCGGAGCTGTTCCGCCGCTGGATCGACGACCCCGACCACGAGCGGGCCGAAGCGGGACCGATCGCCGAGTTCCTGGTCGGCATCCGGCCACGCGTGTTCCGCGCATTCGACCCGGACCAGCGGCCCGTCCAGCCGGTCGCGACCCGACCCACCGCCCGGCACACCACCACGGACGTGTTGGTGGTCGGCGCCGGACCGACCGGGCTGACCACGGCGATCGAACTGGCCCGGCGGGGCGTCGACTGCCAGGTGATCGACAAACTGACCAGCCCGCCGGACCAGGCCGACAAGGCGATCGGGGTGCACTGCCGCACCATGGAGATCTGGGCGGACCAGGGCGTCGACCGAGAGGCCATGAACGCCGGCAGCTGGCTGGTCGGTCAGGCGGTCTTCGTCAACGGGCACCAGGTACACCGGGGCAGCTGGGAACTGCCAGGGCTGCCGTACGCGCACCTCGGGCTGCCGCAGTACGAGACCGAACGGATCCTCACCGACCGGCTCGCCACGCTCGGCGTACGGCCCCGGCGCGGCACCGAACTGGTCGACTTCACCAGCGACGACGACGGGGTCACCGCCAACCTCGCCCACGCCGACGGCGGCACCGAGACGGTCCGCGCCAAGTTCCTCGTCGGCGCCGACGGCGCGCACAGCCGGGTACGCCAACTACTCGGCCTCACCTTCACCGGCGGGCTGGGCCGATTCCCGCAACTGTTCATGCTCGGCGACGTCGATGTCGACTGGGACATGCCCGCCGGCCACCTGCTTCGGTTCATCCACGAAACCGACGGCCAGCTGGACAACATGCTCGTCTGCGTACCGCTGCGGGGTGAATCCCGCTACCGGATCGCGACCATGGCGCCACCGCGCTACTTCGCCGCCACCCGCGGCGAGAACGCCCCGCCCGGGTTCAGCGCCGAACTCGGCGAACCGACCCTCGCCGACGTGCAGGTGGTGCTGGACCAGCTCGCCCCGGCCGGGACGACCGCGTCCAACCTACGTTGGTCGTCGATCTTCCGGATCAGTCACGGCATTGTCGACCGCTACCGCGACGGACGGATCTTCGTCGCCGGCGACGCCGCACACCTGCATCCGCCGGCCGGCGGTCAGGGCATGAACACCGGCATCCAGGACGCCTGGAACCTGGCCTGGAAGCTGGCATTGGCGGTCCGTGGTGTCGCCGCGCCCGGCCTGCTGGACAGCTACCAGATCGAGCGCCGGCCACAGGGGGAAGAGGTCGTCGGGCGGGCGGTGCGGCTGGCCTTCACCGACGAGTTGGAACGCGAGGATCTCGAACGGCAGTTCCTGCAGGAGATGTCGATGCTGGTCAGCTACGCCGACAGTCCACTGGTCGGCGAGTCGTTGGCCACAGTGGACGCGCTGCGGACCGGCCCGGCCCCGGGCGAGCGCGCTCCCGACGTGTCCGGCCTGCGTCGACGCGGTGTCGGACACCCGCTGCGGCTGCACGAGCTGACCCGGGGGACCCGGCACACCCTGCTGCTCTACGCCGACCGGACGGCGGACGAGGCCACTCTGGCCGCCATCGACAAGCTCAGCGCCGACCTGCCGGATCGCACGTACGGCGAAGTCGAGGTCTACCTGCTGCTCAGCCCGGACACGCCAGCCCTGCCAGCGGACCATCCACCGGTGCTCCACGACGCCGCCGGCGGGTTCCGGGCCGGGTACGGCACCGCCGGTGCCGCCGCTTACCTGATCCGGCCGGACGGGTACGTCGGCTTCCGCAGCCAGCCGATCGACGTCGATACACTACGCCACCACCTGCACCTGGTGTTCAACGGCGGTGTCCGGTGACCGCCGCTACCCCGAACCAGACGGGCCAGACAAGCCCGACGGACCGGGCGGGGCCGGTCCGCGCCGTGCTGTCGATGCGGACCCGCCCCGGGTGCGAGCAGCGATTCGAGACCGAGTGGCAGACCATCGCCGATCAGATCCGCACGCTCGACGGCTGCCTGCGCCAGGACCTGGTCCGCGACGCCGACGATCCCCGCAGCTACCTGATCATCACCGACTGGGCGGACCGGGAACGCCTCGACGCGTTCGGCCGCAGCGCGCAGCGCGACCGGCTGCTGCGGGTGATCCGGGAGTTGCGTGAATCCGCGCAGCGGCACACCTACCAGGTGCTGCACAGCGTGCGGAGCGAACGAGAGGAGCCGCGATGACCGCCGACCCACGACCGGCCGAGCCGGTCGGGCCCGCCGAGCAGGCCGTCCCGGCGGCGGATTTCTACACCGACGGTTACGCCGCCGATCCGTACCCCACCTACGCCCGGATGCGTGCGCAGTGCCCGGTCCGGTTGGTCGCCTCACCCCGGTTCGACTCCTATCTGATCACCCGCTACGACGACGCGCGGGCGGCGTTGACCGACCCTCGGCTGTCCAAGGACCTGTACGGCCCGGAAGGCCACTACCTGCGGTTCTTCGGGCCCAACTCGGAGGGCCTGAACAAGAACATGCTCAACTCGGATCCGCCGGAGCACAGTCGGCTGCGGCGGCTGGTGTCGCAGGCGTTCGCGCCCCGGCGGATCGAGGCCCTGCGGCCCCGGATCGGCCAGGTCGTCGACGACCTGCTCGACAGGTTCGCGCCGAGCGGCGAGGCGGACCTGATGCACGAGTTCGCCGTACCACTGCCGATGGTGGTGATCTGCGAGCTGCTCGGCGTGCCGAAACCCGACCACGAACAGGTGCTTGGCTGGACCCAGGTGATCCGGACCTCCGGGTCGGCCAGCCGGCCGCCCGACCAGGAGCGGGCGGCGGTGCAGCAGGTGCAGGCACAGCTGCACGACTACCTGACCGGGCTGGTCCGGGCCAAACGCGCGACGCCGGCCGACGACATGCTCACCGCTCTGATCGACGCCTGCGACCACGGCGGGGCGCTCACCGAACGGGAGCTGGTCTCCACCGCGTTCCTGCTGCTGTTCGCCGGTCACCAGACCACCGCCGACTTCATCGGCAACGCCATGCTGGCCCTGTTGACCAACCCCGGACAGTACGAGCTGCTGCGGGCCCGGCCCGAACTGCTGCCGGGGGCCGTCGAGGAGCTGCTGCGCTTCGACGGCCCGCTGCCGATCGCCAGCCCTCGGGTGGCCACCGAGGACGTCGAGTACGACGGTGTCCGCATCCCGCGCGGGGCGGCGGTCGGGGTGGTGCTCAACTCGGCCAACCGAGACCCGGACCACTTCACCGACCCCGACCGTCTCGACGTGACCAGCGAACGTGGGCCCCACCTGGGCTTCGGCCACGGGGTGCACTACTGCCTGGGGGTTTCGCTGGCCCGCATCGAGGCCCGGACCGGCATCGGCGGGCTGCTGCGCCGGCTGCCGGACCTGCGGCTGGCCGTACCCGCCGCCGAACTGCGCCGACTCCCGGCGGCCTCCCCGTTTCGCGGGCTGCTCGAGCTGCCGGTCCGGTTCACCGCCGCCGGCTGATCCACCACCGGTCACCGGGCGACCCGACCCGGCTGATCCCACCGTTCTCCGAGGAGTTGTCATGGTCTTCCGCAACGTGATCGTCTGCCGCATGGTGCCGGGCAGCGAGGACAAGATCGCCAAGACTTTCGGCCACTACGACAAGGCCACCCGGCCGCAGGACTTCGGCGTCATCGGGCGCATCCTGCTGTCCCACCACGACCTCTACATCCACATCGTCGAACGCAACGAGGACCCGGCGGTCTCCGGCCAGACCCGGGGCCTGCCCGCGTTCAAGGAGATCGCCGAGGCGATCGGCCCCTACGTCACCCCGTACCCGCGCAACTGGCAGAACCCGTCACACTCGGTTGCCAAGGAGTTCTACCGCTGGACTGCGGAAGGGACCGGTCCGGCGGAAGGGACCGGCCCGGACCCGGCCGGCCGGCATCTGACCGTGATCGTCGGGCGGATCAAGCCCGGCGCGGAGGACAACGTCGCCCGGATCTTCACCGAATCCGATGCCGGCACGTTGCCGGTCGAGATGAGCGTGACCGCACGCTGGCTCTACTCGATCGACGACGTCTACGTGCACCTGCTGGAACGCTCGGTCGCGCACACCGCCGACGACGCACGGATCCACGACAAGCCGAAGTTCGGCAAGATCATGGAGGAGCTGAGCCCGTACATCAGCCCGTACAACCAGGATGCCTGGCGTGGCCCGGTGGACGCGGTCGCCAAGGAGTACTACCGCTGGCGGGCCGAGGGCTGACCTCGACAGCGCCGCCTCCCGGTCAGCACCGGCCGGCTATCGGGAGGCGGCGACCAGCCGGCGGGCCTCGGTGACCAGTCGGCTGGTGCCGCCCCGACCGACATCGCCGGCGTCGCCGTAGGTGGAGCCGGCCGCCCGGTCGGCGACCGGCGGTACGGACACTCGGCGGCGGCCGGTGGCGCAGCCGTACACTGGTCGCCGGCGTCGGCCGGTCGCGGCGGCGAGGGACAGCGGGGGGAGTGCGTACGGATGAGGTCAGGCCTGCCGATCCTCAAGGCGCACGGCTCGCAGAACGACATCCTGGTCATCGAGGGCCGGCCGGGTGACTACGCCGCCGAGGCGGACGTGCCGCACCTGGTCCGCCAGCTCTGCGACCGCTCCGGGCCGCTCGGCGGCGGTGACGGCGTCTACTTCGTCGATCTCGGCCCGGTGGTGCCGCAGGCGGCGTTCTTCAACCCGGACGGCTCGTTCGCGAAGCTGTGCGGAAACGGGATGCGCTGCGTCGGGCGGCTGGTGCTGGACACCCGCGACGCCGAGCGGGCGGTGGTCCGGGCCGGGGACAGCGACTTCGTGGTGCTGCGGGCCGAGTCGACGCCGGAAGGGGTCCGGCAGACCGCGGTCGAGATGCCGAAGGTGGACTTCGATCCCGCCGAGCCGGTGGTCGCCGTGGCGCAGCCGCACCTCGACACCCCGATGCCGACGCTGCACCCGACGTACGGGCTGACCGCGCTCGCCGTACCGAACGACCACCTGGTCGCGGTGGTGGAGAAGTTCGACGAGGCCGAGCTGGTCGCCACCGGGGAGCGGATCACCGCCGCCACGGACCTGGTGCCGCGTGGGGCGAACCTGTCGTTCGTGTTCCCGCTCGACGACGGCGAGATCTACGTGCAGACGTACGAGCGGGGCGCCGGGTTGACCCCGTCGTGCGGTTCCGGCGTCGTCGCCTCCCGGGCGGTCTGGTCGCGGCTCGGCTTGGCCGGGGCCGGCGAGCGGATCACCGTCCGAAACCCGGGTGGGGTGGCGACGGCCTGGCTGACTGGTGACCCGGCGGCCTGGCAGGCCACCCTGCAGGGCAACGCGTCGTACGTCTACCGGGCCGACGTCGACCTGGCGGCGGTCGTCGCCGGCACCTTGGCCTCGGTGCGGCGGGACACGTTCGTCGACGAAGTCGAGGCGTTCGCCCAGTTGCGGGAGAACAATCACGCCGTGCTGCACGCCGCTGGCGTACACCCCTCGGTCGGCTGATTTCTGACTCGACGCGGTCCGGTTCCGGGCCGGATCCGGACCGACGCCGGGCTCTTCCGATTTTCTGCCCGGCCATCGACCATGTGGTGCCTGGTTGTGGTCCGGCCGACGCCAACTTTCGGCGACAGACGTCAATGTGATATCGGGCGGATCCGGAGTGCCGGCGGTTTCGGCAAAAGGTGTCAGCGTACGGGAACGCGAGACAGAATCACATATCTCTACATCAATCTGTTTTGCGCCTAACATCTGTGTCAGTCAGGTACCCCGGTCACCGGTCGGCCTGTCACAAACCGGCCTGCCGTGCATCGAAAGGAGGCGGGAGATGACACTCTCCCGGCCACCCCGGCGCCACTGGCGCCTCGGCCTTACCACCGTCGCGGTAGCGACCACCACGCTGGCGCTCGCCGCACCGGCCAACGCCGAACCAGCGGAAGGCCAGATCCTCTACGCGGGCGGTGAGAACACCGTCGCCGGCTCGTACATCGTCGTCTTCGACGAGGGCAAAGTGGACCGCGGCGCGGTCGGGCGCACCGCCCGTACCCTCGCCGTGAAGCACGACGGCGCGGTGGCCCGCACCTACTCGACCGCGCTGCGCGGCTTCGAGGCCCGGCTGACCGAGAAGGCCGCCAAGCGCCTCGCCGCCCACCCCGCGGTCGACTACGTCCAGCAGAACCGCACCGTCACCCTCGCCGCGACCCAGACCCCCACCCCGTCCTGGGGCCTGGACCGCATCGACCAGACCGCGCTGCCGCTCGACGACAGCTACACCTACCCGAACTCCGGATCCGGTGTCACCGCGTACATCATCGACACCGGCATCCGGTTCTCCCACAACGACTTCGGCGGGCGGGCCGTCACCGGCTTCGACGCGGTCGACGGCGGCAGCGCCGACGACGGCAACGGACACGGCACCCACGTCGCCGGCACCGTCGGCGGCACCGCGTACGGGGTGGCCAAGGATGTCACCCTGGTGGGGGTCCGGGTGCTGAACAACAGCGGCGGCGGCACCTACGCGGGGGTCATCGCCGGCATCGACTGGGTCACCGCCGACCACGCCGTCGGCGAACCGGCAGTGGCGAACATGAGCCTCGGTGGCGGTTTCGACCAAGGGGTCAACGACGCGGTCACCCGGTCGATCGCCGACGGGGTGGTCTACTCGCTAGCCGCCGGCAACAGCAACGCCAACGCCTGCAACTACTCGCCGGCCGCCACCCCCGACGCCATCACCGTCGGCGCCACCACCAGCACCGATGCCCGCGCCAGCTACTCCAACTGGGGCACCTGCCTGGACATTTTCGCCCCAGGGAGCAGCATCACCTCGGCCTGGCACACCAGCAACAGCGCCACCAACACGATCAGCGGCACCTCGATGGCCGCCCCGCACGTCGCCGGGGCGGCAGCGCTGGCATTGGCGGCCAACCCCGGCTACACCCCCCAGCAGATCCGTGACCTGCTGGTCGACGACGCCACCAGCAACGCGGTCAGCAACCCGGGCAGCGGATCACCGAACAAGCTGCTGTACATCGGCGACTTCGAGCCGCCCACCCAGGACTTCACCCTCGCGGTCACCCCGACCAGCGGTGCGGTCGACCCGGGCGACTCGGTGACCGCGACGGTCAGCACCACCACCGTGATCGGGGCCCCGCACACCGTCACCCTCGGTGTCACCGGGCTGCCGAGCGGTGCGACCGCCACCTTCAGCCCGTCGTCGGTCACCTCCGGCGGGTCGGCGACGCTGACCATCGCCACCACCACCGGGGCCGCCACCGGCGTCTTCCCGCTCACCGTGGTGGGCACCGGGCCGGAGACGGCGCAGTCGGCGCCGTTCACCCTCACCGTCAACGGCCCGCCCGGCTGCTCGCAGACCAACTCGACCGACGTCGCGATCAACGACAACAGTACGGTGGAGAGTTCGATCACCATCACCGGCTGCTTGGGCAACGCCAGCTCGACCAGCACCATCGAGGTGAACATCTTCCACACCTGGATCGGTGACCTGACCGTGTCGCTGATCGCCCCGGACGGCAGCAGCAACGTGCTGCACAGCCGGTCCGGAGGCAGCACCGACAACATCTTCCAGACCTACACTCGGGACCTGTCCGGTGCGGTGGCCAACGGCACCTGGAAACTGCGGGTGCAGGACTCGGCCAGCCTGGACACCGGCTACCTGGACAGCTGGACGCTGAACCTATAGCCGAAACGGCGACGGACCGTCCGGGACCCGGACCGTCTGAGCCCGGCC
>NZ_JBHMIN010000073.1:0-23355 GCF_048060215.1 Micromonospora sp. LOL_021 | reverse complement strand
CCTCCGGCTGGGGCACCGTCGAGCAGATTACCGACGTCGAGTACTCCACCACCGCGTTCCTCGACGCCCTGAAGCAGGTCGACGGCTGGCAGGACATGCCGCTGACCCAGGCCGCGCAGACGGTGCAGGTGTCGGCGTTCCCGTTCCACTACGCGCAGTGGGAGACCCAGGCCGCCGAACTCGTCGCCCAGCACTGGAACAGCTGACCCGAAACACCACACGCCAGTCGAAGGGCCGGACCCCGTACCCGGGGTCCGGCCCTTCGACGCATGCCCTGGCCAGGTCAACCGGGGCCGACCCCGGCACCGGCGAACGGGTCCGGCAGGTTGCGCCAGCCGGCCTCGCCGTCGGCGAGTTCGGCGTCGGTGAGCAGGCAGGCCGCCAGCCGGCGATGCAGGTCGACCGGATCGAAGTCGACGCCGACGAAGACCAGGTTGCTGTGCCGGTCGCCGTAGTACGGGTCCCAGTCCAGTGCGGCGGCCAGCCGGCGCTGCGGGCTCGCCTGCTCCCACTGCTCGTCCGGCAGATCGACCAGCCACCGGCCGAGGGTGTGCAGGGTGAGGCCGCCACCGGCACACTCCCAGCCGATCACCGTCTCCGGCCGGCTGGCCAGCCAGAGGTGCCCCCGGGACCGCAGCGGACCCGCCGTGACGTCGGCCAACGCGGCGTACAGCCGGGCGGGGTGCAGCGGGCGGCGGGCGCGGAACACCGCGGAGACGACGCCGCAGTCGGCGACCGGCTCGTGTATTCCGATCAGGTGACCCTCGACGCCGCGGTCCAGGACCGCCGGCGTCTCCGGCCGGTGCCGGTCGGTGTACCGCAGCTGGCCGGCGAGCCGGGTGGCGTCGATCGTCGGTTGGTCGCCGGCCCGCAGGTGCACCGCCCACGGGGCCATCCGGGACAGCAGCACACCGAGCCGGTGCGTCTCGAAGGCCTGGTCGGTCGACCCGCCCCACAGCAGGACCGTGTCGGCGTACTCGATCTGCCGGGCGATCACGTCGGCCAGCCGACGGCGGTCGCCAGGGGCGGCGGCGATGCCCAGCTGGCTCAGGTCGTCGGTGCTGGCCAGGCCGTCGAGCAGGTGGTCGGCGGCGACGACCGTGACGTACGAGTCGAACCGGACCAGGTCGCCGACCGGTCGCCCGGCCGGCTGGTCGGTCAGCTGGCCGGGTGCGCAGGCGGCGGCGAGCGTCTCCGGTTCGACCACTTCAGGCAGGACCAGCACGATGTCCCGGCCGGGTCGGGCGGCGGCGAGCCGGGCCAACGTGGCCGGTGCGTCCGCGCGCAGGGTGCAGCAGACACAGCCGTCGACAAGGTCGAGGCGGACGTCCTCGACCGGGCCGGTGCCGTCGCGGAGCACCCGGTGCGGGGCACCGTCGTGCGCCGGGCCGACGTCGTAGCGGACGACGAGCAGGGACGGATCGGCGGCGAGCAGGGTCCGGGCGACGGCCATCGTGGCGGCGGGCCAGAAACCGGACAGTACGGTGACCGCCGGGCGGGTGGAGGCGGCCCGGTGGGTGGTACGGCCGGCCGGAGCTGACGGTGACGGCATGCGGCCCCCCTCGACTGAAATGAAAACGGTTGTCATTATAGCCGAATGGACGCCACCCTTCGAGCCCGCCTCATGGACCTGCTGGAGCACCTGGTCGGCGAGCAGGTGCCGACCGGTGCCGACCGCCGCCCGGTCGCAGGGTCGCCGGTCGGGCACTCCGCACTACGGATCTACCCGGAGGCCAGGATGGTGCTGCTCGGAGCCGGCGAGATCCAACTGACCCGTCGCGAGTTCGACCTGCTGTACTGCTTCGCCAGCCACCCTCGGCAGGTGTTCACCCGGGCCCAGCTGCTCGACCGGATCTGGGGGCACCGCCGGTCCGGGCCGCGCAGTATCGATGTGCACATCCGCCGGTTGCGGGCCAAGCTCGGCGACGACCTCCCGGTGGTGCGGACCGTCCACGGAGTGGGATACCGCCTGGACGGTGCTACACCGGTCACCGTCGCCCGGCTGGCCGGCGCTGACGACGCAATCGGCAGCCACATCGGCGACAGTCGGGTAACGTGGAGATTTGACTGATTGGTGGATGTCCGGCACGGTGGGCGGGTAGACGGCCGCTGACCGACCCAGTCCCTGGAGCTTCCGCCGCCCGCCCTGACCGCCCGCCGCGCACTGTCCGCCGCGCCGTCAGCCCCAAACCCGACATTGCCGCTGAGCCGCCTCGCCGCGCCAGCCATCACCTGTTTCCGGTAGTTCCGAAATCCGATCAAGGAGTTGTCATGCTGACCATGACCGACAACGCGGTCTTCGTGATTCGCGAGATAACCACTCAGCAGCAGGCACCGGAGAGCGCCGGCCTGCGGATCTCGGCCGACCCGACCGCCGGGTCGCTCACCCTGACCGTCGCCGAGCAGCCGATCGCCGGCGACCAGGTGGTGGATTCGTCCGGTGCCCGCGTCTTCCTCGACGCCGAAGCGGCCAACCTGCTGCAGGACAAGTCGCTCGACGCCGCAGTGGACGACGACGGCGGCGTGCGTTTCGGCATCGCCGAGCAGCCGGCCGGCTGAGCGACCAGACGTCACAGAGCCGTTGGCGGGCACCGTACCGACGGGTGTCCGCCAACGGCTGACCGGCCGTGATGGAAGGTCCACCCGGTCAGGTCCCTTGTAAACTCGCCGACAGCCTGCCTTGCGGTATCCGTCACGGACGATAGATTCCGCCGGTGGCAGCAGACCGACCTGGCGGGGCGCGTCGATGGGCCGTCGTCGCCGGGGTCCTGACCATCACCGTCGAGGCGGGGTGGCTGCTGGCGACCGGCCCGGCCGCTGCACTGGTCAGCGACCTCGGCGCAATCACCGTCGCCAGTTGCGCCGCCACCGCCTGTGGGATCGCCGCCCGCCGCCACCCACCGCAGCTGCGCCGATTCTGGGTGCTGCTGGCGACGACCATGGCCCTCGCCGCCATCGGCCGGGTCGTCTGGACCGTCGGCCGGCTCACCGCCAACGCACTGCCGCACACCCCACTGATCGGCCTGATCTTCTTCGCCGGCCTCGTCACCGGAACCGCCGCGCTGCTCAGCGCGGTCTCCGCACCGCGTAGCGCGGTCGGCCGGGCCCGGGTGCTGCTGGACGGGGTGATCGTCGGGTTGGCGCTGCTCCCGGTCGCCTGGGTGGTGGTGTATCGAGAGATGGCCAGCGCCGAACTGGACGGTACGGCGACCGCGCTCGGCATGCTCTACCCGATGCTGGACCTGATCCAGCTCGCCGTACTGATCTCGGTCGCCGGACCGGCCCGACCACTGTGGCCGGCGCTGACCCTGCTCGGGGCCAGCCTCGCGGTGCGGGCCGGGGCGGACGCCGTCTACGTTTCGATGATCGCCCAGGGCACCTACCAGCCCGGTCACCCGGTGGACGTCTGCTGGCCGCTCAGCTACCTGCTGGTCGCGATGGCCAGCCGGCACCCGCCCCCGGCCGACCTCGACCAAATCGACGAGACCGCCGAGGCGCCGCCGCTGCCGTGGTGGCGGGTCGCGCTGCCGTACCTGACTGTCGGCGCGGCGATCGCAGCGGTCCTCACCGCCGGCGAACCGTCGTCGGTGATCTACGCCAGCGGTGTCGCGCTGCTCGCCGCGCTGGCCGTCCGGCAGGCCCTGGCCGCGAACGAGAACCGCCGGCTGGCCGCCCGGCTGCGCCGGCTCGCCTACACCGACCAGTTGACCGGGCTGCCGAACCGGCTGCTGTTCACCCGCCGGCTGCGTCAGTCGATCGCGGCGTTGACCGAGTCGGGCCGCGTCGCCGTCCTGCTGCTCGATCTCGACGGGTTCAAACAGGTCAACGACCGGTTCGGTCACGCCACCGGGGACGCGATGCTCAGCGAGGCGGCGGCCCGGATGCGGTCCGCCGTCGGGGACGCGGGGCTGATCGCCCGGCTCGGCGGCGACGAGTTCGCCGTCCTGCTCGACCCGGCCCACGACCCGGCCCGGCTGGCCGACCGGCTGCTCGCGGTGCTCGCCGACGGCACGGTCACCTCGGCGAGCATCGGCATCGCCGAGTACGGTCCGCACCACTGCGGCGACGCCGATCTGCTGCGCGACGCCGACATCGCGATGTACGCGGCGAAGGCGGCCGGCAAGTCCGCGTACCGGTTCTGCACGCCGCAGCTGCGCAAGGCGGCGGTGGACCGGGCCGAACTGATCGCCGACCTGCGCCGGGCGGTCGACGACGGCGGCCAGTTCGAGCTGGCGTACCAGCCGATCGTCGACGTCGGCACCGGCCGGATCCGCGGCGCCGAGGCGCTGGTTCGGTGGCGGCACCCACGGCTCGGGCTGCTCAGCCCCGCCCGGTTCCTGCCACTGGCCGAGGAGACCGGCCTGGTGCTGCCGCTGGACCGATGGGTGCTCGCCACCGCCTGCCACGACGCGGCCGCCTGGCAGCAGCTGGCGCCCGGCACCACGGTGGCGGTCAACCTGGCGCCGGCCCAGCTGCGCCGCCCTGATCTGATCGGCATGGTGGCCGGGTCGGTGTCGGCAGCCGGGCTGGCCGCACCCCGGCTGACCCTGGAGCTGACCGAGACGGCGCTGATCGACAGCACCGACGAGGTGCTGTCCCGACTCGCCCAGCTGCGCGAACTCGACGTACGGATCTCGATCGACGATTTCGGCACCGGGTATTCGTCGCTGAGCTACCTGCACCGCCTGCCGGCCACCGACCTGAAGATCGACCGGTCGTTCGTGGACCGGCTCGACTCGCCCGACCCGAAGGCCTACGCCACGGTCGAGATGGTCACCCGGCTGGCCGACGCGTTCGGGCTGGTGGTGGTCGCCGAGGGGGTGGAGACCGAGGTGCAGCACGGCGCGGTCGCGGCGATCGGCTGCCCACGGGCGCAGGGCTACCGGTACGGCCGGCCGCAGCCGGTGGCCCAGCTCCGTCAGCTGATCACCGCGCGATGACCAGTACTTCCACATGCGATCATGGTCATGTTGATCTGCCGTGGTTATGCTGGCACACCGTCAAGTACGCCCGATCCGTGAGGGATACTACAGATGGTCGATGAATCCGCTGGCGGGTCACGCCCGGTGCCCAAGTTGGACACCTCGGTGCCGCAGACCGCCCGGATCTGGAATCACTGGCTGGGCGGCAAGGACAACTACGCCGTCGACCGTGAGATCGGTGACCAGATCAAGGCGGCGTTCCCGCAGATCGTGGAGAATGCCCGGCTCTCCCGAGGCTTCCTGGTCCGGTCGGTGCGCTACCTGACCGGGCAGGTCGGGATCCGGCAGTTCCTGGACATCGGCACCGGCCTGCCCACCGCCGACAACACCCACGAGGTGGCCCAGGCGGTGGCCCCGCAGACCCGGATCGTCTACGTCGACAACGACCCGCTGGTCCTGGTGCACGCCCGGGCGCTGCTGACCAGCACGCCGGAAGGCGCCACCGACTACGTCGACGCAGACCTGCGCGATCCCGCGTCGATCGTGCGCGAAGCCGGCCGTACCCTCGATTTCAGCCGACCGATCGGCCTGATGCTGATGGGCATCCTCGGGCACATCGCCTCCGACGACGAGGCCCGCGACATCCTCCGCAGCCTGCTTGACGTCCTGCCGTCCGGTAGCCACCTCGCGCTCTACGACGGCGGCGACACCAGCCCCGGGGTGGTCGAGGCCGCCCGGATCTGGAACCAGTCCGCGAACCCGCAGTACCATCTGCGCAGCCCGGACCGGATCGAACGGTTCTTCGACGGGCTCACTCTGGTGGAGCCGGGGGTGGTGTCGGTGACCCGGTGGCGGCCGGAGCCGGAGCAGGCGCACGTGCCCGTCATCGACCAGTACTGCGGCGTCGGCCGGAAGCCGTGAGCCGATGATCGCCGTCGGGCACCAGGAGTACGCCGCTGGCGGACCGACGGTCCGCCGGATGCAGCTCGGTGCCCGGTTGCGCCGGCTACGCGAGGCCAAGGGGATCAGTCGGGAGGACGCCGGCTGGACGATCCGCGCCTCCGAGTCGAAGATCAGCCGGATGGAGCTCGGCCGGGTCGGGTTCAAGGAACGCGACGTGGACGACCTGCTCACCCTCTACGGCGTCGCTGATCACCTGGAACGCGGCGAGCTGATCACCCTCGCCCGGGAGACCAATCAGCCGGGCTGGTGGCATCCGTACGGCGACCTGCTGCCCACCTGGTTTCAGTACTACCTGGACCTGGAGTCGGCGGCCAGCCTGATCCGCACCTACGAGATCCAGTTCGTGCCGGGGCTGCTGCAGACCGAGGAGTACGCCCGCGCGGTCATCGACATCGGGTTCAATGAGTCCGGTGTCGGTGAGGTGGATCGGCGGGTCGAGCTGCGGATGGCCCGCAAGCGGGTACTGGACCGGGCCGGGGCACCCCGCGTCTGGGCGGTGATCGACGAGGCGGTGCTGTGCCGGCCGATCGGCGGAGCGAGGGTGCTGCGCGGGCAGATCGAGGCGCTCGCCGAGGCGAGCGAGCAGCCGGGCGTACGGCTGCAGGTGGTCCGGTTCCGCAGCGGCGGGCACGCCGCCGCCGGCGGGGCCTTCAGCATCCTGCGCTTCCCCGAGCAGGAACTGCCCGACGTGGTCTACCTGGAGCATCTGACCAGCGCGCTCTACCTGGACAAGCGGGAAGAGGTCGACCGGTACGCGGCCGCCGTCGGCCGGCTGTTCATTGAGGCCGACCCACCGGACCGGACTCGGGACGTGCTGCACCGCGCGTTGCGTGATCTGTGACGGTGACCGGCCGCCCGAACCGGACCGGCACGCCGGGGGAGTAGAGGACACTCACCGGTGGGCCGTCCGGGGCCGGTAACCCGCCGGCGGCGACCAGGTCGTCGGCCAGCTCGACCAGCTCGGCCCGGTGCAGCGGCCAGCCCGGATGCTCGTTGGGCAGGTAGCGGGTCGCGCCGTGGACCCGTTCATGCAGCCCCCACCGGGCGGTGAGAAAAAGCTCCAACGGGGTCGGCTCGGCGATCGGCGCGCCGACCCGGACCACCATCCGGTTGCGCGCGCCGCGCAGCCCCGGCCAGCGCCGCCGGCTGTGGTACGTCACCAGGTCACCATCGCGGTCCAGCCGCATCCGCGACCACAGGTACGGCAGCCGCAGGCTGGCCATCGCCACCAGCACCGGCAGCAGCCGGGCCGCGTCCAGGGACCGGAACACGACCCCGCGCCGGCCAGCGTCGTCGACCGAGTAGAGCCGGACGTTGGTCTCGCAGAAGGTGCCCAGGTACGGGATGCCCGGACCGGGCCCCAGGCCGACGCCGACCATCCGGAACCCGATCAGCCCGACGTAGCTGGTGCCGTCGAAGGTGTCCGGTCGGGTACCCGGCGGCAGCAACGGGGCGACCACCGCCGGGTTCACCGGCCAGTGCAGGAACGCCAGATCATGCCAGCCCTGCACCAGGACCGGCCGGCGGATCGGGCGCGGCGCGGTGACGGTGACCGGCTCCGGCGGCATCTCGGTACGGCTCATACGATCATCGTGACAGCCCAGCACACCCGTGTCCGCAGCCGACTGCGGCGAACCTGAGGAGCCGTACACATGGCACGTGCCATCGCGACGAACACCCGCGTCGACCGGGCCGGCCTGGTCGACTTCCTGCGGACCCGGCACCGGGCGGTCCTGATCACCACCCGCGCCGACGGCCGCCCGCAGGCGTCCCCGGTCACCTGCGGGGTCGACACCGACGGCCGGCTGCTGGTCGCCACCTACCCGGACCGGGCGAAAGCGGTCAACATCCGCCGTGACCCGACGGTGTCCGCCTGCATCGTCTCCGACGACTGGAACGGCCCGTGGGTGCAGCTCGACGGGGTGGCGGCGGTGATCGACATGCCGGACGCGCTGGACGGGCTCGTCGACTACTACCGCTGCGTCGCCGGCGAGCACCCGGACTGGGACGAGTACCGCGCGGCGATGCGCCGGCAGGACAAGTCGTTGATCCGGATGGTCGTGGGCCGCTGGGGACCGATCGCCACCGGCGGCTTCCCGCCGCACCTCGCCGACGACTGACAGCGCTCCGCGCCGGTCACTCGGATCCCCCGGTCACTCGGACGGCTCGGGGAGGTCGCAGTCGATCTTCGGGTTGACGCCGATGTAGTTCAACGGTCCGGCGATCACCGTCACGATCGTGGTGCCGGCGTGGGCACAGTTGGTGTCGTCGCGCTCGAAGTAGCCGCGTTGCACCGCCGCGACCACCCCGATCACCAGCCAGATGAGCACGATCACGCCGGATATCGAACCGCCACGCATCACTGCCTCCTCAACTCGTCGACGCCGTACCGGCCCCGCCGCACGCGCTGGCGGCGGGATCCGGTCGACGGATGGGCAACCTGGTACCCAGTGACGTCGCCGAGGTAACCGCACTCATCGCCCGGCCCGGCGCCAGAACTGCCGCCGCCCGGCCTGCGGCACCTGCTCGTCGCGAACCACGACGTCGATTTTGCCCAGTTCAGCGCGGAGCAGTTCGGCCTCTGCCCGGTCACCGCGCTCGACCGCCCGCTGCCGGGCCGACAACAGCGGATCCGCGCCGTCCGGCAGGTCGGGCAGGCCCGGCACCCACAGCCGGTACGCCGCCCGGTACGGGTCGCCGTCGGGCTGCCACGGGTAGCCGTGCCGGCGCAACGCCGTGCCGAGCCGATCAGCGGGCAGTGCCCCGGACCGCAGGCAGAGTTCCTCGCCGCGGTGACCGAGCACCACCAGGCGGGCGCCGTCCAGGAAGACCGCGCCGACGGCGGTACGCGCAATGGCCACCCGCCGCTGCTCCTGCCGTACGGTCAACTCGTCGCGGTCGACCGTGACGAACAGTTGCTCGTCGGCGGCCATCCCGGCCAGCACCAGCCCGGCGAGCAGGCCGAGCGCCGTACCACCGATCAGGGCCGGTAGCCACGGCACCGTGTCGATCAGCCGCAGTGGGCCGGCCAGCGGCACCCAGGCGAGACCCAACGCCCAACCGGCGAACGGCTTCAGCGCCGCGCCGAGCCCGGCACCGGCCGCGACGAACAGGCCGGCACCCCGTACCGCTCGATCGCGCCCGGACCGACGACCACCCGGCCCCCGCCGATCGGATCAGGCGATGTCACGGCGTTCGATCCGCAGCATCCCGGCGACCAGCGGCAGCAGCACCCAGACCGCCACCGACGTGGCCAGCCGCGCCCACTGCCCGGCGGTGACCTCGGGGGAGAGCAGCGGCTCGGTGGTCAACGACAGGTCCAGCCACTGCGCCACCGGTCGCAGTCGCTCGACGACGCCGCCGAGGACCGTCCAGGCCGTCGGCAGCAGCAGGAGCAGCACGATCGCGACCGGCGTGTTCAGCAGCAGCATGCCGAAGGCCAACCCCATCACCACGTTGATCACCTGGAAGAGCGCCGCGTAGCCGATCAGCGTCGCTTCGATCCGCCAGCCGCCGGTCCCGCCGGTGGCCGCCGCGACGGCCGTGCCGGCCGCAGCCGCCGCCAGGCTGGCCGGCACCGAGGCGACCGCAGCGACCAGCGCCGCGACCAGCTTCGCCGCCAGCACCCGACGCCGTACCGGTTCCAGCGCGAAGGTGGTCAGCGCGGTCCGCTGCGACCACTCGGTGGTCACCAGCATCACCCCCAGCACCGGCAGCAGGAACGCGACCGGCAACGACGCCAGCACGAAAAACGTCCCGAACGTCTGCTCGGCCGGGTCGGCGAACAGCACCAGCACGGCGACGATCGCCGCCGTTGACAACCCGATCGCCCCCAGCAGCCAGGCGCCGGCCCGGGTATCCAGCATTCTGCGCAGCTCAACTAGGATCAGCCGCCACCATCGGATGTTCATCTGACCGCCTCCCGTACCGAATCGCCCGCCGTCAGGGCGAGGAACATCTGTTCCAGGCCGCCGGTGTCGGCCGGCCGCAGCTCCAGCAGGACGGCGCCCGCCGCCGCCGCGACCTCGCCGACCGTCTCGGGTGGGGCCGACACCAGCAGCCGGCCGTCGACCGTGCCGACCTGGTGGCCGGCGCGGTCCAGCGCCGTCCGCAGCGCCTGCTGGTCCCGGGCCCGGACCAGGGTGCCGCCGTCGCCGGCCAGCAGTTCGTCCTTGTCGCCGGCGGCGACGACCCGGCCACCCCCGATCACCACCAGCCGGTCCGCCACCGCCTCCACCTCGCGCAGCAGATGCGACGAGAGCAGCACCGTGCCGCCCCGGTCGGCGAAGTCACGCAGCAGTCCGCGCATCCAGAAGATGCCCTCCGGGTCGAGCCCGTTCGCCGGTTCGTCGAGGATCAGCACCCGTGGCTCGCCGAGCAGCGCGTGCGCCAACCCCAGCCGCTGGCGCATGCCGAGCGAGTAGGCCCGTACCCGCCGGCCGGCTGCCGTCTGGTTCAGCCCGACCAGGTCGAGCAGTTCGCCGACCCGGGCCCGGGTCGCCCCCATGGCGAGCGCCGCGACGGTCAGCGTCTCCCGGCCGGTGCGGCCCGGGTGCATCGCGGCCGCGTCCAGCAGCACGCCGACCACCCGCCCCGGGTCGCGCAGCTGCCGGTACGGCAGCCCGTCGATGGTCGCGGTGCCGGCCGAGGCGGTGGCCAGGCCACAGATCATCCGCAGCGTCGTCGACTTGCCGGCCCCGTTGGGCCCGAGGAAACCGGTGACGGTGCCGGCGGCGCAGCTGAACGACACATCGTCGACGGCGACCTGTCGTCCGTACCGTTTGGTGAGATCGCGTACCTCTATCACCGCTTCAGCGTCGCGTCCCGGCAGCCGGCAGCGCAGCGGCCGTCGGTCGGTGCCGGCCGGACCCCGGTCGGTCGTTGGGTGATCCTTGGTCGATCGTCAGTACCGACTTTGGTAGCTGTCCGCGACCGCGATCCCTTCCGTACGCTGGCCGGATGAGCGCGGTGCCGGCTCCCGACAATCCCTGGCTGCTGCCCGGCGCACTGGTCGCCGAGTCGCCGGGAACCGGTCGGCGCAGCACCCGCGACTGGATCGTCGACGGCGTCGCGTTCGGGCTGGCGGTCAGCTACCTGCTCTTCGCGGCCTGGGATCTGCGCCAGCCGCAGCCCTACCTGACCGCGACCGGTACGAGCGAGCCCTGGCTGCTCCGGCTGGATCTGCTGCTCGGGCTGGCCTGCTGCGCGCTGATCTGGCTGCGCCGCGGGTGGCCGGTCGCCGGCGCCCTGGTCGCGCTGCCCGCCGGGGTGCTGTCGGTGAGCGCCGGGATCGCTATCGTGATCCTGCTGTTCAGCGTCGCGGTGCACCGCCCGTTCCCGGTCGCGGCGGCGGTGAACGCCGCGCACGTCGCCGTCGCGCCCGGGTACTACCTGCTCTACCCGGACCCGGACCTGAACCTGCCGGGTGCGGTGCTGTTCACCGCGATCATCCTCGGCACGGTGTTGGCCTGGGGGATGTTCGTCCGGGCCCGCCGGCAGCTGATCGTGTCGCTGCGGGACCGGGCCCACCGGGCGGAGGCGGAGCAGCAGCTGCGGGTCGGCCAGGCCCGGCAGTTGGAACGCACCCGGATCGCCCGGGAGATGCACGACGTGCTGGCCCACCGGATGTCGCTGCTCAGCCTGCACGCCGGGGCGCTGGAGTTCCGTCCGGACGCCTCCCGCGAGGAGATCGCCCGGGCCGCCGGAGTGATCCGGGTGACCGCACATCAGGCGTTGCAGGAGCTGCGGGAGGTGATCGGTGTGCTGCGGGCCGAGCAGCCGACCACCGGCGTCGTCGACACCGACCCGAGGCCGGGCGACCGTGCGGCTGAACCGCCCCAGCCGACCTTGGCCGACCTGCCGGGCCTGGCCGACGAATCCCGCCAGGCCGGCGCCCGGGTGAGCCTGGTCAGTCGGATCGATCACGCACAGGCGCTGCCGGCCGCGCTCGGCCGGGCCGCGTACCGATCGTGCAGGAGGGTCTGACGAACGCCCGCAAGCATGCGCCGGGTGCGGCGGCGACCGTCGCGGTCACCGGTCGGCCGGGGGACGGGTTGACCGTCGAGGTCGTCAACCGGAGCCCGGTGGCCCCAGCGGCGGCGATCCCGGGAGCGGGGACCGGCCTGGTCGGACTGGCCGAACGTGCCAGCCTGGCTGGTGGGCGGTTGACCCACGGCCCGACCGAGTCCGGCGACTACCGGCTCGCCGCCTGGCTGCCGTGGCCGACGTGACCGCGGAGCCCGGCGGCACCGATCCGACCGGCGGGTCGGGCGTCACGGACCCGGCCGGCGGGTCCGATCGGGCCCCGGTGCGGGTCCTGATAGTCGACGACGACCCGCTGGTCCGGGCCGGCCTGTCGATGATCCTCGGCGGTGCGGCCGACCTGCGGGTGGTCGGCGAAGCCGGCGACGGCGGTGAGGTGCCGGCGGCGGTCGCCGCGTACATGCCGCACGTGGTGCTGATGGACATCCGGATGCCGCGGGTCGACGGGCTGACCGCCACTGAGGCGCTGCGCGCCCGGCCCGACCCGCCGCACGTGGTCGTGCTGACCACGTTCGACGCCGACGAGTACGTGCTGCGTGCGCTGCGGGCCGGGGCCAGTGGCTTCCTGCTCAAGGACACCCCTCCGATGGAGATCGTCACCGCGGTCCGTCGAGTGAACGCCGGTGAGCCGATCCTCTCCCCGGCGGTCATCCGACGGTTGATCACCCATGTGGCGGGCCAGCCGCCGGCCCCGGCCGACGTGCGGCCGGGACCGGCGGCGGACCAGACCAGGCGCCGGGACCGCGCCCGCCGGGTCCTCGACGGGCTGAGCCCACGGGAACGCGACGTCGCCGTCGCGGTCGGCCAGGGACGGTCGAACGCGGAGATCGCCGCCGAGCTGTTCATGAGCGTCGCCACCGTCAAGGCGTACGTGTCGCGGCTGCTGTCCCGGCTTGATCTGAACAACCGGGTGCAGATCGCTGTACTGGTGCACGACGCCGACCTGACCTGAGTACGGGCCCGGCGGTCAGACGTCGAGAACTCGGCCGGCGAGGTCACCCCGGTCGAAGGAGACGAACACGTCGCCGAGCCGGTCCAGCAGGTAACGCCGCTCGTCGGGGGTGAGACCACCGACGAAGTCCTGCACCGTTTCGGCGACCACTGCGGCCTGCCGGTCGCCGCCACCGGTCAACTTTGCGGCGACCTGCTCGAAGGTGTCGTCGAGCAGCGACGTCATCGCGTCCGGGTGGTGCATGAACCAGTAGGACCGGGCGGTCGCCGGGTCGGTGAGCACCTTGTCCCGCAGGTAGCCCATCTGCTCCTGCTCCAACTGCTGACGAAGCCGCTGCATCCGCAGCTCCCGGGTGAGCTTGTCGACCGTCTTCGTGTCCTGTTCGGCCTCGGCGTCCACCACCAGGCTGACCGTGCAGCTCAGCAGCCGTAGGTGCGAGGCGGTCAGATCCATCTGCGGCAGCCGGGTGTTCAGCTCGGCCTCCAGCATGGTCCGCTCGGTGACCTTGCGCGGGGCGGCGATCCGGCGGGCCGCGTCCAGCATGCACCAGCGGACCGTGGCGGCGGCCCGGTCATGCTGGCGCAGCGGTTGCCACGCCGTGGCGAACGTGGCGACGAACTCGGTGCCGGGCAGCGCGGCCGGCAGCCGGTCGGTGAACACGTCCTCGTCCGGACCGGGAAGCACCGGTACGGGGTTGTTACGGAACATGTCGAAGAAACCGGGCATCACAACTCCTCGGCGGCACTGGAAAGCGGAGACGACAGCAGCGGTGCGGACCGTGGGCGGGCCGCGATCGGGTCCGCGCGGCGCAGCTGGTCGACGAGGTGCCGGCGGAGTTCCGCCTGACGCGCCGGATCGTCGGTGGCCGGCCAGTCGGTCAGCAGCGCGCGCAGCCGGGCCACCCGCCGGGCAGCGGCGGGACCGGCGGTGACGGTACGGCCGAGGACGTGGGTGAGCGCGTCGACCAGCCCGGGGTCGGCCGCCGCGTCGTCGAACCACCGGTGCAGCAGGGCTTCGACGCTGCCCGGCAGCTGCCGGACGTCCAGCGCGCGGCCCAGCGCCACCCCGATGTCGTCCTGGACCACCGGGGCGGCTGCGACGAGCTCGGCGAGCACCCGGTCGGGCTGCCGTACCAGCGTCTGCGGCCCGGCGGGCTGGTCGGCCGGGCCGTGGGCCGGGCCGTCAGCGACCCGAGGCTGCTCCGGCCGGCCGAGCAGCTCCAGCGCGACGGCGGCGAGCGCGGCCCGCCGGGGCTGGTCGTCGGCCAGCCAGTACGCCAACCGCAGCAGCACCTGCTGGCGCAGCGCCGGCCGCCGCCACAGCGCCGCCAGCGCGGTGAGCATCGCCTCGTCGACCTCGGCGATGTCGTGCCGGGCCAGGTGGCCCAGCCGGACCATCGCCTGTTCGACGTAGAAGTCGGCGAACTCGCCACCGCAGACCTCGGCCACCGCGATCAGCACGGCCGGACTGCTGCTGCCCTGCGCCCAGCGGTAGAGCTGCTGGCGGACCGCAGCACCGATCTCCGGGCTGAGCGCGGCGATGCCCAGCACGTGCACCAGCGCGCCGCGCAGCCCGGCGCGTCGGCTCCAGGCCGGTGCCACCTGGCTGAGAATCTCGGGGGCACGCCGCCGGAGCGCGGTATTCAGCACCAGTTCGGCGCTGCGGGTGGCCAACCCGCGGTCGACGGGACCGCGCCGCTGGCCGCCCGGCAGCGGCAGCTCGGACACCCACCGCCACAGTTCGCGCTGGAACGTGTCGGCCCGGTCGGTGATGACAAAATCGAGCACCGCCTCCGCGTACCGGGCCCGGCGGTAGCGGACCGTGTGACCGTCGTCGAGGTACGCGTCAACGGCCTCGACGAGAGTACGGACGCCGGCGTGCCCGAGGCCGGCCGGTGGCGCGTCGGCGCCGGCGAGCCGGGCGTCGAGCGCCTCGGCGGCGCCGAGTACCCGTCCCGCCGGGGCGCCCTCCAACGCCGCGGCGGCGACCAGGAACGCCCGGTGGCGAGGGTCGGGATGGTGGTGGAACCAGGCGGTCAGCTCCACCTCCCAGTTGTGGTACGCCGACACCAGCGCCTCGACCAGCTGCCGGCCGGCGTCGGATTCGGCGGTGACCGGCGGGCCGGCCGGCCCGGGCTGGGTGGTCAGCACGTCGGCGGCGAGCTGGGCCAGGCGGACCGCCTCGGCGGGTGACGCGTCGACCAGTAGCTCGGCGATCTGCGGCTGATCGGCCAGCCAGTCGAGCGCCAGCTCCGGCCGGAGCTGGCGCAGCCGCCGGCCGAGGACCAGGTCGGCGGGTGGCGCCGCCACCTGCAGCACCGGGCCGTCGCGTACCGCGCCGAGCTGCTCCCAGGTCGTGCCGGTGACGGTGACCGCGATGGCCGAACCCCGCCGGGCCAGGCTGTCGCAGTAGGCGCCGATGTCACGGGCGAAGCCGTACTGGATGTGCGGCGCGTGTTCGGGCAGTTCGAGCAGGTACGCGTAGCCCGGCGCGACCGGCAGCTCCGCGATGGTCAGCTGTTCGCCACGGGCGGGGTCGAAGGTCGGCCGGATCTCCCGCAGCCGTAGCCCGGTGCCGTGCAGCAGCCGCAGCGCGGCCGTGTACCGCCCGGTCCCGGGGCCGCCGACCAGGATCACTCCGCCGTCCCGGCGCATCCGGGCGACTGCGGTCTCGGCGGTCAGCCGGTCGCCTGCGCCGGTGCGGTAGCCGGGGTCGACGAATCCGGCCAGCCGGTCCCGTACGTACTCCGTACTGAGCTCGTGGTAGTCCCGTACCCGCTGGATGTACTGGTGCAGACCGCCGTAGAAGACGTTGGCGACCTGCCCGTCGTTGTGGTCGATGGTCACGGCGGCACCGGTGCCGCCGGCCGGCAGGTCGGGGTCGCCGCCGTCGTCGAGTTCGTCCAGCGCGTCGAGTTCGTCGAGGTCGACCAGCTCCGGTAGGTCTCGGTCGGCGAGCTGCGCCAGGTCTCGGTTGGCCGGATCCGACCGGTCGGGGTCGGCAAGTTCCGGCGGGTCCCGGTCGGTACGGATCATCAGTGGCGTCCGCCCCGGGACTGCCACATCCCACCGTTGACCTGGTTGGCCGCCTGCCCGGCGTTGCTGCGGATTCGTAGCTCGCCGGTCTGCGCGGGCTGTCGACCGCCGACGTTGCCGGTGGCTGCGCGTCCGCTGTCCGGTGCCGCCGGGCCGGCCGCTGACTCGGGCTCGGTCGGCCGCGGGGCGAACCGTGGCACCGCCAGCAGGCTGCCGGACGGCTCCGGCACGTACAGCCAGGCCGGCTGGCTGAAGCTCTTGCCCGGCACGGTCGCCGCGACCTCGATGAAGTGGTCCGGGTGCCGGCTGGTGTAGCCGGCCCGGACGACGTCGGTGAAGACCCGGTCGGACAGGATCGCCGCGACGTGGGTGATCGTCGGCTGGGCCGAGTCGAGCATGATCCGGACGGCGTCGGAGTCGAGCAGCCGGTGGGTCTCGTTGCGGGCGGTGCCGTTGCCGGACCGCTCCGGTCGGTCCGGGTCGACCGGCAGCGGCCCGACGTGCAGGCTGGCGCGCAGCCGGATGACGGGCTGGCCGCGCGGGACACCGGCGTTGTGTTCGGCCAGCACGTGCTGCAGCACCGCGAGGAACGGGTGCACCAGCGCGGGGAGCAGCCGGGTCGGTACGCCGATCGCGAGCCCGTCGCCGGTGTCGCCGTAGAACAGCGGGTTCTGCCAGGCTTCGCCGATCGCCGCCGCCTCGAAGGCCTGCCGGACCAGTCGGGGAATGAGCTGGTTGATGTCCTGATGGGTGCCGCCGGGCTCGGCGGTGAAACCTTTGGCGTCGACGGCGAGGACGCCGGTGTACGGCGGCAACTCCCGGGTCACGGTGAATGGCGGAGGTGTGACGACCACCGGTGCTCCTGTCGAAGATCGAGTTTCGTCGGCTCCGCATCGTGCCCGGGTTACCCGGCGATTTCTGCCAACCAGTGGGCAACACGGCCATCAATGGACCAAGGTGGTCACCGGGTGGCCGGTCCGCGACCCGGACCGAACTGATCGCGGTCCCGGCCCGACAATCGGTTTCCCACCGTCTGCTGTTCGGTCGACGGGCATTCAGATCGGCGGATACTCAGGTCGACGAGTGGCTGCCGGAGCGTGGTCCGCTGTATCCGATCCGGGCGAGCCGGCCGAGGTCGAGCAGCATGAACCGGCGGGGTGCGGTCGCGATCAACTGGTCGTCGCGGAACCGGCTGATCGCCGTCACCACCGCGTTGCGGGACGCTCCGATCAGTTGAGCCAGGCCGTCCTGGGAGAGTCCGAGGTCGAGCGAGGCATGGTTCGGGCCGTCCGGTGTGGCCCTGGCGAGCCGGAGCAGCGCCCTGGCGAGCCGTTGCGGCACCGGTAGCGAGGCGATCTCCACCCGCTGCTCGTCGGATTCGCGCAGCCGGGCATTGGTGTAGCGGCGCAGCGCGGGGTGCAGGTCGCGGCCGTCGACCACGGCGAGGAACTGTTCGGTGGTCAGCTTCCGGGCGGTGACCGGGCGCAGCACCGATACGCTGGCCGACCGGGGCGTGCCGTCCAGCGCCGCGATGTCACCGAGTAGATCCCCAGTGGATCGTACGGTCAGCATCGTCTCGCTGCCGTTGGCCTCGGTCCGGTACACCTTGACCGCCCCGTCGAGCAGCAGGAACACGTCGCGGCTCTGCTCGTCCTGGAGGAAGAGTCCATGTTTACGGCCTAGCTGGACCGGCTGCCCGGCCTGTTGCAGTGCCTGCCAGTCGGCAGCGGTGACGTGGTTGGTGAAGCTGACCCGGACCGGGTACGCGGCGGTCATGGGGACACCGTACCGATGTGGACCATGCGGCGGGAATCACGGTGACGGATGTCCTGATGAGCCGGACGGTCAAACCTGCTCAATCCCGCTGGACGGCGTCGGGGTTGGCCAACAGGTAGTCGTCCAACGTGCCGGTCCGTACCGCGTCGAACATCTCCAGGCTCTCCGGCGTGAGCCGTTCGGCCGCCGTACTGCTGAATCCGGCCGGATTGAACTCTCCGCCGTTGGTCTTCACCATGATGAGGTCGTTCGCGGTGATCCCGCGCAGGGTGAATACGAAATCGGCGATCGAAACGCCCCCGGTGTCCAGTACGAATGCCTTGCCGGCTGCGGTGATGACCCGGTCGATCTTCGCCGGGTTGGTCAGTACGCCGGTGCTGCTCGCCTCCTGCACCATGGCCTTCAGCAGCTGCCGCTGGTGGCGCTGCCGGTCGTAGTCCCCGTTCGGCAGGCCGTAGCGCTGGCGGGAGTAGTCCAGCGCCTCCCACCCGGCCATCCGCTTGCAGCCCTCCTCGTGCCACAGCTCCTCGCCGCCGCCGACCTCACGGGCCTCGGCCAGCCAGGTGGGCTCGCCGTCGACCAGCCGCATGTGCTGCGACTTCACCCGCTGGTCGACGCACATCCGGACCCCGCCGAGCGCATCGATGACGTTCCGGAAACCGCCGAAGTCGATGATCGCCGCGCCGTCGAACTCGATGCCGGTCAGGTCGTTGAGGGTGAGTGCGACGAGTTGCGCCCCGCCGGCCCGGCCGACTCCGTTGCGCGAGCCGGCCCGGAACACGTCGGTGATCTTCGACTCGCCGCCGGGGTATCCGCTCGGCTCGAACGCCGGTGCCTCGACCCAGGTGTCCCGGGGGACCGACACCAGGTACGCCTGGTCGTGGGTGGCCGGCACGTGCAGGATGATGATGGTGTCGGAACGCATCTCGCCAGGCCGGCTGCCCCGCTCGTCCACGCCGAGCAGCAGCATGGTGATCGGCCCGTCCAGTGCCTCGCCGTCGGGCTCCTGCGGGACCTTCGCGGCACCGGCCAGCAGGTTCTGCTGCTGGATTCGACCCGTGTACCGGTCGATCAGCAGCTTGCCGCCGACGACCGCGGTCGCGCTGGTCGCCATCAGCAGCGCGCCGACGGCGATGGTCAGCACCGCCCAGATCGGGGTGCGGCGGCGCGGTCGGGAGGCTGTCGTAGCGGGTGCGTCCGGTGCCGACATGCCGATGCTCCAGTCGAGGGGCGACGAAGGGAGGACAGCTCTGTCTTACCCGAGAGATTATCGCGTCATGCTGCGAATCTGCTGAGAAGATCCAGCTCAGTGCGACTATCCACTATCATTCGTCGATGGCTGTCCGGTGCTTGGCGGGATGGCGTCGTTGCCCGGTTCTGGCATGGTGGTAGGAGAGGGCCGACAGTGCGGTAAGGGACGGCCAGCCGACCGGTACAGGGGGCATACGGTGGAAATCGACGGAATCTTCTCGGCGCTGATCATCGGTCTCGTCGTCGGAGCGCTCGGGCGGCTGGTCGTCCCGGGCAAGCAGAAGCTGAAGATCTGGGTCACCTTGCTGATCGGTGTGGTGGCGGCGTTGCTCGGCACCCTGGTCGCCAGCCTGTTGGGGGTGGCCGAGACCCGGGGCGTCGACTGGATCGAGCTCGCGTTGCAGGTGGCGCTGGCCGCGGTCGGCGTGGCGGCCATCTCCGGAGCGGCCGGCAAACAGGGATAGCAGTCGGCGGGCAGAAAGTCAGCCGGGCCGGCCGGTCAGCCAGGTGCGCTCGATGGCCCCGAGGTAGCGGTCCCGGTGCTCCTCGCGGGCCAGTGACCGCAACAGGAAGTCCATGTGGTCGCAGATCTCCCGGGCCCGTCGACTCGACTGGCAGGTCTGGTAGAGCACCGCGGCGTGCAGGTCGGCCTCGGCGTAGTTGCCGCGCAGCACCTCGTCGGTCCACCGGATCAACGACGCCCACATGGGCTTGATCTTGGCCCGGCGTTCGCTGGAGTCGAGCCGGCTGATGGCTTCGGCGGAGCGGTCCCGGGCGTGTGGCAGCGCCTGGCCGTGGGCGGCGAGCAGTGCCAGGAAGAACGGGGTGGAGACGAGTTCCTGGTCCAACCGGTTGGCCTGCTGGTGGGCGTCCCGGGCGGCGGTGAAGTCGCCGTTGTCGCGCAGCAGCAGTCCGAGACAGTTCCAGTTCTGCGCGTCGTGCGGTCCGTGCTTGGTCGAGTTGCGGGCGTAGGCCAGCGCCCGGTCCGGTCGCGCGTAGCGGTGCAGCAGGGCCAGCGCCCGGTCGGCGGCGTCGGTCGGCAACCGGTGCGACATGGCGGTGGTCAGCTCCTCCTCGGCGGCGGCGTCCTCGCCGAGGTTGGTCAGCGACCGGCCCAGCCGGTAGCGCACCCGGGGGTTACGCGGATCGAGTTCGACCGCCCGGCGCAGGCATTCCACCGCCTTCTCGTAGTAGCCCTCCCAGTACGCGGCCTCTCCCTGGTTGAACAGGTAGGAGACCTCGACCTGGGTGGTCAGCCGGTGATCGAAGTCGCTGAGCCGGGACCGCATGTCCTCGATCAGCAGGTGTACCTGCTCGGACTGGCGTTCGGCCCGGCCGACCGCCGTCTCCACCCGGCCAACCAGCGTGTCGGCCTGTGCGGATAGGGTCTCCGCCTGGTCGATGGCCCGGTCGGCCTGCGCGACGATCTCCTCGGCGACCACCCGCTGGCGGTCGAGCTCCAGCCGGGCGCGGGCGCCGGTGCGCCGGATGGTGCGCAGTTCACGGACACCGACGAAACCCGCGAAGACGAAGACCACCGTCAACGCAGTGACTAAAAGGGCAAAAGCCGCGATTATCCCACCGGACCAGGCGATCACCAGTTCGGCGATCTGGATCGGGTCGGGGGAGTCCGGCTCCATGTACCCAGAGTAACCACATTGTGCGCCTGTTTGACTACCCTGAGTGGTTGAATCTACGTCCGCCGGGTGGCGGAGGCGTGGCGATCGGGTCACCCTGGTCATAAGCTGATCATCATGAATATGAGAGATCCTCGATCTTTGGCGTTGGCTGGTTGGCGGGTGGCCGCGTCGACACTCGCCGCGACCGCGCTGACGCTCTCCTCAACCGCGGCCCATGCCACGCCGTACACCGACCCGCACGCCGAGCCCGCCGACCTCGCCTCGGCGGCGACCTCGGCGGTCGCCGAGGTGCCGCTCGACCAACTCTCCGTCACCAGCACCCAGGTCGCCTTCGGACTGCAACGACCGACCGCGATGGTGGCTCCGGACGACGGCAGCGGCCGGCTGTTCATCACCGAGAAGGCCGGCCGGGTGCGCGTCTACCATCCGGCCTCCGGCCTGGCCGAGGCGGCGTTGCTGGACATCGGCGACCGGGTCGACACCTCCGGCAACGAACGCGGTCTGCTGGGCATCGCCACGTCCCCCGGGTTCGCCGCCGACCCGGCGATCTACCTGGCGTACACCGCGCTGCCCGACGGCGCGGTCACCCTGTCCCGGCTCCCGCTGGACGCCGCCGACCAGCAGCCGGTGCCGGCCGACCGGGAGGAGATCCTGCTGAGCCAGCCGCACGCCGAGTACGCCAACCACAACGGCGGGCAGCTGGCCTTCGGCCCGGACGGCCACCTCTACTGGAGCATCGGCGACGGCGGCGGCGCCGACGACGTGCTCGGCACTGGTCAGGATCTCGGCACCCTGCTCGGCAAGATCCTCCGGCTGGACGTATCGGCCGCCTGCGGCGACCTCGCGTACTGCGTACCGGCGGACAACCCGTTCGTCGACGAAGCCGGCGCCCGCGCCGAGATCTGGGCGTACGGCCTGCGCAACCCGTGGCGGTTCTCGTTCGACCCGGCGGACGGCTCGCTGTGGATCGCCGACGTCGGACAGGGCAGCTACGAGGAGGTCAACCATCTGCGCGGGGTGGCCGGGGCCAACCTCGGCTGGTCATGTCGGGAAGGTCCGGTCGAGTTCGACCCGCAGCGGTGCGACCCGGCCGCCGAGTACGTCGACCCGGTGTTCCACTACCAGACCTCGGTGGGTGGCTGCGCGGTGATCGGCGGCCACGTCTACCGGGGCAGCGAATCCGCCGCCGCCGGTACCTACCTGGCCACCGACTACTGCTCGGCGACCGCGTACGCGATCCGGCCCGACGCGGACGGTGGGTACGACACGGCGGTCATCGGTGAGCTGCCGATCCAGCCGACCACCCTCGCGGTGGCCGCGGACGGCGAGTTCTACCTCGCCAACGACCTGCCCGGCCAGCTGCACTGGATCACCTTCGAGGCCGACGAACCGGAGCCGGTCGCCGAGTGCCTGGTCGACTACCGAGTGGACAGCGACTGGGGGTCGGGCTTCACCGTGACGGTCGGCGTCACCAACACCGGTGACGAGCCGATCGACGGCTGGTCGCTCGGTTGGTCGTTCGCCGGCGCGCAGCAGGTAGCGGTCGCCTGGAACACGGTCATCACCCAGGACGCGGCGACGGTGACCGCCACCAACGCCGCCTGGAACGCGTCACTGCCCGTCGGCGGCCGGGTCGAGTTCGGCTTCCTCGGCAGCGGCGGCGGGGGCGCCGGACCGGTGCCGGCCGGGTTCACCCTCAACGGTCTGCCCTGCGACCCGGCACCGGCCGTGACCACCGGTTAGAACCGGCTGGAACCAACGCCGTCCCGGAGCGTGGGGGTACCGGTCGAGCTTGATGCCGCAGGTGCATCCTGATGCACCTGCGGCATCAGCCCTGGCAGGCGACGTCAGTTCAGTGGCCGGGCGACCACCGGCTCGCCGGGCGGGAACTCCTCCGGGTCGACCACGGCGATTGCCCCGCCGCCGAAGAAGCCGTGGTTGACCAGGACCAGCCGGTGACAGTCCGGGTCACCGGTGCGGTCCGGCAGTTGGCCGGCCAACGCCCGTACCTTGGTCGCGGACGTCTCGTCGAGGGTGAAGCCGTCCGGCCCCCACACCCCACGTACCTGGAAGAACTCCTGCTCGCTGCGCTGCACGTCGCCGTTGAGGACGATCATCCGGTCGGAGCCGGTCAGCGCACTGGACGCCTCGTTCAGCCCCCACGCCGAGTACGTCGCGCTGCCGGACTCGGGTGCTTCGCCGATGCCGATCCCGGTGCACCCGGCGATCGACAGCACGGCGACGGCCGTCGCCAGCCAGGCGGCGAGCCGCACCGCGACAGCGCTTTGCGAGATATGCCCGTGATGCCGTTTGGCAACCATTTCGTGATGGTCGCACACGCCGGAGGGCCCCGCTCGCCATGCAGTCAGCCGTTCGCCGGCCGAGGCCGCCCCTTGCCGTTGAATCGCTTACCCGGACTCCGCCGGCCGGGGCGTGACGCCCAGTTGGGCGCAGGCCTCCTGGTACATCCGGACCACTTCGTGGCGGACCTGGACCCGTTCGGCGAGCCGGTACGCGAACGGCACCCGGACCGGCACCTCGACGCCGGCCACGGTGGCGGCGAACTCGATGCCGTCGGCGTCCAGGCCGGTCATCCGGGCCGCCGTTGCCTGCGGGGTGCCACCCAGCGACCGGCAGATCAGCAACGAGTCGGCGGCGTGGTCGTCGTTCATGTGCCGGGCCACCTGGGCGACCACCTCGGGGGTGAACGGGTCGGTCATCAGAGTCCTTCCGTGGATACGTCGGCGTTGCGGCCGGGGAGGAAACGGAACCCC
>NZ_JBHMIN010000072.1:0-23599 GCF_048060215.1 Micromonospora sp. LOL_021 | reverse complement strand
GCTGGCTCCCCGACGAGATGAACAAGTCCATCCACTCCATCGAACACTGGCTCGGCCACGAATCCGGCCGGGTGATCACCTGCTCCGGCTACATGCGCGACGAGGTGCTGAGCCTGTTCGGGGTGCGCCCGGACCGGGTCGACGTGGTCGCCAACGGGGTGGACGCCCGCCGCTGGCAGGTGCCCACGGACGCGGTCACCGCCGCCCGGGCACGGTTCGCCGGCGACGGGCCGCTGGTGTCGTTCGTCGGCCGGCTGGTCTACGAGAAGGGCGTCCAGCACCTGATCGCCGCGCTGCCCCGGCTACGCCGCCAGCACCCCAACGTCCGGCTGGTGATCGCCGGCGACGGGCCGTACCGGGCCGAACTGGAGGCCGACATCGACCGGCTCGGGCTACGCGACGCGGTCACGCTGCCCGGTTTCCTCGGCGGCACCGACCTACCGGCGTTGATGGCGGCGTCGGACTGCTTCGCGGTGCCCAGCCTCTACGAGCCGTTCGGCATGGTGGCGTTGGAGGGCGCCGCGGCCGGCGCGCCGCTGGCGGTGTCGGCCACCGGTGGCCTCGCCGAGATCGTCGAACCGGGGGTCACCGGAATGACCTTCCAGCCGAAGGACCCGGACGGACTGGCCGACACGGTCGGTACCCTGCTGGCCGACACGACGCTGGCCCGGCAGGTGGCCCGACAGGCCCGCCGGATGGTCCACGACCAGTACGGCTGGACGGCGATCGCGCACCGTACCGCGGCGACCTACTCCGCCGCGATCGTCCAGTCCTCGGCGTTCGCCACCGAACGGGCGGCCGCCCGAATGGCGCACGGAAAGGCCACTATCGTCATCCCGGACGGAAACCTCCTCGCCGGCGCGGGGAGCAGATGACCGCTATCCGGGAGGCTGCCCTGACCGAGACGATCGGCGACATCGACCTGCACCTGTTCGCCGAAGGACGCCACGAACAACTGTGGCGGATGCTCGGCGCCCACCCGCAGCCCGGCGGATGCCGGTTCGCGGTGTGGGCGCCGAACGCCCGCCGGGTCCGGGTGATCGGCGACGGCCCCGGCTGGGGCCCGTACGAAGGCCAGGAGCTGGACCGGCTCGGATCCGGTGGCGTGTGGGCCGGCTTCGTGCCGGGCGTCGTCGCCGGCCAGCGGTACAAATACCGCGTCCAGGGGGCCGACGGCTCCTGGGCGGACCGGGCCGACCCGATGGCGCAGGCCACCGAGGTGCCGCCCCGAACGGCCTCGGTGGTGTACCAGTCCGGGTACGTCTGGCAGGACGCGGACTGGTTGCGTAACCGGCGCGGTGACCACCACGCCCGGCCGATGTCCGTCTACGAGGTGCACCTCGGCTCGTGGCGACCCGGGCTCAGCTACCGGGAACTGGCCGACCAGCTGGTCTCCTACGTGTCGGACCTGGGCTTCACCCACGTGGAGTTCATGCCGGTGATGGAGCATCCGTTCGGCGGCTCCTGGGGGTACCAGGTGACCGGCTACTACGCGCCGACCTCCCGGTTCGGCACTCCGGACGACTTCCGACATCTGGTCGACCGGCTGCACGGCGCGGGTATCGGGGTCCTGCTGGACTGGGTGCCGGCGCACTTCCCCCGCGACGCCTGGGCTTTGGCCCGGTTCGACGGCACCGCGCTGTACGAACATCCGGATCCGCGCCGTGGCGAGCACCCCGACTGGGGCAGCCTGATCTTCGACTACGGCCGGCGGGAGGTACGCAACTTCCTCGTCGCCAACGCCCTGTACTGGCTGGAGGAGTTCCACGTCGACGGGCTACGGGTCGACGCGGTCGCCTCGATGCTGTACCTGGACTACTCGCGAGGGCCGGGTCAGTGGCTGCCCAACGATTCCGGCGGCAACGCCCACACCGAGGCGATCGAGTTGCTCAAGGAGCTCAACGCGACAGCCTACCGGCTCAATCCGGGCGTCGTGATGATCGCCGAGGAGTCCACCGCCTGGCCGGGGGTCACCAGACCCACCGACTGGGGCGGGCTCGGCTTCGGCCTCAAGTGGAACATGGGCTGGATGCACGACACGCTGAGCTACCTCGCCCGCGATCCGGTGCACCGCAGCCACCACCACGACGAGATGACCTGGCCGGCGGCGTACGCGCACACCGAGCAGTTCCTGCTGCCGATCAGCCACGACGAGGTGGTGCACGGCAAGGGCTCGCTGACCGCGAAGCTGCCCGGCGACCGATGGCAGCGGCTGGCCGGCCTGCGCGGGCTGCTGGCCTACATGTGGGCCTTCCCCGGCAAGCAACTGCTGTTCATGGGCAGTGAACTCGCCGACGAGCAGGAATGGAGCGAACAGCGCGGACTCGACTGGTCACTGGCCGCCGACCCGGCGGTCGGCGGGGTACGCAACCTGCTCCGGGACCTGAACGCGGTGTACCGGCAGTGCCCGGCATTGTGGGAGCTGGACGTGACACCGGACGGGTTCGGGTGGATCGACCACACCGACCGGGAGGCCAACGTCGTCTCGTTCCTCCGGCGCGCCCGCGACGGTAGCGTCCTGGCCTGCGTGGTCAACTTTTCCGGCGTACCCCGGCACGGATACCGGATCGGACTGCCGCGGCCCGGCCGATGGCAGGAGGCGATCAACACCGATGCCGAGTGGTACGGCGGGTCGAACGTCGGCAACCTCGGGGCCGTCGCGGCGGACGCTGCGCCAATGCACGGTCAGCCGGCGTCCGCCGTACTGCAGGTCGGGCCGTTCGCCGCGGTCTGGCTGCGCCCGGACCCGGTGGCGCCGACCAACGACGGTGATGGCCGACCGGCGGCCGACGCACACGTCGGCTGACCCGTCCGACGCCGTCGGCGGGGTCGCCTTGCGACCGCAGGCGACCCCGCCGACAAGGTTCAGCGCTGGTCGACCGGGACGAACTGACGCTCCTGCGGACCGACGTAGAGCTGCCGGGGGCGGCCGATCTTGTTGGTCGGGTCGGCGATCATCTCCCGCCACTGCGCGATCCAACCGGGCAGTCGGCCCAGGGCGAACAGCACGGTGAACATTTTCGGCGGGAAACCCATCGCCTTGTAGATCAGCCCGGTGTAGAAGTCCACGTTCGGGTAGAGCTTGCGGGAGACGAAGAAGTCGTCGGCGAGCGCGATCTCCTCCAGCTGCATCGCGATGTCCAGCAACGGGTCCGGCTTGTCCAGCCGGCCCAGCACGTCCTGCGCCGCCTGCTTGACGATGGCCGCCCGCGGGTCGTAGTTCTTGTAGACCCGATGGCCGAAGCCCATCAGCTTGACCCCGGCCTCCTTGTTCTTGACCCGCCGGACGAAGTTCTGCACGTCGCCGCCGGAGGCGTGGATCTCCTGCAGCATCTCCAGCACCGCCTGGTTGGCACCGCCGTGCAGCGGCCCGAACAACGCGTTGACCCCGGCCGAGACCGAGGCGAACAGGTTGGCGTTGCTGGAGCCGACCAGCCGCACCGTCGAGGTCGAGCAGTTCTGCTCGTGATCGGCGTGCAGCACGAACAACATGTCCAGCACCTGCGCGATGACCGGGTCGGCCTGGTACTCGGTTGCCGGCACGCCGAACGTCATCCGCAGGAAGTTCTCCACGTAGCCGAGCGCGTTGTCCGGGTAGAGCAGCGGCTGGCCGATCGACTTCTTGTACGCGTACGAGGCGATGGTCGGCACCTTGGCCATCAGCCGCACGGTGGAGATTTCGACGTGGTCGGTGTCGAACGGATCCAGGCTGTCCTGGTAGAAGGTCGACAGGGCGCTCACCGCGGAGGAGAGCACCGCCATCGGGTGCGCGTCCCGGGGAAAGCCGTCGAAGAACCGGCGCATCTCCTCGTGCAGCAGCGTGTGCAGCCGAATCCGCTCACTAAAAGCGGCCAGCTCGTCACTGGTCGGCAGCTCGCCGTAGACGAGCAGGTAGCTGACCTCAAGGAAGGACGCCTTGCCGGCCAGTTGGTCGATGGGGTAGCCCCGATAGCGCAGGATCCCGGCATCGCCGTCGATGTAGGTGATCGCCGACGCACAGGAGGCGGTGTTGACGTAGCCCGGGTCGAACGTGACGTGACCGGTCTGCTTCAGCAGCGCCCCGACCTCGATCCCGGGCGGACCTTCGATAGCCGGCTGCACCGGCATCGACAGTTGGCCACCGGGATGGTCCAGCTTCACATCCGTCATATGGTCCCTCACTTCGCCGGCAGATCTTCGTCGAGTGCCTCATTTCTTACCGTAATCCTGCGGTGGTGCGCTGCCGCAGCGAGCAGGTGAGGGTGAGGGATGCGTCACCCGATCCGGTGGCCGGGCACCACGAAACACCCCAGAAACGGATGAAAGCACCAGTCAGTCGGTGCGCCGCAGCAGCTCGGTACCGTCACCGACCACCTCGAAGATCTCCACCCGGTTGTCACCGGAGCGCCACAGCGACTCGTCGGTGATCAGTGCGGCGAACCGCCGCCCCTTGGCGTCCGGGGCCAGTGCCGGCACCACGGTGGCGATCCGCCCGTTCACCGCCACCGCGAGCGGAGCGCCGGTCGTCACCTGGTCGGGCAGTTCGCCGTACGCCAGCGCCGGCAGGTTGCCGCTCGCCGGGTCGACGTCGGTGTAGCTGCCGGCGTTGCTGACGCTAGCGCGAACACCGTCGTCGGTGACAGGCAGGTCCGTGACCGGGCGGCCGACCAGCTCCGGCACCAGCGGCGCGGGTAGCGGCGGACCGGCCTGGCCGGTGGTCAGGGCGGTGAACGTCGCCGGGCCGGGCACCGTCACCGGCTCACCCGGAACGTCCCGGAACTGCTTGTCCGCCCGTTCCCGGGGCGGGCAGCTGCCACATCGGCCGTCGACCTCGAACGGCAGGTCGATGCCCGCGTGCGCCGCGATGGTCGGCAGCAGGTCGACATGCTCCCAGTTGCGGTCGTCGACCCGACCGGCCTGCTGGCCCGGCTCCTTCACGAAGGTCGGCACCCACAGCACCTCGGCCGGCGCGGCCCGCACCGCACCCATGCCCCGCCCCTGCTCCCCGAGGGTGAAGCTCACCCCGTGGTCGGCGGTGACAACGAGCAGCGCGTCGTCGTAGCGGCCGCTCGACCGCAGCGCCGCCAGGGTCTGTCCGATCAGACCGTCGGTGTAGCCGAGCTGGGCCAGGTGCCGCTGACGGGCGAGCTCCACCCAGCCGGCGCCTTCGTTCGGAAAGTCCTCGGGAGCCTCGTAGCGCACACCGGACGGCAGGTAGCTCCACGGCGCGTGCGGCATCAGCAGGTGGAGGAAATGCAGGGTCGGCCCCTGGTCCGGGGTCGCCAGGCCGTCGAGGAACGTGGTGAACCGGGCTGGTTGGTTGTCGTCGAGGGCGTCGAACCGGAACCTGGGATCGGTCGGGGCGTCGACGCCGGCCGCGGCCGTGCCAGTGAGCCCGGCGTCGCGACGGGTCGGTTCGCGGAAACTCGCCGTCGGGTCGTCGTGGTTCTCCACCGGCGACAGGATCTGGCCGAGCAGGGCAGCGGTCTCCTGGAACAGCACCGGCAGGGCCGCCGTGGTGGGCTCCGCCGCACATCGACTCGGCGCGCAGAGCTCGGTGATGCTCTCCTGCGCCCGTACCTGGTAGGTGCCGCCGAGCGCGCTGAACAGGTTGTCCGGGTGCTGGGAGTAGTGGGGTGCCACCTCGCGCTCGGGGTACCGGCCGGACAGCATCGCCGGCAGCGCGTACGGGGTCCAGCCACTGACCGCAGTGGCGTTGCGGTACCAGGTCGAACCGGCAGCCAGCTCGGCGAAGTGCGGGTAGCGTTCGGCGTCGATCCGCCCGTCTGGGCCGAGCAGCGACAACAGCGGCAGCTCGTCGAGGATCAGCACCACCACCGGTGGGTGTTCGCCGTCGCCAGTGGCCGTGCCGGGCCCGGCGCTGGTCTGCTCGCTGCCGAGCACCACCGCCGAGGCCGGCGAGGTGAACACGAACAGCACCACGAAGACCGCTGGTCCGACGGCGGCCAGCCGCAGCAGCTGCCCCAGCCCACCCCAGCGCTGGTAGGCCCAGGTCACGGCGGCGGCGGCCAGCAGCGCGGCGGTCAGCAGCGGCAGGCCTCGGATCGGCAACAGATGCTTGCCGACCTGTACCGCCAGGGCGACCAGCAGCAGCCCGACCGTCACCAAATGAGCGGTGCGGCGGACCGGCGGACCGGCCAGTCCGATCAGCGCGCCGGGCAGCCAGCAGACCAGGGGTGGTACGACCACGTAGAACGCCACCAGCAGCAGGATCTCGGTCGTCCCGGCGCCGTGGAAGAGAAAGAAGTCCGGGCTGCGCCCGACGACGTCCAGCAACGGCTGCGCGACGACCAGGCCGCACAGTGCGACGATCTCCAGCAGCCGACGCAGCTCCGTCGACCGCTGGGTACGCGGGGCCGGCACCGCCGCAGCGGTACCGGGTTCCGCGTCAGCCACGCGGAACCCCGGCGTACAACGTCCGGGTGCCGGACGGGAGTTCCTCCCGCCGGGTGATCTCGTACCGCTCGGCGAGCAGCCGCTCGAACTCCGCCCGGTGGTAGTCGGGGAAGAGCCCGGCGGGCTTGTTGGCGAGCAGTTGCCGGGCCATCGGGTCGTCCGGGTGGACGAACTCGATGATCATCTGGCCGGTGCTGCCGCCCGGCGGCAGCAGGCCGGTCAGCCAGTCCAGGACCCTTGGCAGCGGCACGTTGCGCCCGATCGCCAGATGGTGGATGACCGCCAGGGCCAGCACCGTGTCCGCCCGAGCCCGGGCGGTGAACGACGTACGCTCGTCACCGGCCCAGCCACCACCGGGCGACGGGTCGGCGAGGTCCATCAGGATCGGCAGGATCCGCCGCTGCCCGTCAGCGCGCAGCCGCCGGTACAGGTGGTCGACGACCGCCGGGTCGCTCTCCACGGCCATCACCTGCTCGGCGTGGGCGGCGGCGATCCGGGAGTACGTGCCGTCGTTGGCACCGAGGTCGAACACTGTCCCCGGGCGGTGCGCGGCGAGTTCGGCGTCGACGAAGGCGGTCTTCGCCGTCCGGTCGGCGTCGGAGTACGTACAGGTCTGCTGGTAGTCGACCCAGTGACTGCCCGGCGGTGCCCAGTCCAGGCGGTCCACCAGCTTGGCGACGGCCCGGACCGTGGCCCGGACGAGCTCGGTGGAGAAACCGGCGTCGCGGATCTCCGCCCGCACCGATCCGGTACTGGCCGAAGCGTGCCGGCTCTGCATCGCATCGTGCAGGTGGATGTGCTTGAACACGCCGGCCCGCCACCGCCGGGCACCGCGGAACAGCCGCCGCATCTGACCCGACTCGATGCCGTCGATACGGCCCCGCAGCAACGGCTGGAAGTCCAGGCCCAGATGCGCCTGCAGCATCAACGGGTAGAGCATGGTCTGGCAGAACTGCCGATAGCCGGCCCATGGTTCACCGGGAGCGGCCGGCTGGAACGAGCCCACGTCGATGAAGACCGGGTCGGCCCCGCGCCACTGCAGGTTGTACGCCGAGCCGTCAGTCATGGTGACCCCGTCGGCGAGCGCCGCGTCCAGCACCTCCAGGTGCAGGCGGGCGGCGTCGCGCAGTTGGGCGAAGGACCACTCGTAGGGGTAGGACACGAACGGCACCCGCTCGTGTCGCAGCACCGTCGTCCACCGGTCGGCGACCGCCGCGGGCAGGTCCCCCGGCTCGACGGTCTCGGTGGCGACGACCTTGCCGGCGGCCATCAGCGGCGCCAGGAAGGCGCTGTCCCGGACCGCCGCCCAGTCGCTCGCGGCCTGGGGTCCCAGGCCGCGGAGCACCGCGCCGTCGGCGTAGAAGACCTGGTTGTCCGGATCCCGGAACGAGCCGGGCTCGTCACGGGGGGTCGAGGTGGTCGATTCGGAGATCATCGGTGCCGGGCCGCTCAGTCCTTCTTGGTGGGCTGCTTACGGAACCGGCTGACCAGCCGGCGCCAGTAAAGCTTGGTCGCGACGACCATGCCGGCGGCGCCAGCCACCACCGCTTGGACGATCAGGCTGCCAGAGCCGGCATCCAGGTAGGCCACGTTCTCCACGCCGGCCACCTCCCAACTGTGTCGAGTTCGTGCGGTACGTCCGTCAACTGCGACCCGCAAGGGCCGACGCAACCGAGCGTTGTCCGGCCCGCCATCTTACGGACAGCTGCCGTACACCACCCTACGCGGCCGGCCCCCTGGGCACCGCCAGCCCCACCGGCACCGCCGCGACCCGACGATCGGAAACGAGCACGAGCTTGCACTGTTTCGACAGCATTTATCGCCTTTGCCCCCTGCGGTGCACCCGGCTCGTCCACAACTGGTCGACGAGCCGGATGCCCCGACCGGGACAGATAACGGTTCGGCAACGGCCCGCGGTCTCCTCCGCTCCGGCGGACCGGGCCGTACCGCTCGCCGCCCAGCCGACCTGCTAGTCGGCCTACTTGCCAGCGTCGCCGGAACCGACCGAGCCGAGAATCGACGGGAGGTCCCCGGGGTAGAGCACCGCCAGCCGCGAGGTGGCCCGGGTCAGCGCCACGTACAGATCGTTGCGGCCCCGTGGCGAGTCAGCGAGGATCGCGGCGGGGTCCACCACCACGACCGAGTCGAACTCCAACCCCTTGACCTGCGCGACGGTCAGCACCACCACGGGCGACTCGAGATCGGGCTGCTCACCGGACGCGACCCGGTCCACCGCCGCCCGAACCGGCGCCACCAACCCGTCGTGTCGGCCAGCCGGCACGATCACCCCGAGCCGGCCGTCGCCGACCGCGGGCAGTTCCGCCCGGATCAGCTCGACCAACCGGTCGACGAGCTGGCCGGCCCGGGGCACCCGCTCCCACCGAACCGGCACGCCCGACTCGCGGACCGCCCGGGGCACCGAGGCGGCGGGATCGATGGCGCCGAGCACCCGACCAGCCACCGACAGGATCTCGGCCGGAGTGCGGTAGCTCACCGTCAACTCGGCCAGCCTCCAGCGGTCGGCCACGTACGGCCGCAGCAGTTGCGCCCAGGAGGCCGCGCCGGCCAGCGCCCCGGTCTGGGCCACGTCCCCGACGATCGTCATCGACCGGTTCGGGCAGCGGCGCATCAGCAGGCGCCACGCCATGGCGGACAGCTCCTGGGCCTCGTCGACGACCACGTGACCGAAGGTCCAGGTACGGTCCGCCGCCGCCCGTTCGGCAGCCGTTCGATGGTCACCGGCCACCTGCCGGGTCGCCAGCGCCTCGGCGTCGAGCAGGTCGGTCGCGCCGAGGATCTCCGGCTCCGCCTCGTCCTCCACGTCGATGGACTCCGACCCGCGCAGCACATCCAACGCTCCCTCGGCGTACTCGAGCCGCTGGCGGCGCTGAGCCTCGGCGAGCGCCTGCTGCGCGCTGTCATCGACACCGAGCAACTCGGCCGCCTCGTCGAGCAGCGGTACGTCCGCCGGCGACCAGCCACCGCCGGGGGCGCGGCGGAGCGCGTCGCGTTCGGCAGGACCGAGGTCGGGGGCGGCGGCCGCGAGCCGCTCGGGCGAGGCGAAGAGCTCGGTGAGCAGCCGCTGCGGAGTCAGCACCGGCCAGAACCGGTCCAGGACCGACCGCAGCGCCGGATCGGCGCGCAGCTCCCGTCGGATCTCCGCGAGGTCGGCCTCGGCCAGCACCTGCGGGTCGCCGGGAGCGTCGTCGCCACCGAGCGGATCGTCCGCGTACGGGTCGATGCCGATCTCGGCGGCGATCTGGTCGGCCAACGCGTGCACGATCTCGGTGTCGAACAATGGGCGGGCCAGGTTGTGCAGCCGTCCCGACCGGCGGGTACGTTCGCGCGCGTCGGCGCAGATCTGCGCGGTGATCCGCAACTGGTGGCCGTCCACGTCGACCAGCACCGGCTCGTCCGGCACCTCCTGCCGGTCCCGGATCGCGGCCGCCACCACCTCGGCCATCGCCGCCCGACCCTTGATCTCCGCGACCCGGTCCGGTTCGGTCCGGGTCGCACGCACCCCGGGATACAGCTCCCCGGGGGTACGCAACAGCACCCCGGTCTCGGCCAACGACGGCAGCACCTGAGCGATGTACCGCAGGAAGGTCGCGTTCGGCCCGACCACCAGCACACCCCGGCTGGACAGCTCCCGGCGGTGGGTATAGAGCAGGTACGCGGCGCGGTGCAGCGCGACGGCGGTCTTACCGGTACCCGGGCCTCCCTGGACCACCAGCGCCCCGTCCACCGGTGCCCGGATGATCTCGTCCTGTTCGGCCTGGATGGTCTGGACGATGTCCTTCATCCGCCCGGTCCGACCGGCGGTGATCGCGGCGAACAGCGCCGCCTCACCGGTCAGCGTGCTCGTCGGGTGGTCCCGGGCGAGTTCCAGATCGAGCAGCTCGTCGTCGATCGCGGTGACGGTCCGCAGCCGGCTACGGATGTGCCGGCGGCGGCGGACGCCGTCCGGCGCCGCCGCGGTCGCCAGGTAGAAGGGACGGGCGGCCGGAGCCCGCCAGTCGATCAGCAACGGCTCGTAGTCGCCCTGTTCGTCGAAGAGCCCGATCCGGCCGATGTAGCGGTGTCCCTCGTCGGTCAGATCGAGCCGACCGAAACACAGTCCGTTCTCCACCGCGCTGTACTGCGCGATTCGTTCGGTGTGCAGCGCCACCGTGGCCTCGCGTTCGGAGCGCGCCTGCGGCGTGCCACCGGTCTGCCGCAGCGCGGCCGCGAGCCGCTGTTGCGCCATCCCCCGCAGGGCGTCCAGCTGTTCATGCAGCATGGTGACGTACTGCTGCTCCGCGGCGAGGTCGGCGGCCCGGTCCAGGTCCTCGGGCCGGTCGGTGTCGGTGACGGTCTGGTCCACACCGTTGATGTTGTCACGCCCGGGTGCCTGCACCGCACTTGACAACTGTGCCCCCTTGTTGTTATCTGTCTTAGTCAGACGCCGTAGAGGCGTCTTTCTTGTGTGGCTGTCGTTGACGAAACGACAATGGTAGCCGTTGGTGGCCGTTACCGCCTTTCTCGCTTGCCTCGCCGCGCCACCGGCCCGATGTCGGTGTCGCCAACCGATCCGCCAGCGTTTCGCCGTGTCACCCACGGGTACGCAGCCGCCGGGCAGGACGCGGAGGAGGCGTGATGGGTGCTTCGGAACCCTGGGTCCACCAGGCTTCGGCAACCGCCGAAGCGGGTCGGGTCCGTACCGACGACGGCGAGTTCTCCAGTCGGCTCGCCTCCCCGTTGGCACCGCACGGCGGCGGCCTCACCCCGGAGCAGTTACTGGCCGCAGCGTTCGCGTCCTGCCTGCACCACGCGGCGGTCGAGGCGGCCTCCGAGATCACCGACGAGTCGCACACCGTCGAGGTGCACGCCGAGACCCGGCTACGACGCGACCCCGACGGCCGGTACCGCGCCGACGTGCGGGCCAGCGTCGCCTCCTGCGGGCTGACCGTCGAGCAGCTTTCCGCGCTGGCCCGCCGGGCCGACCTGCTCTGGCCGTTCTCCGGACAGGACAGTGCGCGGCACACCGTCGACGTCGTCGCCGCCAGAGCGGACGACGACTGCACCGCGGCGGAGCACCGCCACCCGGTCGGTAGCGACGGTGCCCCGGTCCGGATGCCGCCACGTTGACGCGGTCCGGCTCACGGTCACCCTGATCCGGCCCGACGCAGCCGCGGCATGCGGACGATGTTCGCCCCCGGATGCAGGCTCGGGGCGAGCACGCCGACGACCCCGTCGCGGCCGCGGCGCAGCATCGAGACCAGCTCGTCGACGTCGGCGGCGGCCGGACCGAACAGACTGCCCTGACCGGCGGCGCAGCCCAGCTCCCACAGCGTCCGTCGCTGCCCGGGAGTGGACACACCGTTGGCGACCACGGTGTGTGCGAGGTCGCGACCCAGGCCGATCAGTGACCGCAGCGCCGCCGGCGAGTTCTCCGGTACGGCGAGCAGCCGATGGTCGACCTTCACCAGGTGCACCGGAATGCGCAGCAGCGCGGACAGCGGCGCGTCGGAGGTGCCGAATCCAGCGAACGCGATCCGCACCCCGTCGTCGTGCAACTGGTGCAGGGCGCTCAGCGCCATGTCCGGGCAGCTGATCCCGGTCGTCTCGGTGAGTTCGACGATCAGCTGATCAGCCGGCACCCGGTGCATGTCCAGCCGGTGCCGCACGTCGGCGGGGAACCCGGGATCCAGCAGGCTCCGCGCGGAGATGCCAATGGACACGGGAAGCACGAAGCCGGCGTCCCGCAGCAGCCGCGTGGCGGCGAGCGTCCGGTCGAACATCCCCCGGGTGAACTCGGCGAGCCAGCCGGAGCGCTCGACCAGCGCGAGCATCCCGGCCGCCGGCTGGTCACCGAGGTCAGTGTTGCCCCATCGCACCACCGCCTCGGCGGCGACCGCCGATCCGCTGCCGAGATCGACGATCGGCTCGAAGCCGACCGCGTAGTGGTGACCGGCCAGCGCGGCGGGAAGCTCACCGCGCAGGGCCAGCCGGTCCGGGTCGGCGGTGTCGCGACTGCGGTCGTACCTGCTCAGCCCGCGGCCGCTCTCCTTGGCCTGGTACATCGCCACGTCCGCCCGCCGCAGCAGCTCCTCGGTGCTGGCGTTGCCGTTCGCCGTGGCCAGTCCGGCACTGGCCCGCAGGCTGATCCGGATCCCGTTGAGGTCCATCGGGTCACGCAGCACCTGCAGGATCCGTGCCGCCTGGTGCTCGGCGCGCGCCGGTGCCGCGTGTCCGGTGAGCACGATGGCGAACTCGTCCCCACCCAGTCGGGCGACGAGGTCGCCGGCGGCGGCCCGGTCCAGCCGTCGGGCGACCTCGACCAGAACCTGATCACCGGCGGAGTGTCCGAGCGTGTCGTTGACCTCTTTGAAGTGATCGAGGTCGATCAGCACCAGAGCGGTTCGCGGCAGGCTACGCCGGTCGGCCAACGCTGCGGTGAGTCGTTCCCGCAGGTGTCGACGGTTCGCCAGGCCGGTCAGCGGATCATGGGTGGCGTCGTGCTCGTGCCGGGCCGCAAGGTCGATCACCTGTGCGTAGGCAATGGCGTTGCGGATCGCGGTGGTCAGCGCCGCGCCGAAGGTACGCAACGTGTAGCGCTCGCGGTCGGACAGACCCGCGCCGGCGAGGGCGAGCCGCAGCGCACCGGCGGCCTGCTCGGCGTCACCGGTGGCGCCGAGCGGCACCGTCACCAGGTCACCGCCGACACCGGGCCCCGCATGATCCACCGGACCGTCGTACCGTAAGCCGTGCTCATCACCCCGCACCAGGCGTCGCTGCGGGCCGTGCTGGAACTCGATCTCGACGATTCGGGCCGAGAAGAGCCGCGCGGCTCCGGACGACGCGGTGCGCAGTACCGCATCGAGGTCCACGTTGTTGAGGGCGTCGGTGGTCTCGGCCAGCTGCCGCCAGGCCGACCGTTCCTCGGCCAGATGCAGGCGCCGTCGAAAGCTGGAGTGCAGCAGCAGGACCGCCAACGGGGTGGCCACCAGAAGGCGTGCGTCGACCGCCACCACGACCACCGTGGCCAGGGCAAGCAGCAACGTGGCGACCTTCACACCGGCCCGCATCCGAGCACCCCGGCGCACGACCCGCTGCCAGGACGTCCGATCCGCCAGCGCGACCACCGGCACCGGCAACGTCTCGTCGACCGCCGCGTAGGCCAGCGCCGCCACGCAGAGCGAGACGACGGTGACGGTCCAGGACCGGGTCAGGTGGCTGGTGCCACCCAGCACCGGCGCGAGACCGGCCCACGTCGCCGCCGCCGCCGCAGCCAGCGCGCCGATCGATTCCTTGGCTGTGGCAAACGCCACCTTGACCGGCGCCGACCGAGCGACGGAACGCCCAACGGCCACGCCTACGGCCGTGCACACGACCACCCAGTGCACCGGCAGCACCGCGACCGACACCAGCACCGCGGCACTGGTCGGCGAGATGCCCTGCGGGGTTCGGATCCGGATCGGTACGGTGCAGCCGCTCGCCACGGCGACGAGACTGGTGAGCACCAGGGGGTGATAGAGGGCGGGGAGGCTGAGCGGTGCGCCGATCCCGGACACCGCCCATGCCATCGCCACCAGGCCACAGCAGACGATGAGCCCGACGAGCGGCGTCAGTCGCCGATTCACCCCGTCGCCACGCACCGTCGTCGTCGCCTCACTTCTCGTCTGGACAGCTTCATCCACATGAGCCTCGCGTTAGCGTCTCATAACTCACCGTCCATCGAACAGGTCCGGGATCACAACCAATCGTTGTCACGCATGTCGCCACCTCCTCAATCCCTGGGATACACCCGAAGGATAGGGAAGATAAGTTGCGCTTGGTATAGCTAAATGTCTTTTGCGCCAGTACGCGATTATTATTGCGTTAATTACTTTGCGCCCGTTTTTGGGAACAGTCGGTAAACACGTCCGCGACTAGTGCCACACAAGGGACAGATCGATCAACCGCCAGCCATCGAATCCGTCGGCTTCGCCAGGGAAATCACCTTCGATCGCAGGGGTCAAGGGCTCGCCGGCCGTCGAGCAGGAACCGACAGACCCGAGGACAGTCACGCAATGCACTCGCAAATGCACTTAGAGTGCGTCGAATGCCTGTCACCGGGACGCCACGGGACCCGAGTACCTCCGTCGTCCAGTCGACGGCCTCGACGAACAACGTGGAGTCGTCCACGTAGACCGCAGCGGAAAGAAAGTCCACCAGGAAACCGAGATCGACGATCGTCGCGTCCCACTGCCCGGTGGTGTAGCCGGCCGTCGACGGTTCCCGGTGCCGCAGATCGTCCAGCGCGACGTCGATGATCTCCGCGCGCCGGCTCACCAGCGCGGCGTACTCCTCGCCGCCGAGCCGGCTGGTCGCCCCGAACGTCCGGGGCAGGTCACCGTCGGTGTCGGCGAGCAGGTCCGCCGCAGACCGGGCGTCCGGAGCCCACGCCACCCCCATTGCCCGGGCCCACCGGCCGTCGGATCCGAAGCCCCGGCCACCGACCAGGACCGGCACGTCGGCCCGCTGGCAGGCCTGGATGGTGCGATGTGCCTGCGGCAGGCGCATCGGCAACGCGCAGGCCAGTGCCACCGCCACCGGGTCGTGCCGGTGCAGATAGGTCATCAGGTGCACGGCCGGCACACTTGCGCCCAGAAACGTGACCTGCCAGCCACGCAGCCGCAGGACCTCGGCGACCAGTCGGGGAGGCAGCGCGTGCCACTCCCCGTCCAGGCAAGCCACGATCACCCTGCCCCGGTGTGGCCGGGGTGCGGCCCGGGTAGTGACCGCGGCGACCATCAACTCACTGATGTGCGTCGCCGCGTGCTCCTGGGCCACCGACCACTCGTTGCGCTGCCACCATCGGCCGACCTGGACCTGGGCCGGCGCGATCAGATCCAGCAGTACCGACTCGGCCGGGACCCCGGCCTCCAGCAACTCGTCGGCCAACGCCAGCGCCGCTACCTCGTCTGCGGCCGCCAGGCAGGCCAGCAGGGCCGGGTACGCGCCACCCGCCTCGACCGCTGACGGAGCGACCACTACCGTCGGTTCTCCGGCCCTGGGTCGGGCACGGCGGGCGGACGCCGGTCCCGCTGCCGCCGGCCGGCCGGATCAGCGCGGATCGCGAGCACAGCGATGTCGTCGTGGTCGCGGCCGGCCAGCCAGTCCCCCGCCAACTGCTCCACCCGTTCGGCGAGTGCCGGCGCCGGCATCTGATGACACCCCTGCAGCGCCTGGGTGAGCCGGTCGAGACCGTACTGCTCGATGCCGTACCGCCCGCCACGGGCCTCGGTGACCCCGTCGCTGTAGAGCAGGCACGTCTCACCGGGCGCGAGGTCGACGGTCAACTGACCGATCCGCGGTTGCGGGACCACGCCGATCAGCATGCCGCTGAGCGGCACCGTCCGCACCGTCGCGTCGCCGCGCAGCACCACCGGCGGAAGGTGACCACCACCGGCCAGGGTGAGCGTCAGACCACCGTCGCGGCCCGGACGGGCCGACCCCAGCACCATCGTCGCGAACCGGCCCTGCCCCTGAGCCTGAGTCGTCTCCAGGACCGACTCGTTGAGCAGCCGGAGCAGTCGTCTCGGATCGGTCTCGACACTACGCAGCGCCTGCAGCGCCTGGCGTACCTGACCGGTGAACACCGCCGCTTCGACGCCCTTACCGGAGACATCGCCGAGAAAAAACAGCACCTCGCGCTCGGGCAGGTCGAATGCGCCGTAGAAGTCGCCGCCGATACGCAGCGACGACGGGGCCGGCCGGTACGCTGTGCCCCACTGCACACCCGGCACCGGTCGGGGCGCCGCCGGCAACAGGCTAGCCTGCAGGGTCTCCGCGATTTCCGCCTGGTGACGGTACAGCACCGCGGCGTCGAGCGCGGAGCCGGCGCGGGCGGCGAACCCCCGCAACAGGTGCAGGTCGGCGTCGTCGTACCCGACCGGACCAGGTCGGGCGACCAGCAGCACACCAGTCGGATGCGTGCTGCCCGGCAGGGCGGCGACCCGTACGGCGAAGTCCCGGCCTGGCGGCGGGAACAGCCAACCCAGGTCGACGAGTTGCTCGGCAAGCCAGTCCAGGGACGTCGCCTCGACACCACGCAACGCCTCGGTGAACGCCGGCGGCAACTCGTCCACCGCGATCGTGCCGCCGTCGACCGGTGGTTTCCCACCGGTACCCGGGTCGCTGGCCCGCCACCAGTGGGCGCGACCACGGCGGGGTGCGACCACCAGCACCGCGAACTGTCCCAGCGTCGGCACCGCGAGCCGCACTGCGGCCCGAGCCGCCCGGTCCTCGTGCAGCGGGTTGCCGAGTTGCTGGCTGGCGTTGGCCAGGAACATCCAGCGGGCCCGCTCGGCGAGCAGGGCGTCGGCGCGCGCGGTGGGCTCGGTCGCGTCGTCGACATACCAGGCGATCTGGTCGTGCGCCAAGGGAACCCGGCGCAACCGCAGCCGGTGTCCGTGGTGGGTCAGCTCCGCGGCGGAGGCACCGTCCCAGGTGGCCGGATCCAGCCCGGCGATGCCACTGGCGGCGACCACCTCCCCGAGAACCAGCTCCGGCAGCAGCCGTCGGGCGGTGGCGTCCAGTTGCCGGACCACCCCGGCACCGTCGCAGATCAGCAACCCTTCGCGAAAGTTGTCGACGGTGGCCTGCCCGGGCGGTCCGCTCGGGGCTGCGGCGGACGGCGGGATCGGCTCCCTCTGCCGGAGTCGAGGATCAGCCGTGGCACCGGGCGGGACAGCTGCGGAAGTCGCCGTCGCCGTCGACTCGGGTGTGCAGACGCGCCCGTCGCCCGGTTCCCAGTCCGTGACGTCGGCGGTGCTCACCAGCCAGGCCCCACTCCCTTGATCCCGCTCCACCGGTCCCGGACAGACGCACCGGGACCGTCGCTCAGGCTCCACCCTACGCGGCTGGTCACGAACCGCCACCCGGGCAGTCGCGCAGTCGCGGGTCGTGGGCCGCCCCCTGCGGGGCCGGTGCGGGCGGCGACCCCCGACCGCTCGCACCGGCCGGATTCAGCCGTCGACCACCAGCGGCAACAGGTCGTGCTCCGGTCGCTGCGCCGGCTCCGGTTCGCCGTCGATCGGCGCCGCGAGCGACATCGCGTACTTCCACCGGTGGTAGATCCGCTCGTACCGGGACGCCATCAGATCCGGCGAGAACGACAGCCGTACGTGTTCCGCACACACCTGCGGGTCGAGTTGCCCGGCCCGCTCGATGGCCTCCGGCAGCTCGGCCGGGTCGGTGCAGACCATCCCCGTCTCGCCGTGTCGCACCACCTCCGGCACCGCACCCCGGTTGAGGGCGACGACGGGGGTGCCGCAGGCCATCGCCTCCAGCATCACCATCCCGAACGGCTCCTCCCAGCGGATCGGCATGAGCAGGCACCGGGCCTCGGTGAGCAGCTGCCAGCACCGCTGTCGATCGGGGTTGACCAGCAGCTCGACGTCAGGACCGAGCATCGGCTGGACGACGTCCTCGAGATAGCGCCGCTCGGACGGCTCGGTCGCCTTGCCGGCAAGAACGAGCGGCGCACCGGCCGTACGGCAGGCCTCGATCGCCAGGTCCGGGCCCTTGTCCGCAGCGAAACGCCCGAGCCACAACACCGGGCCGTCGGCCGGCACCGGCTTGGGCCGTACGTCGGCGGCCAGCCCGTTGTGCACAGTCGCCGCCCACGGCAGGCCGCTACCCACGCGGCGCTGCGCGTAGGAGATCGCCACCAACGCGACGGCCCGGTCGATACCGCGCAGATACTCACCCAGCTCGCCGTCGGGTGAGTTGTGCACGGTGACCACCGTCGGTACCCGTCGGCGGGCGGCGGCGAGCGGACCGACGGTGGTGTGGTCGTGCACGACGTCGAAGGTGTCGTCCTCGATGAGCCGGTCCACCCGGGCCAGGTGCACCAGTTCCGGCAGTGAGTGGCCGAGCCGGTCGGACTGCAACTCGCGGACGGTACTGACGAAGTTCGCGGCGGTCCCGGTCCGGCTGCCGGCTCCGAACAGCGTCACTTCGTTTCCTCGGGCGACCAACGCGTCGACCAGTGCGGCGCAGACCTGCTCGACGCCGCCGTAGCCGGGCGGAGGTAGCTCGTAGTAGGGCGGCACGATCATGGCAATCCGCAGCGGCTTGTGCTGCTCGGTGTGCGTGGACGCAACATCGTTCACGGCGCACCCCCTGCGCTGAGCCGACACTACGGCCGGATGTGCACCGGGTACCCGGTAGGGAGGGACAAAAACTGATATGTCAGCGCGAAGCGTGCCTGCCGGCCGGTGTCCGCCGGCAGGCAGAAGTCCCCCCCCCCGACAGAGTCGGACAACCGGACATGTTTCTTCCGCAGTCCGTGGCTCGACGCCGGCTGCGACCCGGATGAGCCAAGGTCACTCGACCGGAGTGGTCCGCTGCGACGATGGCGCGTTAGAACCGGACAGGTCGGGGAACGCCACCCGCGACACACAGTCAGGGCCGGCAGGCGCGCAGGCAGCACCGCCGGCACGGCGACGGGAGTGGCGATGCGCACAGCCGGACAGGAAACCGTGGCGGGACACCATCACGCGCTCCGGCCGACCGCCCCGACGAACCTCGATCCGGTGCCACTGCTCGGATCGAAGACCGCCCCGCCGGATCCACCGGCCGGCCTGCTCGACCGGCCGCGCCTGACCGCCCGGTTGGAGGTCGGTACGCGTGGCCCGTTGACACTGCTGGTCGCACCGGCCGGATGGGGCAAGACCGCGCTGCTGGCCGGCTGGTTCGTCGGCCGACGGGCCAGGGGCAGTGCGATCTGGCTGACTCTGGAGTCCGCCGACCGCGGCCACCGGTTCTGGTCGTACCTGCATGCGGCGCTCGCCGCCGAGACGGCCCGCCGGCACCCGGACCGGCCCGCGCCGCCTGCTCCCGGCCGCGCCGATCCCGAACTCTTCCTGCCCCGGTTCGCGTCGGTGATCGCCGCCCAGCCGGAGCCGGTCCTGCTGGTGCTGGACGACGCGCACACGATCACCGATCTCGAGGTGGTCCGGGGAATCGAGTTCCTGCTGCGGCACTGCCGTGGGCGACTGCGTCTGGTGGCGGCCGGCCGCACCGAACCGGCACTCGCGCTGCACCGGTACCGGTTGACTGGTGAGCTGACCGAGATCCGGACCGCCGAGCTCGCGCTGACCTTGACCGAGAGTGCCCGTCTGGTCGACGCGCAGGGTCTCGGCCCGGCGACCGACCAGATCCGCGAACTGCACCACCGGGCCGAGGGGTGGCCCGCCGGGGTCCGGTTGGCCGGTCTGGCGTTGCAGGCCGGCGAAAGACCCACGACGGTACGGGAACACGTCGGTGCCGATCCCGACCCGGCCGCCGACTACCTGTCCGCCGAGGTGCTCGCCGGGCAGGCCGCGCTGACGCGTCAGGCACTCGTCCGCACCTCGGTGCTGGACCGGGTCTGCGGACCTCTGGCCGACGAACTGACCGGGCGCGACGACGGCGAGGAGCAACTGGCCGCAGCTGCCCGCGACACCGCCGGCTTCATCGTCGCTGCGGGCGGCGACCCGACCTGGTACCGCTGTCACCGGATGCTCAGCGATGTGCTGTACGCCGAGCTGAGCAGCCGGTTCCCTGACGAGATCCCGCAGTTGCACGAGCGGGCGTACCGGTGGCATCGCGCTCACGGCCGGCCGCTGGCCGCGGTCCGGCACGGGCTGGCCTGCGGTGACCTGCCCGGTGCCGGCCAACTGGTCGACGAGCACTGGCCCGAACTACTGCTCTGCGGTCACGAGGACGCCCGGCACACCCCGTTGCCCACCGGCCTGGCCCCCGGCCATCCGGGCCTGGCGTTGGCTGCCGCCGTCGACCGGCTGGAGACCGCTGGCCGGCTGGAGACCGCTTGCCGGCTGGAGACCGCTGGCCGGCTGGCGGCCGGGCCGCTGCCGGATCACTGCGGCCCGGATCCGACCAGCATCGCCACCCGGCTCGTGGTCGCGATCGACGGGAGCCGGTACGACGAGGCGCTGAGCTACGCCGACGAGTTGTTCGCCACCACCGGCCTGGCCGCGATGACCGCAAGTGCACCGGCCGGGGGCACGGAGACGCTGGGTAAGCGGGCACGCGCGGTGGCGACGGCGATGCTCGGAACCGTCCGGTTCGGTCGCGGCGACCTGACGGGCGCCGAGGCGGTGCTGACCGGTCTGGCCACCACCCCGGCAACCGACGGGTACGGCTGCCCGACCCGGTACGCCGCCGGTCAACTGGCGCTGCTGCATGCCCGGCGAGGTGAGCTGACGGCCGCGGACCGCGCCGCTCAGCAGGCCCTGGTCACCACGGCCTGCCCGGGACGTCGGTGTGCCGGCCACGCCGCCGCCGCTCATCTTGCACTCGCCCTGGTCGCCCTCTACCGCGACGAACTGCCCGACGCGACCCGGCAGTTGGATCTGGCCGCAGCACTGGTCGTGCCCGGGACACCGGAAACGGTCAGCGAGTTGCTCCCGGTGGTCCAGGCCGCGCTTCGACAGGCGGAGGGGGACTTCGCCGCGGTCGCCGATCTGCTGACGACGACGCCGGTGGACCGCAAGCCGCCCGACGGTCAGCACGGCCGGCTGCGCCGGCTGGCCCTCGCCGAGGCCCGAATGGCCTGTGGCGACCTCGACGGGGCCCGGGAACTGCTGCTGGACAACATCCACAACGACCGCGCACCGGCGGTGGCGATCGCACTGGCCCGGTTGCATCTGCTCGCCGACGGACCGGCCGATGCGCTCGCGGTGCTCCCCCAGTGGTCGGCACCGGACGGCGGATCACCGGCGGACCCGCTGGTGCTCCGTCCGGAACGCCAGCCGGTGACCCTGCTGGAACGGTTGAACGCCGGGCTGGTCGCGGCCGTCGCCACCCACCGGATGGGCGACCAGCGTCAGGCCCGCAGGCTGCTCGAACAGGTGCTCGACCTGGCCGCCCCGGACGGTCACCGGCTGGTGTTCAACCACGCCGGCTCCCCCGCGCGGGACCTGCTGGTCGAGCACCTCGACTCGCCGACCCGGCACCGGAACCTTGTCACCGACCTCGTCGACGGTGCCGGTCGGCGGCACGCCGACCGGCACCGTCCGGCACCGGCGCTGGCCGAACCGCTCACCGACCGGGAAATGACCGTACTGCGCTACCTGCAGGGGACGCTGTCCAACGGGGAGATCGCCGCCGAGCTGTTCCTGTCGGTGAACACAGTCAAGACCCACGTCCGCAACATCTACCAGAAGCTCGGTGCCCCCCGCCGCCGGGAAGCCGTACGCCGGGCACGTGAACTGCGTCTGCTCTGAGTCCACCGGCAGCCCGGTACGACGACATTCGTTGGAGGAACATTGACCGCCGCGACGGTGCGTACGGACGAGGAGATCCAGCGTGACGTCCTCGAGGAACTCAAATGGGACGCCCGGGTCCAGCCCAACGAGATCGGCGTGACCGTGCTGGAGGGCGTGGTGACGCTGCTGGGCTGGGTCGACAACTACGGCAAGAAGTGGGCGGCGGAGCGCACCACCCACCGGGTGCGCGGGGTGACCGCGGTCGCGAACGATATCGAGGTACGACTACCCAGCTCCGCGGAGCGGACCGACGCCGATGTCGCCGGCGCCGCCACCCGCGCGTTGGAGTGGGACGCGTTCGTTCCGATCGAACGGCTCGAGGTGACCGTCGCCCACGGGTGGGTCACGCTCAAGGGCGAGGTCGAATGGGAGTTCCAGCGCCGAGCGGCGGAGCGGGCGGTACGCCGGCTCTCCGGGGTGCGCGGGGTGACCAATCTGATCGCCGTCCGCCCCCGAATCAACCCATCGGCACCGGAACTGCGACGCAGCATCGAGGACGCGCTGGCGCGCAGCGCCGCCACTGACGCCCGGCAGGTCACCGTCGACACCGACGGTGGCCGGGTCATCGTCAAGGGGGTGGTCCGCTCCTGGCTGGAACGCGAGGAGGCGGAGCGGATCGCCTGGTCGGCGCCGGGAGTCACCGCCGTGGAGAACCGGATCACCGTGGAACCCGGTAGCTGACCGGACTGCGGACGGAGGTCACCGGGCCGTGTGGGACGAGCAGTTGGGTCGGGCGGTGGCGACGGTGGTCGCCGCGGTCGGTGGCTCGCTGGCCCTGGCCTGGCTATCCGGCAGGGTGGTCCGGCACGCGGCGCGCGGCCGGGTCGCACCGTTCCTCAACACGCTGCACCGGGAATGCCACCGGCCATGGAGCGCCACGCTGCTGGTCACCGGATTGCTGCTCGCGGTGCCGTTCAGCGGGATCACCGGCGAGGTCCGCGACGAAGCACTGCACATCCTGCTGCTCGCGCTGATCTACGCCGGTGCCTGGCTGGTGATCCGGATCCTGTTCGTCTTCGAGGACACCGCGTTCCGCCGGCTGCCGGTGGACATGGCGGACAATCGACGGCGGCGACGCGCCCGTACGCAGATCGGTCTGCTCCGCCGGCTCACCGCGGTGATCATCAGTATCGTCGCGCTGGCCGCGACGCTGATGACGTTCTCCCAGCTCAGGGCGTTGGGCGCGTCTCTGCTCGCCTCGGCCGGCGTGGCCGGTGTGGTGGCCGGCCTGGCCGCCCAGTCGGTGCTCGGCCACGTGTTCGCCGGGCTGCAGCTCGCCTTCAGCGACGAACTGCGCCTCGACGACGTCGTGGTGGTCGACGAGGAGTGGGGCCGGGTCGAGGAGATCCGGCTCACCTATGTCGTGGTACGGGTCTGGGACCAGCGCCGGCTGATCCTGCCGACGTCCTACTTCACCACCACCCCGTTCCAGAACTGGACCCGCAACGAGGCGCAGGTGCTGGGCAGCGTGATCCTGCACCTGGACTTCACCGCCGACATCGACGTGCTGCGGGCCGAGGCGCACCGCATCGTCGACGCCTCAGCGCTGTGGGACCGCCGGGAGTGGGTGATGCAGGTGGTCGACGCGACCGAGACGACCATCTGCGTACGGCTGCTCGCCTCGGCCGCCGACGCGCCCAGCTCGTGGGACCTGCGGTGCGAGCTACGCGAGGGTATCTTCACGTTCCTCCGCCGGCACCATCCCGACTGGCTGCCCAGGGCCCGCAGCGAGCTGGCCGCTCCGGTCGAAGAGGAGGAAGCGCTGCCGCCGGCCCGGCATGCAACCGCCGGTCCATGGACCGGACGGACGGGCACGGTCCGGTTGGGACGACCCGGCGCCGGCGGGCCAGGTAGAACCGGGCGGCGGCGGCGCAGTCGGTCAGCGCCGGGCCGTGCCCCGGCAG
>NZ_JBHMIN010000071.1:0-24418 GCF_048060215.1 Micromonospora sp. LOL_021 | reverse complement strand
TTCACCGGATTCGCCCGTGTCGCACCAATCAAACCTTTTGCGTTGCTGAGATCAGCTCACTACATCAGCGGACTGATCGCCGTTCGATGGCTGCCCGCCAGGAACCCGAACCGTGCAGCGCGGTACACCCGGTACGGTCGCTCCATGTCTCGTGGCGGAGCGCCTGGAGAACTGCTGCGGCGCTGGCACCGTACGCTGCCGCCCCGTTGGCTGCTGTTCAACGACGATGCCGACGATCCGGGCGAGGCGATCGCCGCATGCGTCGACATCGACGGCCTCTTCGAGGACGCCCAGCACGTGGTGTCAGCGGCGGCGCGGCCGACGGTGCTGATCGGATGCGATCCCGCGCCAACTCTGCGACGCGCACTCGACGCACTGGATCGCGGGGCCGGCAACCCTGGTGGGGCTGCGTGGCGCCGCCGAATCCGTGCCTCCATCGCCAGCGTGGGGAACGATGGCAGCGCGACACTGGTGGTCGGCGTACATGTCGAAGGTGCGGTCACGGCGGTTCGTTCGTCGGCCCTGGGCGGCGGCTTGGTCGATGTCACCCTGGACACCGCCTTCCCTGGCCCGATGCCGCGCGGGGCACGCCAGATCTGGGAACTCTGGCGCTCCGGCCGGCCGGCCGAACCAGGCCGCTGGGTGGGCTACGACCGCACTCTACGTCGCGAGTGGACCATGGCGGCGCTTTCCCACCACCGGCACGACGCCGCCGACAAGCCGGCGGGCACCGCCTACGAACTCGACGGGCAGAACGTCACCGACATCGAAGGCTTCTACTGCGCCATCGGGGAGGCGGTCAACGGACCCGGCGGCTACTTCGGCTCGAACGCCGACGCGCTACACGACTGCACACGAGGCGGCTGGGGAGCCACCGCGCCGTTCAAGCTGGTCTGGCGGCATTCGGCTGTGGCTCGAAAACGCCTGAGCCTGCCCACCGCATCCGGCGACCCGGATTTCGGGCAGCTCCTGCACTGGCTCACCGAGGATGGAATCGACGTCCGTGTGGGGTGACTTGCCGGGCTACCTGACGGTCGGAGTCACCAGGCCTTGCCTTGATCGAGCTACGCAGTGCGGGTTGTCGATGACTGACCCACCCCCCGAGCAGTGGTGCCACCTCGTAGCACCGCGTGCCACCCCGTGCTAGGCTTGCCGCATGGCAGCGGAACTCACCCAACGAGATCTTCGGGCGAAATCCGGACAGATCATGGATGCGGTTGAGCATGGTGAGTCGTTCATCGTCACCCGTGACGGCACCCCCATCGGTGAGTTGATCCCGCTACGTCGACACCGGGTGGTGACCCGTGAGCAGTTCGCGGGCATGTCGGCGAGCGCACCGGTCATAGATGCGGCGCGGTTCCGCGCCGACGCGGACAGCGCCATGGACGGCGGCCTCCGGGACCCTTATGAAGCCTGAGGCGCACGGCCTGCTCGACACCAACATCCTTATCCTGCGCCGGCAGATCGACCACGCCCGGCTGCCGGACACCATGTCGATCAGCACAGTCACCCTCGCCGAGCTGTCGGCTGGTCCGCATCACACCGATGATCCAGCCGAGCGTGCCCGCCGGTTGGACGTGCTCCAACGGGCCGAGTCCGAGTTCGATCCGCTGCCGTTCGATGCGGAGGCGGCACGGGCGTTCGGCAGAGTAGTCGCAGCCGTGCTGGCGGCAGGTCGCAAGCCGAGAGCACGGACGGCTGACCTCATGATCGCAAGTGTCGCCATCGGAAACCGCCTGCCGCTCTACACCACCAATCCCGACGACTTCGCCGGTCCGGACACCCTGGTAACGGTGGTGGCAGTGCCGCTTCCTGGATCGCTTCAGGTGTAGGGATCAGTCAGGGCCACAGGCAGGATTCGTCGGGCAGGCGGCCCACGATGAGGGGCGGCGCGGCGGTTTCCGACCGGACGTGGCCGAGCAGGCAGGCACGCCCGACCCGTACGGCGTACAGGATCGCCCCTGCCGGAGCAGGGTCGGTGTACCTGGCTGGCCGTACCGCCGGGTCGGTGAAGCCGGAAGCGATCAGCGCCTGCCGGACCGCGTCCGGTGTCGTGGCCGGGAGCCGACAGTGCTCCAGCGGCGCGGGACAGTCCGCGCCGAGCTCGCGGACGAAGCCGTCCAGCAGCGCCTGCCGGCGCGGCTGCGCCGCTACCCGGTCGTCGTCGGCCAGCGGCATACGCCGGCCGAGATCCTCCGCGATGCGATCGCAGTAGCCATCGACACTGGATGCCACCTGGGCACACATGAACTGCTCGACGGCCACAGCCGGCCGCTCATCCGGCTGGCTGGCTGAAACGCTGGCCCGCACCAGCGGTACGGCGACCGCAGCCGCGCTGGCGGCTACGAACAACACGGCGATGGGTAGCCCAATCCGGACAGCCCGCATGAGGTCACCTTATCACTGTCCAGCGACGCTAATGGAGCGGTGGGAGACCTCATGGGCAGACACAAATCGCTTGTTGCCGCCGTACTGCCGAGTTGGTGAATCGGTTGGGACACCGCCTGTCAGCGGCGACAGCTCCCGCTCCTGCCCAGCTCAACCGTCACCGACAATGGCTGCGCTGCCGGCGAACCTGACGCTGTCTGCTCGGCGTACGCGGCAAAGTTGGCCTGCGGGCAGACGAGGGAACCGTCATTGTCGTCAAATCGGCCCTGAGACAACCATGGAGGTTCCCTCGCGTCATCCGCCACCCGTGCTCCTCGACGGTAGCGGAGCCCGCGATGGGCAGTCTGGATTGCGCACGCTGGATGAACTTCAGCCGCATCTTCGTGCCTTGTCGATCCACGGGCTGGAGGGGGTTGGGAACACCGCGACGACTTCGCGGTCGTGCCGCTGGCGCTACTCGGCCCGTGACGGGCGATGCCCACGCGTCCGCACCCCTGGACGCCTGGAGCGAGCCATCGAGGTGAGGCTGACGCACCTCAAACGCGATTTTGAGGTGCGTCAGCCTCACTTCGGCGCACAGCCGGATGCTCACTCTTCTGGGCGCATCCCGGGTATGGTGTATCGGGCGCTCACGCGCGAGCCGAGATATGTACAGGAGGTGTCATCGGCGGGCGCGAGATAGAGCATCGTGGAGGTCACTTGCGTAGCGGAATCGGAGAATGTGGAGACGACCATGACGCTCTCATCGGGGAACAGGTCTGGCCGTATGCGATACCCATCGGCGCGGGCTGTCCTTTCGCCGCGGCTCCTGCTGGTGAGAGCTGCGTCTGCTCGTTGTTGCCCTGCCGAATCGAGGCAGACAGCTACCGGCTGAGCGTCTCTGGCGTAACGCAGCTCGGTTGGTACGCCAGCCTGGCGCAGGTCGGCGGCAAGACCGGCCGGGTCGTTGAGCCGGTCCCATTCCACGATCAACTCCACCGAGCCGTCGGAATTCGTGGTGACCGCGTACGCGGGGGTGGCACCGCCGGGGCCGGCAAGCCAGACCGTTGACGCCGCGAGGGCCACCGCCACCGCTGCGGCGGCGACCCCGCCGAACGCGAGCCGCCGGTGCCGCAGCTGCCGAGTGGTGGTGGGCTGTTGGCGTACCCCCGTCACGCCGGACGGTTGCGCGACGTCGGACCGGGGTTGCGCGAGGATGCCGGCCAGCATCGCCGCGGCCTGCGGCGACTCGGCGTCCACCCGCCAGTCAGCGACTGGATCCGCGTCGCGCATCAGTCGATCGGTTTCCATCATGATCCTCCTTCGTGAGCTAGCGGGGAGAGCTCGGCGTCCGCCGGCCTCCTGGTCGGAGCCGGTTCCAACGCGGCCGCCAGCCGCCGCCGGGCCCGAAACAACCGCACCTTGTACGCGGTACGACTGCACCCCATGACGGTGGCGGCGGCGGTGGCGTCGAGTCCTTCCCAGGCGGCCAGCCGCAGTGCCTCCTGGTCGGCTTCGGACAGTTGTGCCAGCGCGTGGCGGACCCGTACCTGGTCGACCACGGCATCGGCGTGGTCGGCCGTGACCGTCTCGGCAACCTCGCCCAGTCGCGTCGTCAGCCTCGCCTGCCGGTCCCGGCCCCGGATCTCGTTGCCGATCAGGTGCCGGGTGGTGGCGTACAGCCAGGGCAGCGGTTCGCTGACCGGCACGTCCGGCAGGCGGCGCCACGCGACGAGGAACGCCTCGCTGACGACGTCGGGCGCGCGTTCCCGACCGACCCGACGGGCCGCGTACCGAATCACCGCGCCGTAATGTCGCCGGAACAGCTCCGCGAATCGTCTCCGGTCGTCTTCCATGCCTGGTCTGTTTCCGCCTCGGCCGTCGCGGTTACCGAGCCGGGCGCAGAGCAGGTGTGGTCAGATCGGGAAGCGGCCGCGGCGCCACTGCCAGTGGCGGCCGGCGGTCAAGTGGTCGACGGCGGCGCGTTGCAGCACGGTACGGCGTGGTAGCGCGTCGAGCGGCGTGCTCAGCGTGCGGAACACGAACCGCAGCACCTCGACGTCGGCGTCCGGCCCGTCCGGCTCCTGGTACGGCTCCAGCTCGAACCGGCGCTGGAACCGGATGATGTTCGAGTCCGCCGGCAGGTACTCCCGTAGTTGCGGGTCGAGCAGCCACGACCCGCAGGCGAACGCCGCGTACCGCTCGTCGGGGAAGTGTCGGGGGAAGAACGCGCGGGCCGCGTCGAGTGACGCGCTGACCGCCTCCGGGGTCAGCGGCCCCGCGTCGGGGATGTGCAGTTCGATGGCGCTGTCGCTGCGGTGGTGCTGCAGCCGGCCCAGCTCGTAGAGGCTGCCGCGTACGTGCAGGGTCAGCCAGGCCTGCATGACCGGCCAGCCCTCGCCGCGCATCCGCCGGTCGATGGCGAGGTTACGGCCCAGGTCCGCGAGGGTCGCCCAGGACACGGCGTCGGCGACGCCGTGGGCGCGGTGGTACGCCCGGACGACGTCGACCAGGGCCAGGTACGCGTACACGTAGAGGTGCCGCCAGGCGGGTCCCCGGTCGCGGGGCAGCTCCGGGCCGGGTGCCAGCCAGCCGTAACCGCCGAGGTCGGCCCGGACCAGGGCGATCGTCCGGTCGAGCAGCCAGCGCAGCTCCGGAGTCCACAGCGGCGAGTCAGGGTCGGGCCAGCCGGCCATGATTTCGGCGGCGTCGTCCGGCCGCACCGCGAGCCGGTCCAGGATCGCGGGCGCGTCGGCCCTGGCCGGCAGCGGAGCCGACGGCCGGTCACCGGCGAGCCGGTGCACCCGCTCGACGTCGGCGACGGGCGCCCCGAGCCGGGCGGCGGTCTCGTCCAGGTTCACCCGGACGACGCTACCGCCCAGGTCGCAGTTTCCGGCGTGCTGCGGGCGGCTCGCCTCCGGCAACGGCACTGCCCGGTGCGGCGGTCAGGGAATTCGGGCGACCGCACCGTACACCGACACGTCGGCTGCCGCCGGACGGAGCTGGTCCTGCTCGTCGGCGCGCCAGTCGCTCACCACCCCGATCCCGGGTGGTACGAGGTCCAGGCCCTCCACCAGCGCGGCGAACTCGGCGCGTTCCCGGGGCCAGATGTCGGTCTGCCCGGCAGCCAGCATCCGGTCGTAGACCGCTGCGATCGGTGCCGGGAGGAAGTCCTTGGTCGCGTTGCTGACGACCAGGTAGCTGCCCGGCGGCAGCGCGTCGACAAGCTCGGCGACGACCGGTGCGGCCGCCCCTCGACCCGGCAGGAAGTGCAGTACCGCGACGAGCATCAGCCCGACCGGCTTGGACAGGTCCAGGGTGGCGAGCAGGTCGGGATGGTTGAGGATCTTGCCGGGCTCGCGCAGATCGGCCTCGATGTAGGACGTTCTGCCCTGGGTGGTGCTGGTCAGCAGGGCCCTGGCGTGCACCATCACCATTGGATCGTTGTCGACGTACACCACCCGCGACTCCGGCGCGATCGCCTGGGCGGTCTCGTGCGTGTTGTCTGCGGTGGGCAGGCCGGTGCCGATGTCGAGGAACTGCCTGATCCCGGCCTCGGCGGCCAGGAACCGGGTCGCCCGGCCGAGGAAGCGGCGGTTTTCTCGCGCCGCGATCGGCGCGCTCGGCCAGGCCGCCGCGATCTGGTCCGCCGAGGCCCGATCGACGGCGAAGTTGTCCTTCCCGCCGAGCCAGTAGTTGTATCGGCGGGCCGGATGCGGCACCGAGGTGTCGAGCCGGTCGAACAGCGTTGCGTCGTGGTCGGCCATGAGAACCTCCGGAACCCAGTTGAGTACGCCGGGCCGTCGGCCGTCGCGCCGACGGCCAACGGGCGACCGATCATACTGGACGGTTTGCGGTGCGCTGGCCCGGCGGGCGCACCGTCGTCCGACGACAGCCGTCAAGCCGGCAACGTACCGCGCGGCAACTACCGTCGAGCAGGCGAGGTGATCGCCTGTAGTTCGCTGGTGACCTCGGCGATCAGATCGGTGAGCGAGTCGCGGTTGCCGGGCTCGACCCAGCGGGTGTACGCGACCCGGAACACGGTGACACCCGACTCGGCGGCCAGGGTCGCCGCGGTCTGGTCAAGGCCCTTGGCGCACAGCGCGGCAACGACCGCAGCCGCCAGCGAGCCCATCTTGCGTAGCTCACGTTCCTGCAGCTCGGGACTGCTCTCGATGATGGTCTGGCGCACCCGGACCAGCTCGAGTCGGTCGGCGAAGATCTCCTCCGCCACTTGACGGAACGCGGCGACGACCGCTTCGAAGGGGGCGGCGTCCGTCTCGGTCACCGCCTTGACGAGCAGGTCCTCCAGTTGCTCGCTGCCGCCGAACAGCGCTTCGCGTTTGTCGCCGAAGAGCCGGTAGAAGGTGCGTTTGTCGAGGCCGGCGCGGGTGGCGATGTCGGTGACCGTGGTCTGTTCGAAGCCGCGTTCACGGAACAGCTCGAAGGCGGCCGCCTCCAGGCGGCCGCGTGCGTCCGGTTGCCAGCGGGCCATGCCGCGATGGTATCCGATGTCACACTACGACATCTTCTTGATCCAGCCATGTCGCATAGTGACATCACAAGGTAGGGTGATGTCACAAGGCGACATCGGTACTCACGAAGGAACACCAACATGCGCGTATTCGTCACAGGCGCCTCCGGCCACCTCGGCTCGGCGGTCGTGCCGGCCCTGATCTCCGCCGGGCACGACGTCGTCGGCCTGGCCCGCTCCGAAGCATCCGCTGCCGCGATCGAGAAACTGGGCGCCGGGACGCGTCGCGGCGACCTGTCCGACCTCGACGTTCTGCGCACCGAAGCGAACGCCGCCGACGGCGTCATCCACCTGGCGTTCCGTCACGACCTCCTGCTCACCGGCGACCTGACCGGCGCCGCCGGTGCCGACCTGGCCGCCCTCCGCGCACTCGCCGACGGTCTGAGCGGCTCCGGCAAACCGCTGGTCGGTACAAGCGGCACGGCCATGCTCGCGATGGGCGGACTCGTCGGCCGCCCCGGCACTGAACACGACGCTCTCCCGAGCGGCTACCGGGTCGACGCGGAGAACTTCGTGATCGGCCTCGCCTCCCACGACGTGCGCTCCTGCGTCGTCCGGCTCGCCCCGACGGTGCACAGCCCGCTCGACCGCAACGGTTTCGTCACCGTCCTCGTCGCCGCCGCCCGGCAGCACGGGTACGCGGCGTACGTCGGCAAAGGCACAAACCGGTGGCCGGCCGTGCACACGCTCGACGCGGCCGACCTCTACCGGCTCGCCCTCGAAAAGGCCCCGGCCGGCTCCCGCCTGCACGCCGCCGCCGACGAAGGAGTCCCCTTCCGAGAGATCGCCGCCGCCATCGCCCGCAACCTCGACGTGCCGGTCCGCAGCATCAGCCCCGAGGAAGCCGACGACTACTTCGGCTTCCTCGGGCCGTTCGCCCAACTGGACAATCCGGCGTCGGCCGCGATCACCCGGGAACTCCTGGGCTGGTCCCCCAGCCGCCCCGGCCTGATCGCCGACCTGCACGACGGGCACTACTTCCAGGCGTGACGTCCCCGACGCGACCAACGCTCAGCCGAGGTCCTCCGGGCCCAGGGTGAGCCAGGCCAGGTCTTCCTGGGCGCGGCGGCGGGACTCGCGTTCGCGGTCGAAGAGCGCGTCGGTCTTGCGCAGGACCAGAGTGTACGGTCGCCCGCTGCGCCGGGTCTGATGGTCGACGGGCAGGTCAGCCTGGTCGACGCGGGAGTGGACATGGCGGCGGCGCTGCTCGGCCAGCGGCCACTCGAAGGTGCGGCGCGCCGGATCGCCGAGGAACGCCACCAGGGTGGCGCACAGCTCACAGTCGCATCCCTTGGGCAGTTCCACCGACCAGTCGTCGGCGGCCCGAGCCGGCCGGGCGAGCTGCCGCTCGAGCCGCCGGGCGACGTGCGCGGCGAGGGTGTCGATGCCGGCCACCTGCTGCCCCGCCTGGTCCGGTGCGGTCGCGCGGGCGGCCCGCAGCGTCGACATCGCGCAGGCAAGCACGTCGTCCTCGTCCTGGCAGAGGAACTCGACCGCCGGGTCAGCCAGGTCCGCCGTACCGAGGCTGGCGGCACCGGCCAGGACGACGGCGATCTGCGGCCCCAGGTCCGCGAGGTACCTGCGCCGGTCGCGGGCCGCCGGGTAGGTGAGCATTCCTCGGGCCCGGCCGTGCAGTTCGGACCAGACGCCGGCCACCAGCAGCCGGCCGACCAGCACACCCCCGGTGTCGGGGGTGGCCCGCAGCGCCGCGCACATCGCGGGCAGCGATGCCAGCCAGTCCGGGGTCTGCTTGTCGAACAGCGACGAACGGGACAGCCAGTTCCGGCCGAACCAGCCGTTGACCCGATCCCGGGTCCAGGACTCGCCGTAGCGGGTGGCGAGGCGGGCGAGCACCGGGGCGTCGGCCGGCGCCAGCGCCTCCACCCGCAGCAGCGCGAGCAGCATGGCTGCCAGGTCCGGCTCGTCGAGCTCCCAGGCGACCGCCAACGCCCGCCCGACGACAAGTTCACCGGCCGCCGGGGTGACCCGCCAGAACGAGGCGAGCGTGGCGGCGCTGCGCCGGGCACCGGCGACGTCCCCGGCCCGCAGCAGATCGGCGAGCCGGTCGAGGGCCCAGCCTGGCGACGCCTGCGCACGGATCGCGAAGGTCCACCGACGTGGCCACACGACGATCGCCGCCCGGCGGTACCACCGGTCCAACGTGTTGCCGTAGTTGCCCATGTACCCCTCGTACTCCGACGATTGGGGCGACAGGTCCGCGGTGGGCGTCGTGGCACACACCTCGTCGTCGGAGATCCGCAGCGACGTCGGCACCACCTCGCCGGACTCGTCCAGCCAGCAGTCGAGGGTCATCGACGAGTCGATGAGCTCTTCGAGCTCGTACTCGCCCGACCCGCTCCCGCCGCTGGGTTCCTCGTCGTTTCGATACCGGCCGTACCGACTCCGGCCCCGACCCCAGCGGCCCCATGATTCCTCGGGGTCGAGGGCGCTCCAGGTCTCCTGCAGCTCCGCCAACGCCAGAGTGACCTCACAACCGGCTGCCTGCGCGGCCGCCCGCACCGCTGCGGCACGGCCGACGTCGTCGCCCTTGAGCCGGTCCCAGCCCAACGCCCGCTGGGTGTACTCGTGATCCAGCAGGTAGACCAGCCGGGCGGGCCCGTCGGTCGGTTCCGCGAAGTGATCGTCCAGGCAGCCGGCCAGTCCGGTGACCAGGTCCTGGCCCAGCGAGCCGGCGGCCAGGGTGACCGGGTCACCGGCGAGCAACAGGTTGTAGGTCAACACGATCCGGTGGCCCGCCGTCACCGGCGACACCTGATGCCGACAGTCGGCGTAGAACGCGACGAAGGTCAGCTCGTCCGGTGACGATTCGTAGCTCCCGGTCCGGCCGGCGTGCTCAATCGACAGCACGCCGCCGGCCGACTCCGACGGCAACGTCACCACCAGGGTGCCGATCATGGCATCGACCTTCTCCGAATCCTGATGTGGCGCGAAGAACTGGCCGGGCGCGTACACCAGCATCGAGTGCAGCTCGGCGACCAGCTCGCACCCCTGCGGCAGGCCGAGGTCGGCCCGGAGCTGGTCCAGCATCGGGTGGAGCGTCTCGTGCCACCGCTGTTCGTCGATGTCGACGAGGCTCGTCGGGACTTCCCACGTGTCGCGGACCCCGGCGTCCGTCAGCGTCTGCTCACCCTTGCCGAACCTGGCCGGCCGGCCAACTGAGCACAGCTGCTTCGCCTGCTCGGCGGCCGCCGGCAAGGCGATCGGCCCGACACCGCGCACCGCGAGCCTCAGACCATGGGGTGACGCGGTACGACGTGCGCTGAACGCGCCAGCCGGGCCAACGGTGCCCAGTAGCGCGGCCAGTCGGTCAGGCGGGGTAACGGGGGATGCTGGCACGCGCAGACTCTAGGCCAGACAATCCGGTAGGGCCACTCGCACGTCCGTTCAGCGGACAACCGGTGCGACAGTCGACTATGGGCAGGAGAATCACGCGCTACTGGGCACCGGACAGATCGGCGAGGAGGGTGTCGAGGACCAGCTCCTCCTCGACCCGCGTACCGTGCCGGCTCATCGCAGCGGTCAGCTCCGCGTCCCAGCCGGCGTCGACCGGCCGGCCGGTCAACGTCCCCGACACGGCGCCCACCACGGCCGCACCCGCCACCGCCGCCCGGTACGCGGTGGCGTCGTAGCGCCACGGCTGCCACGGCACCCGGGAGCGCAACAGGTTGGCGATCCGTACCCCGCCCCAGTCGAAGTCGCCGTGGTAGCGCAACCGCGCGCCACCGGCCGTCAGGCCGGTCAGCAGCCGCAGCGCCGCCGTGCTCGGCTGGCCGTTGACGCAGACCAGCGGCGGACACTCCGGACCGAGCAGGTCGGCCGCCGCGGCCAGCACCGTCGGGTTCTCGCAGACGTGGACGGTGCCGGCCGGGAAAGTCGACCGCTCCCGGCCGAGTTGGCGCAGGGTCAGCACGAGCGGCTCACCGGCCGTCGCGGCGGGCGCCGTCAGGGCGGACAGCCGGCTGCCCGGACTCGCCACGACGTTGAGCGTCAGTACGGTCGACGATAGTTCGTCGACAAGGACACCGGCGCTGTCCCACAGCGCCCGCCGCCGCTGCGCCGGAGACGTCGGTTCGTCGTCGCCGGGCCACCAGACGGCCCGCACCGCCGACAACACGACAGTCGCCAGCGGACGGTCGGCGTCGAGGGCGTGCGCGTCGCCGGTGGTCTGCGCGGCGAGCCGGGCCAGCGGGGCCCCGTCGGCAGGCAACGCCGCCAGCACCGCCACCAGGTGCTCGACGAGCCGGGCCGCCGCGTCCGGCGTACCGGACAGTCGGCGGGCCAGCGCGACCGTGGTGCGGTCGCCGCACCAGTCGGCCAGGTGCGGCGCGCGGCGGCCGAGCCGGTCCAACGGCTCCAGCACGGTACGCCAGGCGGCGTCGGCGGCGGCGCGGACCTCGGCGGTCACCGGCACCGGCCCGAGGAGGGTCTCGACGGCGGCGGCCAGCCCGTCCGGGTGCAGGCCGCTGCGGCGGACCACCTGGTCGAGGTCGTCGAGGTTGACCGTCAGCGAGGTGCCCCGGCCGGGTGGCCGCCCAAGCAGCCGTTGCACCGCCAGCCGCTCGGCCGGTGTCGGCTGGCTCAGCGAGATCGTGCCGGTCAGCGGCCGGCCCAGGGCAATCCGCTGACGGACCCGCTGCACGACCCGTTCGGTGTCGGCCCCGCCGAGCTGCCGGCGCAGCCGATCAAGATCCGGCCCGACCACATCGAGATCCGGCCCGACCACCTCGCCGTCCGGTCCGGTCACTCGGCGGACCACAGAGCGGGCTGCTCCGAGCCGTCAGGTCCAGTCGGTTCCGGTCTGGTCGGGTCCGGTTCGCTGTCGGATCTGGTCGGGTCCGGTTCGCTGTCCGGGCGGGTCGGTCGCTGCTGCGGCACCGACAGCTCGACCCGACGCATCCGGTGCCGTTCCCGCCCGTCCCACCGCCACGGGGTGACCAGGACGGCGTCGATGCCGTCGTGCCGGGCCAGTTGCGCGATGCCCAGTCCGGGCACCTGCGGATAGCAGCCCCACTCCCGTTCGCTGGTCATCACCACGTCCAGGTCGAAGGTGGCGAGCAGCCCGAGGCACTTGGCCCGGGAGTCGTCGTCGACCCCGGCGAACGCCTCGTCGAGGGCGATCAGCCGCGGCGCGTGCGCATTGCCCGCCGACCCGTAGTACGAGGACGCGGCGGCAAACAGCGGGATGCTGGCGGCCAGCACCCGTTCACCGCCGGAGGCCGGGCCGGTGGCCGGCCGCCACTGCCCGTCCTGGTGGCGTTGGATTGCGAACTCATGCCAGGCCCGGTAGTCCAACGCCCGGGTGAGCTGCTCGTGCCAGGTCGCCGCCTCGTCGCGCAGCCGTTCCCGGCCGATCTGCTCCTGCAGGAACGCGCCGATCGCTCGACGGTCGGCGTCGTTCCAGACGTCGGTGCTCTGCCGCAGCTGCCGGGCGCGCAGCTCGGCCAGGCCGGGCGGGGCGTCGCGGGTGGGCCGCCACAGCAGCCGCAGCCGCATGCCGGTGGAGGTGGGCCGCTCCTCCAGCTCGCCGTTCATCGTCGCAACCTGCTGCTCGGCGCCGGCGACCAGCTCCTGCAACGCCCCGGCGACCTCGTTGACCAGGTGGGTCTCCAGCACCTCCCGCTCGTGGGCGGAGAGCACCCGCTGCCGTTCGTCGATCTCGGTGACCAGGGCGGCGGACAGGTCCGCGACGGAGCGGCCGTGCCCCTGGAACACCACCTCCACGATCATGGTGTCCTCACGGACGGCGGGCAGCACCTGGTGTCCGTGCCGGGACAGACTGTCGGTGAGCACCTTCATGTCCAGGCTGACCTGATGCTGGATCCGTTCCCAGGGGCGGTCGCCGTCGTCGACGTCGGCGAGCAGCCGGTCGACGCCGCGCGCCACGGCCACCGCCGGGGTCGTCGCCCACGGCTGTCGGGTGTCCGGGATTTCCTGCTCGGGGCAGGCCAGGGCGATCAGGCCGGTGTCGGCGAAGGCCCGCAGCACCTCGACGGCGGCGTCCCGGGTGGCGGTGGCCTCCGCCAGGTCCCCGGTCAGCCGGTCACGTCGGCCGTCGGCGTCGCCCCGGGCACCCCAGGCGTCGCGTTCGCGCTGCCGGGTCTCCCGGATTTCCCGCTGGCACTCCTGCTCGGCGTCGGCCACCTCGCGGAGCTGGCGTTCCAGCTCGGCGACGGTCGCGCCGGCGGTCGCGTCCAACGTCTCGAACTCCACCCGGGCCAGCCGGGCCGCCTCGGCTGCCTCGGCCGCCTCGATCGCGGCCGGTTCGAGCTGCTCCTGCTTCTCCTCGTAGGTGCGGGACGCCTCGGCGCGGCGGCGCGTCGCGTCGCGCACCCCGGTCAGGGTGGGCCACCAGGCGGCCAGCGTCACCTGGTAGTCCTGCAGCCCGTCGCGGACCTCGGCCAGCCCGTCGGCGTCGTGGGGCAGGCCCACGTCGTCGGCGAACTCGGTCGCCTCGGCCAGCGCCGTCTGCGCCGCCGAGGCCGCCGTACCGTGCCTCGCCGCCGCCTCGTCCCGTCGGCCGACGGTGTCCCGGCGCAACTGGTGGGCACCACGGACCAGGGTGTGTGCCTCGCGCAGTGGCTGGTCGGAGGGGAGACTCTCGGTCTCGTGGCCGACCGCCCGCCGACGTTCGTCCAGTCTGGTGCGTTGCTCGGCGAGGTCGGCCGACACGGCGGCGAGTTCGTCGGCCTCGGCGCGCAGCGCGGCGATCCGGGCCCGGCGGGCCGCTTCCCGGGCGCCGTCGCCGATGTGCTCCGCGTCCGGTTTGGTCCACCGCCCGGTGACGACGCCGATGCCGAAGCCGCCGTCGGTGCCGACCCAGGTCGCCGCGCCGGACTCCGCGCCGAGGCCGATCGCGGCGAGGACGGCGGCGACGGTCGGCCCGGTCAGCGCGGCGGCGTGCGGGTCGGCGTCGTCGATGGCCGGACGCAGCAGCGTCCCGAGGTTCGTCGCCACCTCGTCGGTTGGTCGCAGCAGCGCGTCGCCGCTGTCCGGGTCGCGGACCGTGCCGTCCGGGTCGATCCACGCGTCGAGCACCCCGGCGGCTTCCAGCGCCGCCTCGATGCCGGCACGCACCTGCGGCGGCACGCCTTCGACGAAGTCGACGACCCGCCACAGTGTCGCGCCGGGCCGGTCGAGGCGCAGCTGCGGGGACCGGGTGTGCGGTGCGGGTGGCGGCTGGTGCGCCCCGTCGGTCAGCCGGCGCAGCTCGGCCTCGATCTCTCCGATCCGGTCGGCGACCCGCCGCTGCTCGGCCTCCACCGCCGCGTCGGCGCGGGCGATCGCCTCGGCGGCTGCCCGGCTGGCGGTGTTCACCTCCCGGGCGGCCGGGTTGTCCCCGTCCAGGGTGCTCACCCAGGAGTCGAGCCGGCCGAGCACCGTCTCCGGGTCGACGATCGACAGCTCGACCAGCCCGGTCAGGTACTCGCCGGTGCGCCGTACCAGGGTTTCGCCCTGTTCGGCGGCGGCGGTCTCGGCGTCGGTGACCGCTTCGTCGGCCGCCGCCACCTCGGCGTCCAGCCGGTCGACCTCCTCCCGGGCGCGGTCGGCCCGGGTCCGGGCCGACTCGGCGGCGGTGCGGAGCCGATCGAGGGTACGCAGCGCGGCCCGCCGATCCTGGACCAGTTGGTCGGCGGCGCGGCGCGCCTCGTCGAGCCCATGGGCGGAGTCGTCCGGCAGGGCGGCGAGAACCCGGTCGCGGTGCCGGTCGGCGACCCGCGCCGCCGCCGCACCGCCGGCCACCCGGGCACGGGCCGCCGCCTCGTCCCGCTGGGCCGACTGAAGCTCCTGCGCCGTCTGCTCGGCGGTACGCCGGGTCCGGGCCGCCTCCGCCTCGACGTCACGCAGGCGTTTGGCCTGCTGGTCGGCGAACGTCGCCCGCTGATCGGCCGCCTCCCGCAGTCGACGCAGATGCTCGGCGGTACGCGCCTCGGGGCTTTCCGCGAGTGCCCGTCGGCGCGCCTGCAGCTCGGTGGCGCGCGCGTCCAGCTCGGCCAGTTTCACCTCGGCCTGGCGTACCGCCCGGTCGGCCTGCTCGTGTGCCCGCTGCGCGTCGCCCAGCTCGCGGCCCAGGTGCTCGTACCGGCTGTGCTGCTGCCGCAGCACCGCGGCCTTGCGTTTCGTCGCGATCCGCGCGTACTGCCGGTAGCGGGTGAGGAAGTCGTCGGCGGCCTTCTTCGTCTCGCGCAGCTCGGTCAGCGTCTCCCGCTCGTCGTCGAGACCCCGGAACGCCTCGGCGACCTGGGCGATCAGGTTCTCGTCCAGCGGCGGCAGGGCGTCGCCGAGCGCCCGGGACAGGGTCTTCTCGTCCGGGCGCTTCGACAGCTGCGGCTGCCGGAGCTTGATCAGCAGGGACACCAGCGCGTCGTACCGGTCGCCCAGGCCGAACAGTGCCTCGTCGACCGCACGCCGGTAGTCGACGGCCCGGTCGTAGAGCATCCCCGCCGGGCCGATCGCGTCCCGCAGCCGGTCCCGGGTCGCCGCCGTACCGGTGGGGGTGAGCAGCTGCAGATCGGCGCCGACCCGTTGGCTGGTGACGAAGTACCAGTGCCGGGCGATGCCGCGCCCGGCCACCGCCTTCAGTCCGCAGCCGATGGTCAGGTACCGGGCGGTGCCGTCGGCGTCGCGGCGGCCGAACTCCAGCCAGGTGTAGCCGGTCCGCTCCGGGTGCGGGTGCCGTCCACCGAGCAGCAGGTTCCACTCCATCCGCTTGTGCGGATCCCCGTCGGGCTCCACTCGGTACGGTGTCAGCTCGCCATCCAACAGGAACGGTACGGTCAACGCGAGGACCTTCGACTTGCCGGTGCCGTTGTTGCCCCGCAGCAGCAGACTGCCGCCGTGGAAGTGGAACTCCTCCTGGTCGTAGTAGAAGATGTCCACCAGCCCGGCCCGCAGTGGCTGCCACCGTTCCCGGTCCGGCACCGGCAGCTTCCGGGCCGATATGGTCGTCGGTCCGGCGGTGGTGACTGCGGCGGTCACGGTGACGGTTACCTCCTCAGGGCGGCGGGACGGGTTTCCCGGATCGTCGGCTCCGCCAGGGCGTAACGGGCGATCGCCGGGCGGGCGACGACCAGCGGGTCCTCGGCCGGCTCGACCGTTATCAGTTTCAGGGCGCGCAGCGCGTCCAACGCGGTGGCGACCAGCTCGACCTCGGCGCCCGGATCGGTGGCGTGTTTTCGCCAGTACGACCGGTGTGCCCGGGCCAGCTCGCGGGTGTGCCGGTGCAGTTCGCTGACCCGTAGCCCAGCTGAGCCGGCCACCGCGATCCGTTCCGCCAGCAGCAGCGTCAGGTGACTCTGCATCCCCTCGGCCGGCATCCGGACGTCGGTCAGCTCGTCGGCCGGGTCCACCATCGCGACCCCTTCGGCCCGTACCTCGCCGACCAGCCCGGTCAGTTGGGTGATCCGGTTCAGGATGGCGTATCGCTGGCTGGTCAGATAGGCCAGCTCGGCCTCGGTCAGCTCGTCGTAGTAGACGACCGGCTGTTCGAGCAGCAGCCGGGTGAGCCGGTGCCGCAGCGCCCGGTTGCGGGCATCCTCGACATCGGGCACCACCTCGACGGTCAGCGCCGCCAGCCGGCCGTCCGGTGCCACGTCACCGATCATCGACGGGCCGCGGCTGCTGGCCAGCAGGCCGGCGATCACCCGCCGGTCCACGTCGTAGAGCACGTCACCACTGGTGCCGAGGTACGCGTCCTCGTGGCCGGCCACCCGACGCAGCACCCCCCAGTGCAGCAGCAGCCGGACCACCGCCACCATGTCGGCCCGCCGTTCCCGCCGGTCCAGGGCGAACGTGAACCCCGTGGCGGCCAGCGCCGGATCGGCGGCGGCAAGCACCACGTCCTCGGCCAGCCGGCCGAGGGTGATCTGCCCGTCGGCGCGTTCCAGCGCGGCCAGGGCGAGGCAGGTCAACACGTACCGTTGCCGGGAGAACGGGGTCCTGGCCTTCGGATCCCGAGCCGGGTGGGTCTGGTCCTGTGGGTCGGCGGTCAGCTTCATCAGCCGGATCGTCTGGGCGTCGGCGACCAGCCGCCACCCGGTCTCCCGGTCGAACCACTCGCGCAGCTCCGCGGCGTACGTGCGGACCAGCCGGAACTCGTCGTCCGGGGTCAGCCCGGCGACCAGCAGCGGGCGGGCGAGCAGCAGCCGGGCGGCCCGCTGCAGGCGGCCCGAGGAGTCGCCCTCGGCAGGGCCGCGCGCCCTCACCCGGCCGCCCCGACCGCCGCGAGGTCGGCTCCGGCAGAGACCAGACCGGCTCCGGTCGGAGCCAGGTCGGTGATGTCGACCAGATGTTCCGGCCCGGTGAGCACCCCGTCGGCGGTGACGATCCGCACCGGCGGCGCCCCGTCGACGCGGACCAGGCGTACCCGTAGCGTGCCGTCGGAGGTGGTGGTGGTCACCTCCGTGGCGTCCGGCCGCCGGGCCGCCAGCGCGTCGCCCAGCAGATGGAGAAAGAGCCGGAACTCGGCGGTGTCCAGTTCACCGAGGCGCGACAGTGGGACGGGCCCGTCGGTGGCCAACGCCGCTCGGGCGCGGGCCGTCTGGGCCGTCTCCCGCTCGGCACGTTCGGCCAACTGCCGCCGCTGCGCGGATCGGTCCAGCACCCGGCTCGGCGAGCCGCGCCGCTCGTACGATCCGGTTTTGCGCAGTCGAGGGCTGATCTCCAGCCGGGGTGCCTGGGCCCACGACGTCGATGCCGGCACCGGTCGCTGCTCGACCGCGGCCAGGGTCTCGGTCGTCACGGTCAGGTGCCGCACCGGCGACAGGCCGAACGCGGTGTGCCACAGCCGGTGCGCGGCCTCGTCGTCGGAGGCCTGCGCGAACCACAGCGCCAGCGACCGGAAGTCGGCCGACCGGTCCGACCGGCCGGCCCGACGTTCGTTGATCGACGCCACCGCGCCGAGCAGCTGCCGGATCGCGCCGATGGCGGCGGTACGCAGTAGCCGTGCCTGGGACTGCCGGCTGGCGTCGCCGCTGACGAACCAGTCCCGCAGCCCGTCCCAGCGTTGCTGCCAGACCACCCGCGCCTGGTGCAGTGCCCGGTCGTCGGCGTCCTCGCCGGGCGCGGCGTCGACGGCCTCCCGGCGGGCCACGATCTCCAGCAGCGGGCGTACCCCGGTCGCCTCGATCCGGTGGGCCAGGTTGGCGATCTCCGCGCCCCGGTTGGCGAGATCGGCGATGAACCGTTCGAGGTACGCGATCAGCTGTTCCTTGTACGCGAGGAAGGCCGCCACATCCGCGTCGGCGAAGTCGACGGCCCGCCGCAGCGACGCCATGAACGCCTGCGCGTTGTCGGCCAGCCCGGTGAACCGGTCGACCAGGCTCAGCATCAGCAGGTGGGTCTTCGCCGGGTCGGGAGCGGACCCGGCGGCGGCCTCGGTGGCGATGCCCAGCAGGGCGCGCAGCTGGTCGGCGATGTCGGACAGCGCCACCGACTGCAGGGCGCCGCGTCGGCCGATCGCCTCCTCGTATGTGGCGATGGCCTGCTCGGCGGCGTGGCCGTGCGCGCTCAGCTGGTAGAGGTAGCGGGCGCGGTGGAAGTCTTCCACGGTGGTGACCCGTCCGGTGTCCGGGTCGGCCCGCAGGTTGCCCCACTCGGCGAGCTGGGCCAGCGCCGCCGCGACGGCCTCCAGCGACGCCCCGGGGCCGATCTCGGCCAGGACGTCCTCCGGCCGCAGATGCACCGTGAACCGACGTTTCGCCCGGACGAAGGCGTCCAGCACGTCCCGGTACAGGGTGACGTTCTGCGCCTGCAGGTGCGCGAACGGCTGGGCGGCCGGTGAGGTACCGGTGGACATCCCGCCATCATCGCAGACCCGGATCGGGCCACGACGCACACAGCAGGGTCATGTGGTCACAAAATTGTGATACATTTCGTTCATGACGACTGCTGGCGAGCACTCGGTTGGTCTTCGGGAACTACGCCACAACACCAGCGAGGTGCTGGCTCGGGTGCGACACGGCGAGACGATCGACGTGACGGAGTACGGAAAACTGGTGGCGCGGATCGTGCCGGTGGCCGAACGCGAGCCGACGCCGGTGTTGGACCGCCTGGTCACGGCGGGTCGGGCGCGCCTGGCGGTACGGCCAGGATTCCGGCCACGGATGCGGGCCGGGGACGGCACCGACCGACTCGGGGACGCCCTCGGCACGCTACGCGACGAGGAACGTTGGTGAGTCTCTACTACATCGACACATCCGCCGCGCTCAAGTTGCTGGCCGAGGAGAGCCACTCCCACGCGTTCGCCGCCTTCTACGACGAACACCCGGGCGCGTCGTGGGTCAGCTCCACATTGCTGCGGATCGAGGTGATCCGGGCCGTCGGCCGGGTCATGCCGGCGGCCCTACCAGATGCCAGAGCCCTCCTGCTGGCCTTCGACTACATAAACATCGACGACGAGGTCGTCGACGCGGCGATGGACGAGCCGGACCGGATGCTGCGGTCGCTGGACGCGATCCACCTGGCCACCGCGCGAGTGCTCGGGACGGACCTGGCCGGCCTTGCCACCTACGACGACCGGCTGGCGGCTGCGGCGAAGGACGCGGGCATTCCCGTCGTCGACCCGCGGGACTGACCTGACGATCCGGCGCGCCCGACCCGCCGCCGACGAGATCGACATCGAGTTCGCCCTGCACGGCGACTCACCCATGTCGTCCTGGGCACGCAACGCCGAGCCGGGCACCCCGGCCGTGATCTTCGACATCGGCACCAGGTACCGGCGGCTGTAGCAGGTGGACCGGCAACTGCTGATCGGCGACGAGAGTGCACTGCCCGCCGTACTGTCGATCCCGGCGTACGCGTCCACTGGTTCAGCCGCGACGGCGCGGATCTGCGACCCGGCGCTCTGCCGGCGGCGGCGGTACGCGACGCGACCCTGCCGTCGGACCGCTTCTACACCTGGGTCGCGGGCGAGTCCTGGTTGGTTCTCCGGCCACAACGACTTTATCAACGTCAACTCAGAGAAGCAGCTGAGGAAGATCGCCAGGTACATCAACGCCGGCCGTAGCTGCCGCTGAGCCGATGATCAGCGGCGGGCGCGCTCGCACCCGCGTTCCACGCCGCGTCGGAATTCACCAGGGGATGCTGCCGTCGTCGTTGACGAACGTGCCGGTCGGGCCGCCGTCGGGCAGGGTGGCCAGCCGGATCGGGGTGGCGGCGGCCTCCTGGACCGGACGCCCGACACCGCCGGTGAAGTCGGTGGCGACCAGCCCCGGGCAGGCCGTGTTGATCAGGATGTCGGTGTCGGCGAGTTGCCGCACGTAGTGCACGGTGACCGCGTTGAGGTACGTCTTCGTCGGCGAGTAGGCCGCCATCACCGGGCCGACGTTGATCTCCGGGTCCGACTGCCAGGTCAGCGACCCGACGCTGCTGGAGATGTTGACGATGCGCGGTGACGGCGACCGGCGCAGCAGCGGCAGCATCGCGTTGGTCACCCGGATCACGCCGTACACGTTGGTGTCGACGACCCGGCGGGCCACGTCGAGGTCGAGCGTGGTCGGGTCCTGTTCCCACCCCGGCCCGGTCTCGCCGGCGATGCCGGCGTTGTTGACCAGAACGTCCAGCCGCCCGCCGGCCCGACGTTCGATCAGCTGCGCGGCGTCGGTGACGCTGCGGTCGTCGGTGACGTCCAGCGGTACGGCGTACGCGTCGACTCCGGCGGCGTACAGCGCCTTGACGGCCGCTTCGCCCCGGGCGGCGTCGCGCGCCCCCACCGCCACCCGGTAGCCCTTCGCGCCCAGCCCAGCGGCGATCTCGTAGCCGAGTCCCTTGTTCGCGCCGGTGACCAGCGCGGTCTTCGTGTCGGTCGTGGTCGTCGTGTCGATCGTGGTCTTCTCGGCCATGACGCCGATGGTGGCGCGGTGGTAGCCGCCGCCGTTACACCAGTTGGGTGCCGCTGTCATACCCGGCGGGTATCACCGACGTATCGTTGCCGGCGTGGAGATGCTGGAGACCCGTGAGCTGCGGTACTTCGTCACGGTCGCCGAGGAGCTGCACTTCAGCCGGGCGGCCGAACGGCTCGGCATCGCCCAGCCGCCGCTGTCCCGGGCGATCGCCCGGCTGGAGCGCCGCCTCGGCGTCACCCTGCTGGACCGCGACCGCCGAGGGGTGGCGCTCACCGACGCCGGTCAGGTGCTGCTCGACGAGGCCCGCGCCATCCTGGACGCCACCGCTGCGGCGGCCCGGCGTACCCGCCGCGCCGCCGCCGGCGCGAACCGGCTGACCCTGGTCACCAAGGCCGGCGCGGGCCACGAACTGCTGCAGAAGTTGCTCGACGCGCACGCCGCCGAGCCGGACGCGGCCGAGATCGACGTCGTGCTGTGCGGCATCGGCGACCAGGCGCGGATGCTGCGCGACGGCCGCGCCGACGCCGCGCTCATGCAGCGGCCGTTCGACTCGCTCACCGGCTTCGACACCGAGGATCTGCTGACCGAGCAGCAGGTCGCGATCCTGCCCGCCGGGCATCCGCTCGCCAGCCGTACGTCGTTGATTATGGCCGAGGTCGGCGACGTGCCGGGCCTGCCGGTCGCCCGCTGGCCGCGCCCCGACGGTACGTACGAACCCGGACCCGGACCGGAGATCCACGACCAGTCGCAGCTGGCCCAGCTGATCGCCCTCGGGCACACCATGGCCGTGCTGTGCGCCTCGTCCCGGTCCTGGCTGTGGAGCGCGCACACCGCCGTACCGCTGACCGACGCGCCGCACGTCACCACCGTGCTCGCCTGGCTGCCGGACAACCGGTCCCGGGCCGTCGCCGGACTCGTCCGGACCGCCACCCAGCTGTGATCAGCTGTAGATGACGAGGACCGTGCCGAGCGCGGCGGCGTTCCACAGCGCGTGGGCGACCATGGGTGCGGTCAGCCGGCGGGTGGCCAGGAACAGCCCGGTGTAGACCAGGCCGGCGACGGTGATGGACAGCGCGTCCAGTGCGCTGGCCGGCAGGTGCAGCACGCCGAACAGGACCACCGAGACGACCGCGGCCACCCACAGCGTCGCCCGGGGGCGGGCGGACCGTTGCGGGATTGCCCCGAGCAGGAACCCACGGAAGTACACCTCCTCGGCGATGCCGCCGCCGACGATCCCCAGGAAGAGGGTGGCGGCCAACGCGGCCGGCCCGGCGGCGGACATCCGCAGGATCTCCTGAATCTCCGGGTTGGCTTCGCCGCCGGCCGCCGGCATCAGCACCCCGAACTCCAGTAGCAGGCGTGGTGGAACGGTGGCCACCGCGATCAGCGTGTCCCGCCGCCAGTGCTGCGAGGTCAGGCCGAGACTTCGGCGGGTCAGCCCGTGGCGGCGTATCCACCAGGCGATGAGGGCGGCGGCCGACACCAGTTCGGCGGCGGCGACCGCGACCAGCACCGCTGGCACACCGTCGGCCGCGAAGAGTCCCATGGCCAGCGGTGGGCCGACGAAGCAGATGAGTGCGCCGGCCAGGAACAGCCCGGCGGAGCGGACGGGTACGGGGATGGTCACGGCTGGTCCAGCCTTCCGGTGGGCAGATGGGGTCGTTCGGACGTGCCGGTGGCGGGGTGACCGCTGCGGCATATCGAGATTCGATATACTAGACCCAGTTTCATATCGAATTTCGATAGGGAGGGCCGCTGTGCGGCACGACATCGAGCAGGCGCGTCGTCCCCGTACCGCTCCGGCCGGTCAGTGGGCCTTCGAGGCGGTCACGGCAGGTGCCGTGGCACTCGGCACCCTGCTGGCCGCCGCCTCGGCGATCGGCGTACTGATCGCCGACAACCTGGTCGTACCCGTCACGGTGAACCCCACAACCGACCTCGGGCCGCAGACCACCGCCGGCCGCTTCACGCTCACGCCCCAGGACGCCGCCCTGCTGACCGTGACCGAGCCGACCGTCGGCGACCGGCTCTGGATCTTCGGGCCGGCGCTGCTGCTCGCCGCCGTCGTCGCGACGGCCGGCGGGCTGCTGTGGCGGGTGGTGCGGTCGTTGCGCTCAGCGGACCCGTTCCACCCGCGCAACGCCCGCCGGGTCGGCGCGGCGGCCGCCGTACTCCTGCTCGGTGGAGCGCTGGCCGCCGCACTGCAGGCCGCCGGGCACCTCGCACTCGTCAGCGCCGCCCGGCACGCCTGGCAACCGGACCGGACATTGACGCTGCAGGCCGTCATCGACCCGCCGGTGGCCGTCCTGCTGCTCGGCCTCGGCCTCGGCGTGGCAGCCGAGTTCCTTCGCCGGGGCACGGCAATGCGCGCCGACCTCGACGGACTGGTCTGATGGCCCCGACCGACGACGAACAGTCCGCCGGTCACCGGGTGGTCTGCCACCTCGACCGGCTGCTCGCCGAGCGCCGGATGACCCTCACCGAACTCGCCGAACGGGCCGGGGTCACCGTGGTCAACCTGTCGGTGTTGAAGAACGACCGGGCCAGAGCGGTCCGGTTCTCCACCCTGACCGCCATCTGCGACGTGCTGCACTGCCAGCCAGGTGACCTGTTCAGCGTGCGCCCCACCGATCCGCCCGCACCGGGTCCCCAGGCTCCGCCCCCGTGACCGCCCACCGGCCGCCGCGGCCACCAGCAGGACGGCGCCGGAGGGCGTGTAGCGAGCGTCAACTTCTGACGTGGCGCAACCGTTGGATAGGTGCCCCGGTAGCTGTCTCGATCCAGAAGGTCCAGCCGTTCCGCTGCGGGTTGACCCCGGGACGCCGTTCGCTCACCACGGCCCGAGCAGCCTCGCTCGGCGTGCGGTACACCGAACCAGCGAGCGGGCCGCTAAGAATTTCGACCCGCCCTGGTCCCGGAGTGAAACATGCCCGAGTCCGGTGGCCGTCGTAGTCAGCGTAGACAGGGATCGAAGCTGGCTCACCCCTCACCGGCTCAAGCGTGCTCGGTTCCCGAGGAAGTGCCACCAGGCGAGTGACAACCTCACCGATCTCTATGCCCGCAACCCGCGCGGCGAACGCCAAATTCCGATAGGTTTCCTCGTCTACCTCAATATGCGGCATACCACACTCCTCGCGATCAGAAACTGGGTGACGCGGCCCCACCGATGACAGCAGACCGCCGGGCGAGCACCTCAGGCACTCGGTCGTGTGTGACGACCCAGTTGGCAGCCGTAGGCGACATGAGTCTGAGCAGCCGGACGATCGTCTCGCGGTCGGCAGCCAGGTGCCGGCGGTGGATCGGCTCGTGATGGGCGACGCGGTTGCGGAACGCGCGGACGTGATCGAGATCAGAGTGGAGATCCCTTCGGGATCCTCGATATCCTGGAAAAACCTTCCGCAGAGCAGGCCGCCACAACGTCGTCTCGTACTGGCAGGAGCCACCGCTGCCAACCAACCCAACCCAGAAACCGAGTGGCAACTCAGCGATCACGCTCCCCGGTGTCATATCCTTTCGGATCCGGCATTTCTTGATCGAATCCTGGACCATCCGCTCCCCGACGAATGTGAACCTGATGTCTGACCGCCACCAGTCTGGGCCTGACCCGGTTTGACGGACATCCCAGCTCAGAGGGGCTGTGTGCTCCTCGGGAGGA
>NZ_JBHMIN010000070.1:0-27455 GCF_048060215.1 Micromonospora sp. LOL_021 | reverse complement strand
CGTGGCCGCCAGCGGGGACAAATGCCGGCCGCCTACGGGGAGATCAGAAAGACCGTTGACAAGGGCTCGCTGCGATTAGCTGCATCGATGTCAGCGGTCGAACCGCGGCCGGACCGGCTGGTCGTCGGCGAATGCCGGGTCGCCGAGGTCGTCAACCTTACCGCGTGTCGGTGAATCGCACACCGGATGGCCCACGCGAAGGGTTTGGGATCGACTCGAGTAGTCGACTTGCTTCGTGGTCACCCTGCGGTTCAACGATGAAGCCCTCGGGCTGCATCGTGGCTGGCAGAGTAAGCCTCGCGGGGTACGCCGTCCGCAAGGGCCTCGACCCCAAATTCATCTGCGCGGCTGTCGCAGCCCTGCACCGGGACAAGGCCCGCCGGACGATGCCAGGGCTGCCATGCGTGACCTCTTGGGTGCACGCGGTCAACGACGCCGGTCACTTCCGCCCGGAGGCTCTGGTTAAGGCTCTTCAGAACGCTGCGGCACGCGGGACCGTCCTCCCTCCAGATGCTGCTCAGCCAAGGCAGGAGATGCGCATGCGGAGCCTGCCCGTCAAGAAACCAGGCGGGCTCCGTTCGGGTCGGGGACAAGACCGTGGGTCGTCGTACGGCCGTGGGGGGTGAGCTGACACCGGGGTCTGCCCCTGGTCCCGGTTGTGGGATCAGGGGCAGACGTTCATCGGGGTCAGCGGAGGTCGAACTGGCCGATATTGATCCCCTTGACGAAGCCGGTCCAGGTGTCGGCGGTGAACGACAGCGCCGGTCCGGCCTGGTCCTTGCTGTCGCGGACCAGGACGGCTCGGCTGGGGTTGGCGACCTCGACACAGTCCCCGCCGGCGTTGCTGCGGGTGCTCTTCTTCCACGCGAGTTCGGTCATGACAGTTCCTCCGCGATCGATGCGATGAGTTTGCGAGACTGCGCCTCGCTCAGTGCCGTGGACTCGACGGCTGACCAGACCTCCTCGTACGCCGCCGCCTCGGCGGGCTTGTCGAGGTAGAGGGCGCCGGTCAGTCCATCGGCGTAGATGTTCGTCGGTTCGTCGGAGCCGTCGAAATTCAGGATGGTGAACGCGCCGTTCGCCAACGTGGCGCGGTGCAGGCCTGCGCTGAACGGCACCACCCGGACGCAGACATTGGGCTGGCGGCTGACGGTGACGATCAGGTTGAGCTGCTCGGCGTCGATGTCGCGCCGGAGCACAGCCTCGTCGAGGATGATGTCGACCTGCGGCGCGGGTGGGGTGGCTCGGGTCAGCAGTGCCTGACGGTCGAGCCGCAAGGCAACCCCTCGGTCGATGTCCTTGCGCTTCATGTCGGGGCGTCCGGCCTCGTATACCCGGGTCGCGTACGCCTTGGTCTGCAGAAGGCCGGGGACCAGGTGCGCCTCGTACTTGCGCAGCCTGGTCGCGCCTGACTCCAGGCCGACGTACAGCTCGAACCACTCGGGGATGGCATCGCCGTACGAGTGCCACCAGCCGCGGGCCTTGGTCTCCTTGGCGAGACCCATCAGCGCCTCGGTGATTTCTGGTGACGCTCCGTACACCTTGCACATGGCTTCGACATCGAGGGAACGCATCGACGTGGCGCCGGTTTCGATGCGCCAGATCTTGGGCGTGGACCATTCCAACGCGGTGGCCGCAGCCTTCACGGTCATGCGGGCCTCCTCGCGGAGCTGCCGTAGATGCCTGCCGAGCTGTCGCCTCGGGACGGTCGAGCCGGTGTCGGTCGTCACTGGATTCTCCTCTCCGCGACTACACACCGGGCGACATCCGCACTCGATATGTAGCACCCATCGACCATGCTCGGCAATAGAACATCACTAGGTGAAGTATCGTCAAGCGTTTCATCTGAAATGAAATATTGCATTGACCAAGGCTGGTGGGAACCATGGTTGCTGGGTGTGGCGGTCGGATGACCGATAGGCCCGGCCGTCACATCCCCCCACTCAAGGAGGGGCGGATGACCCAGCGCGTCAGCTACGAGGCGTACGTCGTCGCAGTCGCACGGACGCTTGCCCGGCGGCACCGGCCGGTGTGGTCCTGGAGCAAGTGGCAGCGGGTCTGTCGGTGCGGGGCGGCGCTGCCCCGCCGGGCGCGGCACCGGATTCCGATCAACCGGGGTCACTGGCCAAAGGAGGGCGAGTGAGCTTCCACATCCCGATCCAGCCGGCGTGGACCTGCGCGGGATGCGCGGATCCCTGGCCCTGTCACACCCGCCGTCAGGAACTGCTCGCGGAGTACGCGGGGGCGACGGTGTCGCTGTCGGTCTACATGGCGACGTGCCTGCTCGACGCGATGATCGACCTGGCGGACAACCGCGGCGGGTACCTGTACTGGCGATTCATGGGGTGGTGGCGCTGATCTCGGTGATCCGGCCCGGTGATGAGGACATGCACTTCGAGGACGGTTCACACCGCTGGTACCCGTTTGATCCCGCCGACGACGACCAGCAGGCGTGGGAGGACCGCGTGCACGAGCACAAGCGCCAGCACCGTGAGGAGGAGCCGCGCCCCCGCAAGCGCTGGCCACGCCGCTCGATCTGACCCTGCCGGTTCACTGCCTACCCGGCGGCCATAGCAGATCACCTCCGGCCGGGAGGAGTTATCCACAGGTAGGTCGGTTGTCCACAGCCTGCCTGATCGTCCAGGCGCGGATGCTGCGTCAGCGTCCACAGTTTCGGCATCGCTCCCCGAGCCGTAGGAGGGCTCAGATGCCGCCGCTGTACCCCGTCGCGATTCGCCGCACCTGCCCGCCGCTCGTCACCGCCAAGGAAAGACCACGGTGTGACGTGGCGGGGCTGGTCGATTGTGCGGTGGCGGTGTCATGACGGCCGGGTGGCCCGGTGGCACGGGTGTCGACGAGGCCGTGGTGGCGGCCCGGGTGCGGGAGCGGTTCGTCTCCGACGGTACGGCGGTGACGCCGGCGTCGGTGGTCGGTGCGGTGCGGGCCGAGCCGGGGGCGGCGTTGCGGGGTAACGCCGGGTTGTTGCGGCTGGCTGACCGGGTGCACGGTGAGTTGGCCGGGGCGGGGCCGTTGGCGCCGTTGCTGGCCGACGCGCGGGTGACCGACGTTCTGGTGAACGGCACCCAGGTGTGGGTGGACCGGGGTGCCGGGTTGGAGCGGGCGGCGGTGGGCGTCGGTTCGGTGGACGAGGTACGCCGGTTGGCGCAGCGGTTGGCCGCGGCGTGTGGGCGTCGTCTTGATGACGGTTGCCCGTACGTCGATGCCCGGTTGCCGGACGGTACCCGGTTGCACGCGGTGTTGCCGCCGGTGGCGGCGACGGGGCCGTACCTGTCGTTGCGGACCTTCCGGCAGCGTCCGTTCCAGTTGGCCGAGCTGGTGGGCAACGGCATGGTTGATCCTCCGGTGGCGGAGTTGCTGCGGGCGGTGGTGGCGGGGCGGTTGGCGTACCTGATCACGGGCGGCACGGGGTCGGGCAAGACGACCTTGTTGAACACGTTGCTCGGGCTGGTGCCGGCCGACGAGCGGATCGTGATGGTGGAGGACGCGGCCGAGCTGCGGCCGGAGCATCCGCACGTGGTGACGTTGCAGGCACGGACGGCCAACGTCGAGGGGGTCGGGTCGGTCGGGCTCGGTGCGTTGGTCCGGCAGGCGTTGCGGATGCGGCCGGACCGGCTGGTCGTCGGCGAATGCCGGGGCGCCGAGGTGGTCGACCTGCTGGCCGCGCTCAACACCGGCCACGACGGCGGCGCCGGCACCCTGCACGCGAACGCGGCCAGCGACGTGCCGGCCCGGCTGGAGGCGTTGGGACTGCTCGGTGGGCTGCCCCGCGCCGCATTGCATGCACAGATCGCGGCCGCCATCCAGGTGGTCGTCCAGCTGCGCCGGTTCGCCGGGCGGCGATTCGTCGACGCGATCTGTCTGCTCACCCCGCACGGGCCGGAGCGGCTGATCACGGTCACCCCGGCCTGGCGGCGCGGGGCCGGTCCGCAGCCGGCCGGACCGACGCTGGCCAGGTTGCTCATCGAACGCGGCGTACCGGTGCCGGCGGTGCTCGACAGCCGGGGGCCGCGATGAGCCGGCGACCCGGCACGTCGCACCGACGTTGGCCGCTGCGGCTGCGCCGCCCGTGGGGACACCGTCGTCGGCTGCTGGCCGTGACCGGTCCGAATCCGGTCCGGTCCAGTGGCGATCCGGACTCGCCGACACCGGCCACCGTTCGGTTCAGCGTCTGGCTGCGGTCCCGGGTGCTGTGGATCGGCAACGCCGCGCGCCGCCATCCACGCCGGGCGCTGGTGGCAGTCGCCGGCGGTGGCGGGCTCGCCGCCGGCTGGCTGGGCGGGCCGGTGGCGGCGGCGATCACCGCCGCGTACCTGGGGCTCGGCCTGCGTACGGCGGCGACCCGGGCCGCCGCGAAGGCCCGGCGAGACCGGCGGGTACGGCAGTTGGACGCGCTGGCCGCGCACGCCGCCGACCTGCGAGCAGGACTGCCGGCGCGGCCGATGGCGTGGCCGCAGCCGGCGACGTTGCCGCAGCCGGCGACGTTGCCGGACCCGGGCCCAACGACGGACACCGCCGCGACCCGGCTCGCCGGCCTGTCGACCGCCGCCGTACGACTGGCGGAGCGCACCGGCGCGCCACTGGCCGAACTGATCGAACGGATCGAAGCCGACGCCCGTGCGCTGGACCGGTCGCGGGACGCTGCCGCCGCGCAGGCCGCCGGTGCGCAGATGACCGCCTGGCTGCTGGCCGGGCTGCCCGCCGGCGGTCTGGCCCTCGGCTACAGCATCGGGGTGGATCCGGTAGCGGTGCTGTTGCGGACCCCGATCGGCGCGGCCTGCGCGCTGGCCGCCGTGGCCCTGCAGGTCGCCGGGCTGGCCTGGGCCGAGCGGCTGAACCGGGCACCGGAGGCGACCAGCTGATGGCCGGCACCCGCGTGATGCTGCCGCCGGCGGTCCGCCCGGTCACGGCGCTCGCCGCCCGTCGCCGGCTTGCCCGGCTCAGTGACAGTCAGCCAGCGGAGTCCGACCTGTCGCGGCTCGTCCGGCCGGTCGCGGTGCTGTCCGGCCTGGCGGTGCTGGTGATCGGCGGCAGCTGGCTCGCCGTGCCGCTGGCCGTTGCGGCCGCTGTCGGTGTCGACCGGGCGCTGCGCCGGATCGAGCCGCCGGCGGTACGCCGTCGGCGGCTACGTGCGGCAGCCGACCTGCCGCTGGCCGCCGACCTGCTGGCGGCGGCGCTGCGCGCCGGAGCGCCGGTGGATCAGGCGGTGGTTGCGGTGGCCGACGCGCTGGCCGGGCCGCTCGGTTCCCGGCTGAGCCGGGTGGCTCGGGCGTTGCGGCTCGGTGCCGAGCCGGCCGAGGCATGGCGGCATCTCGACGCGGTGCCGGGCGGCGAGCGCCTGGCCGCCGCCGCGATCCGCTCCGCCGCCAGCGGCGCCGCCCTCGCCGGTGCCGCGACCAGGCTCGCCGACGATCTGCGGGCCGGTCGTTCGGCGGCGGCCGAGGCGGCGGCCCGCCGCGCCGGGGTGCTAATCGTGCTTCCCCTCGGGCTGTGTTTCCTGCCCGCCTTCATTCTCGCCGGTCTGGTGCCGGTGATCGTCGCCGTCCTCGGCGACGTCCTCTGAGGAAAGGAGTCATCATGCGGTCGACGAAGGTTCCGCCCGACGCGGCGGTGCCGCCGACAGCGACAGCGACGACGGTGTCCGGACGGCGGGAGGTCGGCCGGTGGCGCGGCCGACTGGCCGGCCGGTTGCGCGACGACGCGGGGATGAACACCGCCGAGTACGCCGTCGGCACCCTGGCCGCCGTCGCCTTCGCCGGGATCCTGCTCAAGGTGTTGACCAGCGAGGGCGTGCAGGCCGCCCTCGCCTCGGTCATCGATCGGGCGCTCGGATGAGGCCGCGCCGGCAGGCCGGCGGCGACCGGGGCTCGTTCACCGCCGAGCTGGCCGCCGGCCTGCCGGCGCTGGTCCTGCTGCTGGCGGTCGGGCTGTCCGCCGTCAGCGCCGTGGTCACCAAGTCCGAGTGTCTCGATATGGCACGGTCGGTCGCGCTGGCCACCGCCCGGGGCGACCGCGACGCGGCGGCCCTGGCCGGGCCGCCGGGAGCCGAGGTCTCCGTGGTCGTCGACGGTGACCTGGTCACCGTCACGGTCCGGGCACCGCTGCGGGCGTTGGGCGCCCGGCTCGGGCCGGCGTCGGTCACCGCGTCGGCGACCGCGGCGGTCGAGCCGGGCGTCACTGGGACCGTTGCCGCAGCAACTGGCGGTGCCATCACGGGCGGTGACGGCACCGGATCGCTGCCGGAGCGTCACCGGTGATCGGCCGACGATGCCAGCGTGGGCTGCGTGAACCAGACCGCCCATGCCGGCCCGGGGTCGACGTCGGGCAGCGCGGCAGCGCCAGCCTGTGGCTGCTCGCTGTCGGGTTGACGCTGGTCGCCGCCGGTATGGCCGGCGCGCTGATCGGTGCGGTCCGGCTCGCCCGGCAGCAGGCCTCGGTGGCCGCCGACCTGGCCGCCCTCGCCGGCGCGGCCCGGGTGTTCGCCGGCCCCGGCGTGGTCTGCGACCGGGCGGCCGAGGTGGCCGGACGCAACGGCGGGCGGTTGCGTACGTGCGCCGTCGACGGGATGGAGGTCGTGGTCACCGTCGAGGTGACGCCGATTCCGGCCACCGGCGTCGGGCGGCCGGTGCGGGTGACCGCCCGAGCCGGACCGCTGCGGGCCGACCCCTGGGAGGGCGCCGACGCGCGGGCCGTTCCCGGGTCAGCGCGGCGGGCCGTCGGCGGTGGTGGCGTGCATGGCCCAGCGGGAAATCACCTGGTGGATGTTGTAAAGCCGCTGCTGGATCAGTTCGAGGCGTTCGGCCTGGGCCAGGGCCGCGTACGCCTGGGCCAGGGCGATCTGCTGGTCGACGGTGAGGTTCTGCGGGTCGATCGAGTAGAGCAGTTCGACGGTGTCGGCCACGGTGTCGGCCACGGCGTTCTCCTCCGGTGGCGTGGTGGAAGCGCTCCCACGTCTAATCTATCCAGATCAGGGGAAATTCATGCCAGTAGATCGCACAGGGTCCGGTGCCGGATCAGTCAGCGCTTTCCGGCAGGCTGGCCAGCACCACGTCGAGCACCCGGACCGCGTCGGCCTTGCCCAGCGGGTTGTTGCCGTTGCCGCACTTCGGCGACTGCACGCAGGACGGGCAGCCGGTCTCGCAGCCACAACCGGCGATCAGATCGCGGGTGGCCCCCAACCAGGTCCGGGCCGCCTGGTAGGCGCGTTCGGCGAACCCGGCTCCCCCGGGGTGGCCGTCGTAGACGAACACCGTCGGCGCCTCGGTGTCGGCGTGCGCGGCGGTGGACAGTCCGCCGATGTCCCACCGGTCGCAGGTGGCGATCAGCGGCAGCAGGCCGATCGCGGCGTGTTCGGCGGCATGCAGTGCGCCGGGCACGTCCGCCGGCTCGACCCCGGCGGCGGCGAGCGCGGCCGGCGACACGGTGAACCACACGGCGACGGTGCGCAACTGTCGGGTCGGCAGGCCAAGCGGTCGGGTGTCCAGCACCTCACCCGACCCGATCCGGCGCCGCTGGTAGGAGACGACCTGGCTGGTCACGTCGACGTCGCCGACGAACAGGCCGACCGGGCCGGCGTCACGGTACTCGCGTACCGCCGCCACCGACAGCGAGGTGACCTCCCGGGCGTGGGTGGACCAGTCCGGCTCCTCGGCGTGCACCAGCGCGCACGCCCCGTCCAGATCGAGGTCGTCCACCACGTACGACACGCCCTGGTGCAGGTAGACCGCGCCCGGATGGATCAGGAAGTGCGACGAGCCGGGGTCGACCGTGCCGAGCAGCCGACCGGTCGAGGTCTCCACGACGTCGACCGGGGTGCCGCCCTCGCCCCGCAGGTCGACCTCGGGCCGGCCGGCGGCGGTCCAGTACCAGCCGGTGGGGCGTCGGCGCAGCAGCCCGGCGGCGACCAGTTCGTCCAGCGTCTGCTTGACCGACGCGCCACCGAACAGTTCGATGTCGGCCGAGGTCAGCGCGCCCTCGGCGGCAGCGCAGCACAGTTGCGGCCCGAGCAGGTACGGATTGGTCGGGTCGAGCACCGTGGCCTCCACCGGCCGGCCGAAGACCGCCTCCGGATGGTGCACCAGGTAGGTGTCGAGCGGGTCGTCCCGGGCGATCAGCACCGCCAACGCCTCGCGCCCGGCGCGCCCAGCTCGGCCGGCCTGCTGCCACAGCGACGCCCGGGTGCCGGGGTACCCGCAGATCAGCACGGCGTCCAGGCCGACCAGGTCCACCCCGAGTTCGAGTGCGTTCGTCGAGGCCAGCCCGAGCAGTTCGCCGGAGGTGAGCGCGCGCTCCAACGCCCGTCGCTCCTCGGCCAGGAACCCGGCCCGGTACGCCGCCACCCGGTCGCCGAGCCCGGGAGCCACCTCGTCGAGCGCCCGGCGCGCGCTGCTGGCCACCACCTCCGCCCCGCGCCGGGACCGGACGAACGCGAGCGTGCGCACCCCGGCGGCGACCGCGTCGGCGAGCAGGTCGGCGCTTTCCCGCAGTGCCGACCGCCGTACCGGGGTGAGATCGTCGGTGTCGGCGCGGGCACCGGGCAGCAGCGGCGGCTCCCACAGCGCGAAGGTCACCGCCCCGCGCGGAGCGCTGTCCTCGGTTACCGGCTCCACCGGCAGCCCGGTCAGCTGGCTGCCCGCCCGCGCCGGTTCTCCCGAGGTCGCCGAGGCCAGGATGAACACCGGCGTGCCGGGCGCGCTGGTGGGTCGGGTGCCGGGGGCCGTGGCGCCTCGGGCGCCAGGCGCGGTGGTGGGCCGGACCCGCTGGTACCGCTCGGTCTGGCGGCGCAGTCGACGCAGTACGTGGGCCACGTGCGAGCCGAACACGCCCCGGTAGCTGTGGCACTCGTCGACGATGACGTAGGTCAGCCGGCGGAGGAAGTTCGACCAGGCCCCGTGCCGGGGCAGGATGCCTCGATGCAGCATGTCAGGATTCGTCAGCACAAAACGGGCGTGCTGCCGGATCCAGGCCCGCTCCGGCTGCGGGGTGTCACCGTCGTAGCAGGCTGGCCGTACCCCGTCGAGTCCCAGATCGGCGACGGCGCGCAACTGGTCGGCGGCGAGTGCCTTCGTCGGCGCCAGGTACAGCACGGTGGCCCGAGGGTCGGCCAGCAAACTCGCCAACGCCGGCAGCAGATACGCCAGCGACTTGCCCGAGCCGGTGCCGGTGGCGATGATGACGTGCCGGCCGGAGTAGGCCAACTCGGCCGCGTACGCCTGGTGCCGCCAGGGCTGCCGGACCCCGCGTGCGGTCAACACGTCCCGCAGGTCGGCGGGTACCCAGTCGGGCCACGGCGCGGTGACACCGGGCCGCACCGGCAACCGCTCGACATGGGTGACCGCAGCCGGGTATGGAGCCGGGTCCGGCCCAGTGGCAGGCCGAGCCGGCGAGGTCGGTCGCCCGGGTGCTGCCTGGTGCGTCGACGTGGCGCCGGTCTGGCGCGGCAGTTCGCCGGCCGCGCCCCACCGACGCAGCAACCCCGCCGGGTCCGAACCCGGTCCGGGCGTTACGGTGGCGGGTGAGGTCACGTCTGCACTCTCGCACCGGAGTGCCGACGTCGGCATCCCGGGGTAGGTCTGCGGGATGCGGGGAGATCATCGACCGGGTGGAGTCGCGCGGCGCAACCGCGCCGCGCGGTGGTTAGATGCCATAGGCGTGCATCGCAGCCGAGGAGGGGACCGATGGAGCTGTCGCTGTCGACTCGCACCGTTGGCGAGTACACGGTGCTGGAGGTCGGCGGCGAAGTGGACGTCTATACCGCTCCCCGGCTGCGGGAGCGGTTGATCGAGCTGATCGACGCCGGCAACCACAAGATCGTCGTTGATCTCCACCGGGTCGACTTCCTCGACTCCACCGGGCTCGGCGTGCTGGTCGGCGCGCTGAAGCGGCTCCGCCCGGCCGGCGGCACCTTTGGGCTGGTCTGCGACAAGGAGTCCCTGCTGAAGATCTTCCGGATCACCGCGCTGGACCAGGTCTTCCCGATCTTCCCGACCGTGCAGGCCGCCACCGGTGGGGAACCGGATGGCTCAGCTGGCGCAGCGCCGACGGCGTGATGGCCACCGTCCGCCTCTCGTTCTCCCCGGCACCGGTGCACGTGCGCACCGCCCGCCTGGTCGGCGTCGCCGTCGCCCGCCGGGCCGGAGTGGCCGAGGAGCTGCTCGACGAGGTCCGGCTGGCGATCGGCGAAGCCTGCACCCGGGCCGTCGCCCTGCACCGCCAGTACGGGCTGGCCGACCTGGTCCAGGTGGAGATGTCCGATGAGGAGACCTACACCGTACGGGTCATCGACCGGGCCCCGATCGAAGCCGGACTCGGCCTGAGCGCCCTGCCGCCCGACGAACTGGCCGACGAGTCGTTGACCGACGAAGCCCTGACGGTCGGTGTCGGGTTCGCCCTGCTGGCCGGTTTCGTGGAAGACCTCCAGGTGCGGCCGGTCGACGAAGGGGCCGGAACCGAGGTGCGGATGGTCTGGCCGGTCGGCCGGTGAGACCCCCGCCGGTCCGGCCCGCCAGCTGAAGATCAACCTCCGTCGTCACAACTGTCCGTTCCGCCTGCAGGAATGATCCACAACTCGGTGGGTGGACGGTGTGACCTGCCTTACCGAGTCCGGCTAGAGTACGCGGGTTATCACCAACTGTCCTGGCCCCACAAACCTGTGGGTGCCAGCAGACCTCGTTGCTCCCCGCGTGGAGTCGCCCCGCCGGTTCGTCCACCGACCGGGGCGAGCGTTCGGTACAGGAGGACACTGATGTCCGGGACCACCTTGGCCGCCGAAGGCGGCGGGCTGTCCCTTACCGGCACACACCTGACGTACGTCGTCATCGCCGCGGTCATCGCGCTGGTGGCGCTGGGTTTCGCCGCCGCCCTGGTACGGGCGGTGCTGGCGACCGGTAAGGGCACCACGAACATGCAGGAGATCGCCGGCGCCGTGCAGGAAGGCGCGTCGGCGTACCTGTTCCGCCAGTTCAAAACCCTCGGCGTGTTCGTCGTACTCGCCGTCGTACTGCTCTTCCTGCTGCCTGTGCACGAGACACAGGGCAGCGAGACGATGGTGAAGGTCGGTCGATCCGTCTTCTTCGTGGTGGGCGCGGTGTTCAGCGCGTTCATCGGCGGCGCCGGGATGGCGCTGGCCACCCGGGCGAACCTGCGGGTCGCCGCGGCCGCCGGCACCGGCGCCGGTGGTCGGGAGAACGCGATGAAGATCGCCTTCCGGACCGGCGGCGTGGTCGGCTTCCTCACGGTGGGTCTCGGCCTGTTCGGCGCGGCCCTGGTGGTCGTCCTCTACCGGGTCGACGCGCCGACCGTGCTGGAGGGCTTCGGCTTCGGTGCGGCCCTGCTGGCCATGTTCATGCGGGTCGGTGGCGGCATCTTCACCAAGGCCGCCGACGTCGGCGCCGACCTGGTCGGCAAGGTCGAGCAGGGCATCCCGGAGGACGACGCCCGTAACCCGGCCACCATCGCCGACAACGTGGGCGACAACGTCGGTGACTGCGCCGGCATGGCCGCCGACCTGTTCGAGTCGTACGCGGTGACCCTGGTCGCCGCGCTGATCCTGGGCCGGGCCGCGTTCGGCGAGGAAGGCTTGGTCTTCCCGCTGATCGTCTCCACCATCGGTGCGGTGATCGCGCTGTTCGGCGTACTGATCACCCGACTGCGCCCGTCGGACCGCAACGGCATGGTGGCGATCAACCGGGCGTTCTTCACGTCGGCGGTGCTGGCCGCCGTGCTGGTCGCCGTCGCCGCCTTCTTCTACCTGCCGAGCAGCTGGACGGAGCTGCTCGGCGACGACTGGCGTACGCAGCTCGGCGTCGACGACGGTGCCGACCTGCCGCTGTCCCCGGCCGGCCTGGCCATCGGCGCGGTGCTCATCGGCATCGTGCTGGCCGCCGCGATCCAGTTGCTCACCGGCTACTTCACCGAGGTGCACCGCCGCCCGGTGCAGGACATCGGCAAGAGCTCGCAGACCGGCCCGGCCACCGTCATCCTGGCCGGCGTCAGCGTCGGTCTGGAGTCGGCGGTCTACTCTGCGCTGCTGGTCGGCGCGGGAGTGTTCGGGGCGTACCTGCTCGGTGGCGGCTCCATCACCCTGTCGCTGTTCGCCGTGGCGCTGGCCGGTACCGGCCTGCTCACCACGGTCGGCGTGATCGTGGCGATGGACACCTTCGGCCCGATCTCCGACAACGCGCAGGGCATCGCCGAGATGTCCGGTGACATCGACGAGGCCGGTGCCCGTACCCTCACCGAGCTGGACGCGGTCGGCAACACCACCAAGGCGATCACCAAGGGCATCGCGATCGCCACCGCCGTGCTCGCCGCGACGGCGCTGTTCGGCTCCTACACCGACACGGTCAGCATCGCGCTGAACGACGCCGGGATCGACGACGTGCCGGGCTACCTGGCCGACTCGCTCAACGTCGCGAACCCGGGCAACCTGGTCGGTCTGATCATCGGTGCCGCGGTGGTCTTCCTCTTCTCCGGGCTGGCCATCAACGCGGTGTCCCGCTCGGCCGGCGCCGTCGTGCTGGAGGTCCGCCGCCAGTTCCGGGAGCACCCCGGGATCATGGAACGGACCGAACGGCCGGAGTACGGCAAGGTGGTCGACATCTGCACCCGCGACGCCCAGCGGGAGCTGCTCACCCCGGGTCTGCTGGCGGTGCTGGCACCGATCGCGGTCGGTTTCGGCCTCGGCGCCGGTGCGCTCGCCGCGTACCTGGCCGGCGCGATCGGCACCGGGGTGCTGATGGCGGTCTTCCTGGCCAACTCCGGCGGTGCCTGGGACAACGCCAAGAAGCTGGTGGAGGACGGCGCGCACGGCGGCAAGGGCTCCGAGGCGCACGCCGCCACGGTCATCGGCGACACCGTCGGCGACCCGTTCAAGGACACCGCCGGCCCGGCGATCAACCCGCTGCTCAAGGTGATGAACCTGGTGGCGCTGCTGATCGCCCCTGCGGTGATCATGTGGGGCGTGGGCACCGACCAGAACGATCCGCTGCGCATCGCCGTCGCGGTGCTGGCGACCCTGGTCGTGGTGGCCGCGGTGGTGTTCACCAAGCGCAAGCCGATGGCGATGGGGGAGGAGATCGGCGGCGGTCCGGCCGGTGGCGGCAGCACCGGGTCCGAATCGGAGCGCGTGAGCGTCTGACCGTCCTCCGTTAGAACCGTCCTCCGTATAGACCGGTCGCCCGGCTGGACCGGTCTCCGTTCGACCGACCGGTGGCTCCGCCCGATCCTTGTGGACCGGGTGGAGCCACCGGCTTCGACGTACCGCCGACCGGCGGCGGGCCGTACGGCTGTCGTCGTCGGTGCGTACGCTGCACAGCATGGGAGCGCGCCGCGTGGTGTCCACTGCCCGGATCGCAGTGGTGCTCACTGCCGTGGCGTTGACGCTGTCGGGCTGCGGCGGAGGGCCCAGCCCGGTCGTCTGGGCGGCCGAGGTGTGCACCGCGCTGCGCCCGTGGCGGGCCGAGATCAGCAATCTGACCAGCAGCACCCAGCAGCAGATGACCGCGCAGACGACCCCGGCGCAGGCGCAGGAGAACCTGGTCCGACTGCTGTCCGGCGCGGCCGCCGCGACTGAGACCGCCCGGGTCCGGGTGGTGGAGGCCGGGGTACCCGACGCGGACCAGGGTGAGCAGGTGGCCACCGGGTTCGCCGACTCGCTCGGGGCGGTGCGCGACGCGTACGGCAAGGCCGAGGAGGGCATCGCCGGGCTGGACGCCACCGGACCGGCGGACAGCTTCTACGACGGGGTCGAGGCGGTGCTCGCCACCCTCACCGACGACTACCAGCGCAGTGCGCTGGACACCAGCTCACTGGATTCCGCGGAGCTCAATCGGGCCTTCGACGAGGTCCCGGAGTGTCGCTGACGCCGCCGACCGATCCTTTCGCCGGTGCCCCGACGGCCCGGCAGTTGTCGCTGTTCGGCGTGGCGGCGGCGGATCCGACGCCGGGTGACCTGGCGGGTCTGCTCGCCGGTCCGGGTCGGATCAGCCGAATGGGCGGCACGGTACGGGTGTCGGTGGACGTCGAGCCGGCCTGGCGGGTGCACGTGCTGGTGGCCGAGTTCCGTCGGCGCGGACTGGCGCCGAGTTGGCGTCAGCTGCCGGACGGCCGGCTGACGGTGCGGACGGCGTACACGGCGGTGCTGGCCCGGCTCGGCGCGGCCTGGCTGCATCCGCCGACATCGGACCAACCAGAGGTCGACCCGCCGGCGGCCGGTCCGGTGCGTAGCGAGGACGACCGGCTGGTCAAGCGGCCGCCGACCGGTTTCCACCTGGCCGGTCAGCGGCTGCGGCTGTGGGCGGCGGCGGCCGGCGCCAGGGATCCGCTCGGCTACCGGTTGCGGCTGGAAGAGTCGGACGCGGACAACTGGCCCCAGGTGGGTGCCGCGCTCGCCGCGATCGGGCTGCCGGCGGTGCTGCTCGATGCCCGGTCCGGCGGTCCGGCGTACCGGATCGTGGGCCGACGCCGGCTGACCAGACTGGCCGAGCTGCTCGGTGACCGGCCCGCCGCTGCCCCCGAGGACGGCTGGGCGTGACCCCGAGACCCCGTTCGACCAGGTCCGACCCGGGGTCCGGCTGCTGTCCGACCCGGTCCGATCGCTGTCCGATCGCTGACAGAACAGCCGGGACATCGACCGACGCCACCGGCTGCTGCGGTGCGGTGCGCCACGTCACGCCGGTCGGTGGGTGTACCGTGTCGCCGTTGGTGCGGTAGGAACGAGCTGGGTCGGCATCGGGTGGGCTGCTGACCGGCTGCGGTGAACCAACCGGACGACCGACGCAAATCGGGCCGAAGGCTTGGGTGCGTGTGCTCCACCGGCCCCGGGTTCGCGTTACGTTGGACATCGTGACCGTCGCCCGCCCGCTTGTCGTGGCGGGCGCCGGTCGATCTGGGCCGCCGCCTGTCGCCGGGCGGTCCGAGTGGGTCGAGGTCAGGAGAGACGTGCCGAGCAACACCTCAACCAGCCGTCTGGTCATCGTCGAATCGCCGGCGAAGGCCAAGACGATCTCGGGCTACCTGGGCCCGGGGTACGTCGTCGAGGCGAGCCTCGGGCATGTCCGGGACCTGCCGCGCAACGCCGCCGACGTGCCGGCCCGCTACAAGAAGGAGCCGTGGGCCCGGCTCGGCGTCGACGTCGACAACGGCTTCGCCGCACTGTACGTCGTCTCGGCCGACCGTAAGCAGCAGATCGCCAAGCTGACCAAGCTGGCCAAGGAGGTCGACGAGGTCCTGCTCGCCACGGACGAGGACCGCGAGGGCGAAGCGATCGCCTGGCACCTGGTGGAGACCCTCAAGCCCAAGGTGCCGGTGCGCCGGATGGTTTTCCACGAGATCACCCGGGCCGCCATCCGGGCCGCGGTGGCCAACCCGCGGGAAATCGACCGCAACCTGGTCGACGCCCAGGAGGCGCGGCGGATCCTGGACCGGCTGTACGGCTACGAGGTCTCGCCGGTGCTGTGGAAGAAGGTGATGCCCCGGCTGTCCGCCGGCCGGGTGCAGTCGGTGGCCACCCGGATCGTGGTGGAGCGCGAGCGGCAGCGGATGGCGTTCCGTACCGCCGAGTACTGGGACATCCAGGCTACCCTGGCAGTGACCGGCCAGCCGGCGGCCGACGCCGACGGACCCCGCTCGTTCACCGCCAACCTGATCGCGCTCGGCGGCGACCGGATCGCCACCGGCAAGGACTTCGAGCCGACCACCGGACGGGTCCGCCCGGAGGCGTCGGTGGTGCACCTGGACGGCGACGGGGCGCGGGGCCTGGCGGCCCGGCTCGACGGTCGGCCGTTCACCGTCACCCGGGTCGAGGAGAAGCCGTACCGCCGTCGGCCGTACGCCCCGTTCATCACCTCCACGCTGCAGCAGGAAGCGGCCCGCAAGCTGCGGTTCTCGTCGCAGCAGACGATGCGCACCGCGCAGCGGCTGTACGAGAACGGCTACATCACCTACATGCGGACCGACTCGGTCAACCTGTCGGAGACCGCGATCGCCGCCGCCCGCAGCCAGGTCGCCGAGCTGTACGGCGACCGTTTCGTCCCACCGGAGCCCCGCCGTTACACCGGCAAGGTCAAGAACGCCCAGGAGGCGCACGAGGCCATCCGCCCCGCTGGTGACCACTTCCGTACCCCCGGGGAGCTGGCCAACGAGCTGTCCGCCGAGGAGTTCAAGCTCTACGAGCTGATCTGGCGGCGGACCATCGCCTCCCAGATGACCGACGCGGTGGGTTCCAGCATTTCGGTGCGGATCCGGGCCGTCTCCACCGCCGGCGAGGAGTGCGATTTCGGTGCGACCGGCAAGACGATCACCGACCCGGGCTTTCTGCGCGCCTACGTCGAGTCCTCCGACGACGAGTCGGCCGAGGCGGAGGACGCCGAGCGCCGGCTGCCGAACCTGACCAGGGACCAGCCGCTGACCGCGCAGGAGTTGGCAGCGGTCGGGCACAGCACCCAGCCGCCGGCTCGCTACACGGAGGCTTCCCTGGTCAAGGCGTTGGAGGAGTTGGGCATCGGGCGCCCGTCCACCTACGCGTCGATCATGCAGACGATCCAGGACCGGGGGTACGTGGCCAAGCGCGGCCAGGCGCTCATCCCGTCGTTCCTGGCCTTCGCGGTGATCGGGCTGCTGGAGCGGCACTATCCACGACTGGTCGACTACAACTTCACCGCCAGCATGGAGAACGAGCTGGACGAGATCGCGTCCGGCGATCATCAGGCGGTGGACTTCCTCACCTCGTTCTACTTCGGTAGCGACACCGCCGGGGACGAGTTGGTCGCCCGGTCCGGCGGTCTGAAGCGGCTGGTCACCGAGAAGCTCGCCGAGATCGACGCCCGTAGCGTCAACTCGATCCCGCTCGGCGTCGACGACGAGGGCCGTGAGGTCGTCGTCCGGGTCGGCCGCTACGGCCCGTACCTGCAGCGGTTTCTGCCGGAAACGGAGGGTGCCGGCCACGCGGCGGCCGGGTCGAACGGTGGTGGCTCAGCGGCCGCACCCACGGCGGGCGCGGCCGGCGGTGCCGAGCCGGCGGCGGGCGGCGGTGACGAGGCGGAGGGCGCGGCAGCCGGAGCCGGTGGGGACCGCGTCTCGCTGCCGGAGGGGATCGCGCCGGACGAGTTGACCCCGGAGAAGATCAACGAGCTGTTCCTCGGCGGTGGTGGCGAGCGCAAGCTCGGCGAACATCCGGAGACCGGCGAACCGATCGTGCTCAAGTCCGGCCGGTTCGGCCCGTACGTCGCCAGTGGTGAGCGCCGCTCCTCGTTGCTGCGGTCCCAGTCACCGGAGACGCTGAGCATCGCCGAGGCGTTGCGGCTGCTGTCGCTGCCCCGGGTGGTCGGGGTGGCACCGGACGGCGTCGAGGTGCTCGCCGCCGCAGGTCGGTACGGCCCGTACGTCAAGAAGGGCGACGAGTTCCGATCCCTGGAGTCCGAGGAGCAGTTGTTCACCGTCTCGCTGGACGAGGCGCTGGCGTTGCTCGCCGCGCCGAAGACCCGGCAGCGGCGGGCCGCCGCGCCACCGTTGCGGGAGATGGGCGCGGATCCGCTCACCGAGCGCCCGCTGGTGATCAAGGATGGCCGGTTCGGCCCGTACGTCACCGATGGCGAGAGCAACGCCTCGCTGCGGCGCGGCCAGACGCCCGAGTCGTTGACGATCGAGCAGGCGTCGGAGATGTTGGCCGAGAAGCGGGCGAAGGGTCCGGCACCGCGCAAGAAGGCGGCGAAGAAAGCGCCGGCGAAGAAGACCGCCGCCAAGACCGCTGGCGCGAAGAAGACCGCGGCCAAGGCGACCACCGCCAAGGCGACCGGTGCGAAGAAGACCGCGGCCAAGAAAGCAGCGCCGAAGAAAGCCGCCGCCAGCCGGGCCGCCGACCAGTCCGACGACTCCTGACTGCACTCCTGGCCGGTAGTGGCCCGCCGCCGGCCAGATTGCCATGAATGATCTTCGTAAATGATCTTCATGGTCAGGATGATGTGGGACAGGTGAACACCGATATCCGTTTCGCTCGTTAATCCGAGTAACGTTTTTGATCTCACTGCTGCCGACGGTGGTTCCGACGCGCGGGGGATCTTTCTCGGAAGGAGTGGGACGAGTGTCGACACCAGCCGTCACCAGTGGCCCGCTGCGGCGGGTGCCGGTCCAGGGGCGCAGTCTCGCCCGGGTCCAGCGCATGCTCGACGCGTGCGCCGAGATCGTGGACGAGGTTGGCTACGAGGGTCTGACGACGACCCTGCTCGCCGAACGAGCCGAGGTGGCCATCGGCTCCGTCTATCAGTTCTTCCCGGACAAGCGGGCGATCGTGCAGGCGCTGACGTTGCGCAACATCGACGCGTACGTGCAGCGGCTCAACGAACGGTTCACCGGCGGAGAGTTCGACCACTGGTGGGACGGCGTCGCCGCCGGCATCGACGAGTACATCTGCATGCACCGTACGGTGCCCGGATTCCGCACCCTGCACTTCGGCGACGTGGTCGACGTACGGCTGCTGGACGAGAGCCGGGACAACAACGCGGTGATCGCCAGTGAGTTGTCCAAGGTCCTGGTGGGTCGGTTCGGCATCCCGGACGAACCCCGGCTGCGGTTCGCGCTGCAGATCGCGGTGGAGGCCGCCGACGCGCTGATCAAACTGGCGTTCCGGCGCACCGCAGAGGGCGACGACAGCGTACTGCGCGAAGCGAAGGCACTGATCCGCGAATACCTGCACCGCCACGTCGACCCCGCCGCGACCGGCCGCGACCGCGACGGTGCCGGTGGCCGTGCCCGCGACGGTGCCCGCGACCGTGACCGACCGGGGTGAGCGCCGGGATTAGAGTGTCACCGGGGCCCCGCCGCCGGGCCGACGGGGAGGAACGGTCATCGACGACAACGCCAGCAGCCAGCAGCGCGATGGTGCGTCCGACACGCCACCGGCCGACCAGACTGCCGCCCCGGTCGATCTGTCCGGTCTGCCAGCGCTGCGTTCGGTGCTGCGCATCCGTCCGTTCCGGCGGCTGTGGATCGTGCTCGGGGTCGCCTCGTTCAGCGACTGGCTGGGCCTGCTCGCCACCTCGATCTTCGCGGCCGGGCAGGTTTCCGGCGGGGCGGCGCAGGGCGCGGCGTTCGGCGGTGTCATCGCCGTACGGCTGCTGCCGGCGTTGGTCCTCGGCCCGGTCGCCGGGGTGCTCGCCGACCGGTTCGACCGCCGCTACACGATGGTCATCTGCGACCTGCTTCGGTTCGTGCTGTTCGCCTCCATCCCGCTGCTGCCGATGTTCGGCGCGAGCGGCGCGCTCACGGTCGCCTGGGCGGCGATCGCGATCTTCCTGATCGAAACGATCACGTTGATCTGGATCCCGGCGAAGGAGGCGGCGGTCCCCAATCTGATCCCCAAGGCCCGGCTGGAGATCGCCAACCAGCTCACCCTGATCGCCACGTACGGGCTCACCCCGGTGCTCGCCGCGATCAGCCTGGCCGTCCTCGACGCCGCCGTCCGGGCGGCGACGGTGACCGATCTGCCATCCTGGGCGGAACCGGCGCAGCTGGCGCTGTTCTTCAACGCCGCCTCCCGGCTGGCCACCGCGATCGTGGTCTTCTACGGCATCAAGGAGATCAGCGGGCGGGCCGTCGCCGCCGGGCACGCCGATCAGAGCCTGATCCGGCAGTTCGCCGAGGGATGGCGGTTCATCGGCCAGACCCCGCTGGTCCGCGGCCTGGTGTTGGGCATCTTCGGCGCGTTCGCCGGCGGTGGCATCGTGATCGGCACCGCGAAGTTCTTCACCGCCTCGCTGAGCGCCGGTGACGCCGCGTTCTACCTGCTCTTCGCGGCACTCTTCGTCGGTCTGGGCGCCGGGATCGGGCTGGGCCCGACGGTGGTGCGTGACCTGTCCCGGCGGCGCTGGTTCGGGCTGAGCATCGTGCTGGCCAGCGGCTCGGTGCTGATCCTTGCCCTGTCCATCCACCTGTCCATGGCCATCCTTGGCGCGGTGCTGGTCGGCGCGGCGGCTGGGATGGCCTTCCTGGCCGGGATCACCCTGCTCGGCGGGGAGATCGCCGATGATGTCCGGGGCCGGGTCTTCGCCGTGGTGCAGACTGGCACCCGGGTGGTGCTGATGCTGGCCATCTCGGTCAGCAGCGTACTGGTCGGCGTGGGCGGCTCCCGCCAGCTGCAGATCGCCAACCTGGGCGTGTCGTTCTCCTCGACCCGGTTGCTGCTGTTGCTCGCCGGGGTGTTCGGCATCTTCGCCGGGCTCAGCGCCTTCCGCCAGATGGATGACAAACCGGGCGTTCCGGTCCTGGCCGACCTGTGGGGATCGATCCGGGGACGGCCGTTGACGTCGGCGGAACCGTTCCCCGCCAACGGGGTCTTCGTCGTCTTCGAGGGCGGCGAGGGAGCCGGCAAGTCGACCCAGGTGACGGCGCTGGCACAGGCGCTGCGCGAGCGCGGCCGGGAAGTGGTGGTGACCCGCGAACCGGGGGCCAGCGGCCTCGGCGAGAAGATCCGCGGGCTGGTGCTCGACGGCGGGCCGGACGCGCCGTCGCCCCGCGCGGAGGCCCTGCTGTACGCCGCCGACCGGGCCCACCACGTGGCGACGGTGGTCCGGCCGGCGCTGGCCCGGGGCGCGGTGGTGATCAGCGACCGCTACGTCGACTCGTCGCTGGCGTACCAGGGTGCCGGGCGGACCCTGCCGGTCGACGAGGTCTCCTGGCTCTCCTCCTGGGCCACCGGTGGCCTCAAACCCGACCTGGTGGTCCTGCTGGACATCGAGCCCCGGGCCGGCCTGGACCGGGCGCAGCGGCGCGGGGCCGGCGCCGATCGGCTGGAGAGCGAGTCGCTGGCGTTCCACGAGCGGGTCCGGTACGCGTTCCTGGACCTGGCCGCCGCCGACCCGAAACGCTACCTGGTGCTGGACGCCACCCGGGGCGTCGACGAGGTACGCGGCGCGGTGCTCGACCGGGTCGAGGTGTTGACCGGCCGGGCCGACCCGGCGGCACCCGTCGACGCCGCCGACCCGAAAGCCGACGCCGAGCCGAAAGCCGACGCCGAGCCGAAAGCCGACGCCGAGCCGAAAGCCGACGCCGAAGCAGGGCGACCGACATGACGACCGCGACGGACATGGCGACCGCGACCGGGCCCGCCGACGTCTTCGCCGACCTGGTCGGCCAGGACGAGGCGGTGCAGACCCTGCGCCGGGCCGCTACGGCGGCCGGCGAACTGCTCGCCGCCGGTGACGGCGACCCGCCGCCGTCGGCCGGGGCGATGACCCACGCCTGGATCTTCACCGGGCCACCCGGCTCCGGGCGGTCGGTGGCCGCCCGCGCGCTGGCCGCCGCACTGCAGTGCCTGCACGGACAGGGCTGCGGCCGGTGCGCCGGCTGCCACACCACCAGGGCCGGCACGCACGCCGACGTCCGGTTCGTCGTGCCGGACGGCCTGTCGATCAGCGTCGGCGAGATGCGCGCGCTGGTGCTGCGGGCGGCCAGCGCCCCGTCGGCCGGACGCTGGCAGGTGCTGGTGATCGAGGACGCCGACCGGCTCACCGAGGCGGCCGGCAACGCGCTGCTCAAGGCGATCGAGGAACCGCCGCCCAGGACGGTGTTCCTGCTCTGCACGCCGTCCACCCATCCGGATGACATCTCGGTGACGATCCGGTCCCGCTGCCGGGTGGTCAGCCTGCGGCAGCCGCCGGCCGAGGCGGTCGCCCAGGTGCTGGCCGAGCGGGACGGCGTACCGGCGGAGACCGCCATCTGGGCGGCAGCGGCCGCGCAGGGGCACGTCGGGCGGGCCCGCCGGCTGGCCCAGGACCAGCAGGCACGGGAGCGCCGGGACGCCGTCCTGGCGGTGCCGCGCCTGCTGACCACGGTCGGGGCCTGCTTCGACGCCGCGTCGTCATTGATCGCCGCCGCCGAGGCGGAGGCCGAGGCGGCGGTCGCCGAGATCGACGCGGCGGAGCGTACGGCGCTGCAGACCGCGCTGGGCGCCGGCGGTACCGGGCGCGGTGCCGCCAGCGCGGCCCGGGGGACCGCCGGGCAGATCAAGGAGCTGGAACGGCGGCAGAAGTCCCGGGCCACCCGGGCGCAGCGGGACGCGTTGGACCGGGCGCTGGTCGATCTGGCCGGCTTCTATCGGGACGTCCTGGTTTCCGTGCTGCGGGCCCCGGTGGCCCCGGTGCACACCGACATCGCTGGGCTCACCGGCGCGGCTGCCGAAAAGTGGACAGCGGAGTCGGCGCTGCGCCGGCTGGAAGCGGTGCTGAGCTGCCGAGAAGCGATCACCGGCAACGTCAAGCCACGGATCGCCGTCGAAGCGATGATGCTCAGCCTCTGGCGCGGTTAGGTCGCTGCCGGTACGGTTCGGTGCCGTAGTGCAGCCCCATCCGTACGTAGGGTGCAGACCGGTCTGTTCCCGCTTGCCGACGATGGTGAGGATCCCGTGGTACGGCAGATCGACGAGGCGTGGATCGAGGACGCGGTCGAGCGGTACCGCCAGATCGAGGCCCGACAGGTCGAGTTCGACAAGGCGGTGCACACCGTCGAGGTGACGGTGCGCTCACCGGACGGGTCGGTCGAGATCGTGGTGAACGCCGCCGGCACCGTGACCGACGTGCGGATCCTCGGTCCACTGCACACCCGGAGCAACACCGAACTGGCCGGCGCGGTGCGCACCACGGTGGCGGCGGCAGCCGACGCCGCCCGCTGGGCGCGCGAGAAACTGTGGGCCGAGACGTTCGGCGCCCACCCGTCGCTGCGGGAGGTCTGACATGGACGCCACCGCGCAGCTGATCGCCGCCGAGCTGGCCCGCTGCGCCGACCAACTGGCCGGCACCGCGCGCCAGCTGACCGTGCTGCGCGACGACGCGGACCGTGGGCTGGGCGGCGACGCCGACAGTGGGCCGCAGGCGGCGGCCGGCCGGTTGGGCGCGCTCACCGCAGCGCTGGGCCGGCAGTGGCGGGACACCTTGGCGCAGCGGGCGGCCGAAGCGGACGAGGCTGGCCGGCGACTCGCCGACACCGCAGCCGGATTGCGATCCGTGGTCGGCGCGTACCGCGACGTCGACGTGACAGCCCGCCGCCGGCAGTCGACGGAGGGCAGCTGATGGACGTGTTGGACCGGGTCGCCGGGCCTGCCCGGGAGCTGCTGGCCCGGGTGGACACGCTGCTCGTCGGCAACGGCGCGCCGCCGGGGCATCCGATCTGGCCGCTGCTGCGCCAGGTGCGGGCGTTGCCCGGCGACGCGGTGGCCGCGTTCGTCGTGGTGCGCCCGGAGCCGCTGGCCGCCGCCGGCGCCGCGATCCGCCCGCAACTGGACGGGTACGCCGAAGCGGTCGACGTGCTGTCCGGCCGGCTCGACTGGTCCGGCCCGGCGGCACAGGCGTACGACGCGGCACGCCGTACCCTCGCCACCCGGCTGACCGGCGGCGGTGGCGGAACCGACCCGGACAGCCTGGCCGGGCGGTTGGCGGCCACCGCCGGGTACGCCGAGGCGGTCGCCGACTGGGCGGCGCTGAGCCGGGCCGGCCTGGCCGCCGTGCTGGCCGAGGCACTGGGCTCGGCCGAGGCGGTCGCCGTACGGACCGCCGTCGACGCCGAACCCGGATGGTCCGCGTTCCCGCAGTTCGGGCCGTCGGGGCCGGGCGCCGTCGGGGCCGCCGCCACGATCGCGGCGGCGGTGCTGACCACCATCCTGGAGATCACCGAGCGGGGCGAGGAGCTGCTGGACCGCTGGCGGCCCCGGCTGGCTCCGGCTGGCGGGTACCAACCGGTCGACGTCGCCAGCCCCGGTGCCGGATCCGACGGGACGATCCGGCTGCGCTACTGACCCGGCTGCGCTACCGACCTGGAAAAGGCAACGGCGCCGCGCTCAGGAGCACGGCTTTTTGCCTGTTGCTCCGGCTGCGATGCCGTGGCCTTTCCCTGCACCCCCCGCAGGCTCTGGATACCGAAGGGAACGCGGCCGACCCGGCCAGGTTGCGGGTCGCCCGGCACATTCACCCGTTCAGCTGACCCCGTCCGGCGGATCGGCTGCCGCCGGCTGCCTTCTCGATGCCGGGAGGTCGACGTAGGGTAGGGCCATGGGGATGCTCTGCGCGGTCAGCTTCAACCGGTACGGGCGCCTCTTCTACCTCGACCCCGGTGATCTGCGGCCGGCGGTCGGCGACAAGGTGCTGGTGCCCACCGACGACGGCACCGAGGTCGCCGAGTGCGTCTGGGCCCCGCAGTGGGTCGACGATCCCACCGACGGCTTTCCCCGGCTGGCCGGGCTGGCCACCGAGCAGGACCTGCACCGTGACGAGGTGCAACGCAAACGCAAGGCGGAGGCGAAGGTCGCGGCGAAGCGGCTGATCCGCGAGCATGGCCTGCCGATGAAGGTGGTCGCCGTCGACCACGTGCTGGAGCCGGGGTCGCTGAGCAGCGCCCGGGCCACCATCTACTTCACCGCGCCGCACCGGGTCGACTTCCGGTCGCTGGTGCGTGACCTCGGGGCGACCCTGCACTGCCGGGTGGAGCTGCGGCAGCTGTCGGCCCGGGACTCGGCCCGGGTGCAGGGCGGGATCGGCTCCTGCGGCCGGGACCTGTGCTGCGCCACCTTCCTCACCGACTTCGAGCCGGTGACCATCCGGATGGCCAAGGACCAGGACCTGCCGCTCAACCCACTGCGGATCTCCGGGGCCTGCGGCCGGCTGATGTGCTGCCTCAAGTACGAACATCCGCTGTACGCGGACAGCGGCAGCTATCCCACGTCGGGTCAGCGGGTCGAGACCCCGGACGGGCCGGCCAAGGTGGTGTCGCGGCATCCGCCGAGCGAGTCGGTCACCGTACGGCAGATTTCCGACGGGGCGGTGAAACGCTGCGCCCTGGCCGATGTCTGCGGTCCGCGCCGGGCCCACGACCAGGCGTACGGCTGACTTCGCGGGTCACCGGATTTCGCGGCTCAGCGGATGGTGATCGGCTCCTCTGCGAGTCGGGTGGAGAGTGGCTGCTCCGGCACGATCCACGGGGCGTGTACGGGGGCCTGCGGGTCGGCCCGCCAGCGCTGGCACACCCGGTCGACGGCCACAGGGTAGAGGGTCAGCGACCCGTCGGCGGCGATCCGCATCCGGATGAAGCACTTCGAGTCCTCGATGCCCTGCCCGGCGAACAGCTCGTTGAGGTTGACGTCGAACGCGCCGGCCAGCACCAGGTAGCCGGCGGTCAGCTGGCTGGCGACCAGCCCGGCGACCGGACCGTAGACGACTGCGGCGGCGACCACCGGCAACGGCCATGGCCAGTCGACGAACGGCAGCTCCAGCCAGATCAGCGCACCGACCCAGGCCAGCGCGATGTGCGCGACACCGTGGCCGAGCCCGAGTAGCCAGTGCCGGGAATGTCGGGCCCCGCTGGCGCTCGGCGGCTTGGCGAAGACCACCGACGCGGCGAGGGTGAGCACCACCATCGCGACCAGCGGGATGCTGAACAGCCGCTGGTTGTCGGGGTCGGCCCAGGAGACGATGACCCCGGCGACGGCCAGCATCAGCAGCGTCTGCAGGGTGCCGAGCAGGGTGGCGAAGCCTGGGTTGCGGCGCGGCAGCCGGTGGAAGATCCCCCATCTGTAGCGGCGGGACCGGGCCGCTTCCGGGTAGCGGCCAGCCAACTCGTAGTGGCGTTGCGGGCTCGCGTTGCGGGCGATGGTGTCGACCGGCGGTACGGTGATCCGCTCGGGCAGCTTGTGTGTCGCCGACAGATAGGCGCCGCCACCCCCGCAGGTGATCAGCTGCCGGTCCGGGTCGGCGTAGCGGGCGTAGTGGTGCTGGTCGCCGGAGATCATCAGCGGCACCCGGGCACCGGTCGGTTCGATCACCGTACGCAGGAAGTAGTCGACCGCGTCGTAGGCCTGCGGGTCGCCGACCGCCTTGACCCAGGTCGGTTCCGGCACGGCCAGGATCACCCGGTCGCCCGGCTTGAGCTGTTTGGCCGCCTTCTCGAAGTAGATCAACTGCGGGTCGTCCAGGTACGCGCCGAACTGCTCGTCGATGGCGAACAGCCACCAGCCGTTCGGCAGCCGGGTGGCGAAGTACGACCGTTTCTGCTCGGTGCGCCAGCCGCCGATGGTGGCGTCGCGCCGGCGGGCGAACAGCCGCAGGAACGCGGTGAGCCCGTCGTACCAGTCGTGGTTGCCGGGGATGGCGTACAGCGTGGGGCGCGGCTGCCCGGCCGGCGGCCTCGGAAAGGCCGCCTGGTACGGCCCCTTGCTCCGGTCCTCGTACGCCTCACCGCTGGCCGCCGGGTACACCTGGTCGCCACCCATCACCAGCAGATCGCCGCGGCGCAGCCGGCCGGCGCCGTCGACGTCCAGCTCCGGCTGCGCCAGCAGGTACGCCAGCGAGTAGGTGGCCGGGAAGCCGTCACCCAGGTCGGCCACGTAGTCGATCCACAGCTCCCCGTCGACGGCGTTGTGGCGGTGCACGTCGTCGGGGAGCGCGCCCTGCAGTTCCCGCTTGTCGAGGTACGCGCCGAACAGCATCGCCAGCAGGGTGCGCAGCCCGGTGCTGAGCAGCAGCATCGGGGCCAGCCAGGGCACCGGGGGCCGAGGGGTGAAGCCGAGCTCCCTCGGGTCCAGCGACCGGGGCCGGTGATGCTCGGCGGCGGGTGGGGCCGGATCGACCGGCCCGGGGCCGGCTGAGTCGGGGCCGGCCGGGTCGGCGGCTGGGGCTGGCGTGCTCGGTTCGTCCGTCACACGTCCGGAGCCTACTGTCGGTCATCGACGCCTGTCACCCGTGACCGGCCCCTCGGCCGCCCCTGTCGGTACGCCGGCCGGCCGGCGTGATCTCCGCCCGGTGCCGTACACTGGTTGATCGTTGCCGCCTTAGCTCAGTCGGCAGAGCGACGCACTCGTAATGCGTAGGTCGACGGTTCGATTCCGTCAGGCGGCTCAGGGTAGGCCCCTGAACAGCAGTTTGCTGGTCAGGGGCCGATGACTATCGCTGCGGTTGAATCGCCACCCGCCACCCGCAAACGCTTGTCGGCGATCAGGTCCGGTCCACCGCGCTTGACATGGCGTCGATGCGCCAGTTCGATAATGGCTATCGATTGAAGTCGATAACTGGTCGGTGTCGTTGGAGGGACAGCCGTGCGTACCTCATCCCGCTGGCGCGGCGGTGCCGCCGCGCTGACCAGCGTCGCGCTCGTCGCCGTCATCCTGCTCGGCGCTTCCCCCGCCGCCGCGCGGTACGGCGGACCGGCCGGCCCGACGACCCCGACCGCGCTGTGGGCCAGCACCAACGGCGTCGCGATCAGCCTGACCTGGCAGCAACCGCCGACCGGGCCACGGGTCCACTCCTTCCGGGTGTACGAGGGCGGAGAGGTGGTCGCCCGCACCAGCACCACGTCGGCGACGATGAACGTGCCCTTCGGGTCGTCGCACGTGTACACCGTCACCGCCGTCGACCGGCACGGGCGGGAGTCGGCGCCGACCGACCCGGTGACCGGCCGCTCCT